>JAYUZB010000079.1:0-33590 GCA_043752185.1 Chitinophagaceae bacterium
AAGCCCCATGCTGTAGAGCTCCAAAATGCCTGATGATATGATTTCCTGTGCGTTCAATTTAATTGTATGCTAACATTTTTCTTAATTCAATAATAGCCGCCCTCATCCTCGTTTTAACCGTACCCAAAGGTATTCCCATTTCTTTTGAAATTTCGTCTTGTGTATAGCCGTTAAAATATGCCAGATCAATAATACTTCGCTGTTCGGGTTTTAAGTTTACCAGTTGTTTTCTTATACCCATTGCATCAAAGCGTTCTGCCACTTTCCCATCGTCGGTTAAATTACTTACGGAGTTTTCATCTGTAGAGATTTTACCTTGTTTTTTATAGCCTTTACTACGTAATGTATCAATAGTAAGGTTACGGGTAATATTCAGCATCCAGGTAAATAATCGGCCCTTGCCGGTATCATAGCTGGAGAAATTGTTCCAGATCTTTACAAAAGCTTCCTGCAAAATATCTTCGGCCAGCTCACGGTTTTCAACCATCCGGTAAATAATACCGTTCAAAGCAGCCGAATAATTATCGTACAGATACGAAAACGCCTGCTGATCCTTGCTTTGCAGCAGCATCACCAATTCCTCTTCACTATATTTTAATGTATCAGGCAAGTTTCTGTTTGTTAAAAGATTATCGAAAATAATTGATTTTTGCTAAACCGAATTAACTAAATGATTTATTTTATGTTGTTATGACAATTGGTCAACAACCAAGTACTAATCTTGTTCAATATTTTAAAAAATTACTTAGGTTTGAATGAACAATATTTTTTAAATATGCAGGACATTTTAATTAGAACCATTGAACCAGGTGATAATAAAGCATTGGCAACAATCATTAGGGATACACTCGCAGAATTTAAGGCCAATAAACCCGGCACTGTTTATTTTGATGAAACAACCGATCATTTATCTGATGTTTTTAAAACTGATGGCAGTATTTATTTTGTAGCAGAACTGGATGGAGAAATTATGGGCGGCAGTGGCATTTACCCAACTGCAAATTTACCCGAAGGCACTTGCGAACTGGTGAAATTGTATTTATCATCCAAAGCCCGTGGCAAAGGCTTGGGAAAAATTTTGTTACAAAAATGTTTAGCCGCTGCCAAAGAACTGGGATATAAAAAAATGTACTTAGAAACCATGCCTGAATTAACCATTGCCATACCGATGTATGAAAAACTGGGTTTTACTTATTTACCGGCTGCGCAAGGCAGCAGCGGGCATACCGGTTGCGATGTGTGGATGATAAAAGAATTATAAAGAATAGAATTACACCAGTTCCACCTCATACACCGCACTAAACAAATAAAACTTCCCTGTCTTCACCTCCACGCACTTAAACCGCTTTCTTATTTTTTCGCCTTTTTTAAAAATGCGTCCGCCTTTAATTGCAAACAAAGTTCCTTCAGGTAATTGCTCAACTAGATGAACGCCGGCTGGTTTCTCATCGTAATTATGCAACACCCTTAACAGCTTCTCATCGCCACAACTGCTGGCAGCAGGGTTACGCAGGGTATTGTACAAAGCCTTTTCTATATCTGCCGGAAATATTTTCTTCAATAAAAATTCTGCCAGTATTTTCCCAAACTCATCTTTCCATTCCCTGCCATGGGCCTGCACACGATGGCCGTATTTCTCATAGGTGAAAAGATGCGCCAGTTCGTGTAATAAAGTAATGAGAAATGCATATTTATTAAGATTGCCATTAACACTGATGCGGTGATTTTTATCGGTATGTGCATGGCGGTAATCGCCCAGTATACTTTGCCTTTTGCGGCTGATGGTAAGATGTACTTTATGGTGCTGCAGGTAGTAAAGCACTTTGTCAAAACTTCCATCGGGCAAATAATCCTGTAACTGTAAAAGCGGGGCTTCCTGCTTAGGCATTTTTTGTTTGGTTCAGTTTCATAATGGTTCTTACTTCTACCACCAGGTACACAATGTAAATAACCATAGATGCATATACAGCTGGTTTATTAAATGCCCCCTTGCTTATAAAATAATAAGCCACTACCGCAATTACACAGGCAAACACTTTAATGATCATACCGCCCATAACGCTGCGTATAAAAACATTGGGGTTGCTATTGTACATGGCATTAAACTGCATCCTAAAAACAAAAAGGCTGACTAGGAAAAACAGGCAGTTGCCACCCATCAGCACCATGTAATCAATTCCTTTTTCTTTATAAAATATATTGCCTGCAAAAATGATGGCGGTTAAAATCAAAAATGTAATAACCAGCGGAAGTACTGCTTTAAAACTCATGTTCATTAACTATTTTTTAAAGATTGATGGCGTTGGCCACTTCTTTTTTAAGTTCAACTACATTGGCACCCATATGGCAGTTACCGTTGAATACAGCCGTAGGTTCTATCTGTAGTTTTCCGGCATAAATATCGCCGTTCACCTGGGTTTTACCATGCAGAAACAAAAGTTCCTGTACTTTAATAGTACCCGTTACATGGCCCATAATATCTGCCTGCAGGCCTTCTATATTACCTTCTACAACCCCATCAGCACCAATAATAATCTTTGCCTTTCCTTTTAGGTTGCCTTTTAATATACCATCAATACGTATATCACCATTACTCTCCATATCGCCGGTAATGGTGGTGCCGGCACCAATCATGGTACTGGTATTACCCGGATTTGCATCAAAAGATGACTTGGATTTTGAATTAAACATATAGCTTAGGTTTTAGTTCTAAAAAAATTACTCTTTCATGCGCTCCACCTTTGGTAAATCCAGTTTGTTGGTATCCAAAACCGGAAGATTCCCTTTTAGTACTTTATGCAGATCGTCGTAATATTTCTGCTTAAAACGAATATCCTTCTCTATCGAATCGGTTCTCATCGTAAGCTCTTTATACTCCCTCATCTGTTTCACATTTCCATAGCCGGTACCCGGCAAATAATATTTTAACGGGGTAAAAACCAGTAACGCAATAATTAAGCCCACCAAAACAACAAAAACAGTACTTAAAAATATATAAACACTCAAACGGCTAAGTTTAAATTTTACTACCTCTTCATAGGTATCTTCATTCATAACCACCAGCCTGTAACGGTTTCTTAATCGTTTTAGCGTACTGTTGGCATCAAGTTTTGCCATATTTTTTTGTTGAACTTTAAAATTAACAAATGCAGACGAAAAAGCAATCTAAAAAAGGCTAAAAGGCTGAATCAACTACTTATACAAACTAATTGAACTTTGAAACTGCTTTGCATTTTTTCCTTTGCCACGAATTACACTAATCAACACGAATATGCGTATTAATTCGTGTAATTAGTGGCCACCAATTTAATTTGTTGCTACACCCAATTAAATATTTAGTTAAACTAAATTAAATCGGCGCCACTATAAGCTGTTATTACCAAAAATAACCGATATTTAGCCCCGTTATTCAACCTATTGATTCATGCTGAAGAGAACTAAAAGCCCGTTGTTTATTTTTTTGATATTGCTTGGATTTTCTATCCCTGTAATAGCCCAACCAAGCTGGACCTTTGAGCCATTTGGTAAACAAAAGAAACCCGAAAAATTTGAGAACAAAAAATTAGGATCAGAAAAAACTGCCGATAAAAAATTTACTGTACCCAGAAATATTTATCAAAACAATATAACACACTTCAATTATTACTTTAATGCCAACAACAGGGTAAACACAGTCATTGACCGGGCCAAGCTTAGTTTAAAAGATGATTATACAAACATGCTGGCATTTTATCCCTACACGCTGGAAAACACTTCTTCTCAAAAGACCGAACTTGACTCAGTTATCTACACATCAACCGCAGGCATTTTATTGCATGATTTGCGTAATGACTGGATTGATAATATGTACATGCTTATAGGTAAAGCCTATTATTTTCGCAAAGATTTTGATTCGGCTTTAATGACTTTTCAATTTATCAATTACAATCTTTTTCCACGTAAAAGAAAAAATGATGATGATGACCGTATAGTTGGCACCAACTCCATTTCAATTGCCAATAAAGAAAAGCGGAATGTTTTACAAAAGCTTACTGCACTGCCGCCCAGCCGCAACGATGCTATACTCTGGCTGGCACGTACTTTAATCGAGCAGAACGAATTTGCCGAATCGGGCGGCCTTATAAACACATTACAGGTAGACCCTAATTTGCCAAAAAGATTACGCAACGATCTGGCCGAAGTAAATGCATACTGGTTTTTTAAACAGGGCTTTTACGATAGTACTGCAAAACATCTTGAAAAAGCTTTAAGCACTGCTGATAATAAACAGGACCAGTCACGCTGGGAGTTTTTACTGGCGCAGCTGTACGAAAAGAACGGCAATTTTGATAAAGCATCTTCCTATTACGACAAAGCTTCCAAACATACCGTTGATCCGTTGATGGATATTTATGCCAGGTTGAACGATGCAAAAATGCTGCGGACAAGCGGCAACCCCAAAGAGCTTGATAAGGCAATTGATAACCTGGCAAAAATGGGAAGACGTGATAAGTATGAAGCTTTCCGCGACATTGTGTATTATTCAGCAGGTGATTTATCGCTGCAGAAACCAGATACAAATGCTGCCATAACTTTTTTCAACAAAAGCCTGAAATATAACGAGAACAACATCAACTATAAAAACAGGGCATTTCTTAAACTGGGCGATATTGCCTACAGCCGCAAGCAATACAGGCTTGCCGCAGCCATGTACGATAGCCTGCAAAATGGTTCCGACTCTCTTTTAAATTTACAGATTGCTGCAGTTCAGCAAAGAAAAGAAGCATTAATTAAAATAGCTAATGCCATCACGGCCATTGAAAAAGAAGACAGTGTGCAGCGGATTGCTTTAATGCCTGCTGGAGCAAGGGATGAGTTTCTTAAAAAATTATTACGTAAAGCCCGTAAGGAAAAAGGTTACAAAGATGATGGCAATGCCGGTGGTGGAGGTGGTGGCGACCTCTCTCCCTTCAATAATAACAACCAGCAACCTGTTGACCTTTTTGCCGGCAACACCAAAGGCGAATGGTACTTCAATAATAATTCACTAAAATCAAGAGGTTTCAGCGACTTTAAAAGCAGGTGGGGTAAAAGAGTAAACATTGATAACTGGCGGCGCAAAGCTGCTGCAGAATTAGCTATTAATAATACAACTACGCCAGCAGTGGGTGATAAAGGCGACACGAAGGCTGGTGGGAAAAATGCTGGCAGTGGCGCCACCAAGGCTCCTGAGGAAGAAATTACATACGACGCATTACTGAAAGATTTGCCTTTAACCGAAGAAAAAATTAAAGAAAGCAATGATGTAATTGCAGTAAATATGATTATACTGGCACAAGCCTATCAAAACGATTTGGAAGAATATCAGTTGGCCGCAGATACCTACGAAGATTATTTAAAACGCTTTCCCAACCGTTTGCTGGATGGCGATGTATACCTTAATCTTTATTTCTGTTATACAAAACTAGGACTGAAAGATAAAGCAGCTTATTACAAAGATTTACTGAACCGTAATTATGCCAACACAGTTGCAGGTAATAAACTTAATAACCCTTCGGCATTAAATCCAAAAACACAAAACCCCGAAGCAACTAAATTATACGAGGATATTTACAACCTGTTTATTGAAGGTGATTTTGAAAAAGCAATGGCCGAAAAGAAAAAAGCCGACAGCCTGTATGGTGTAAATTACTGGACACCTCAATTGCTGTACATTGAAGCATTGCATCATGTAAAAAACAGGGATGACAGTGCTGCCATAAAAGGGCTGCAACTGATCATCAGCAATAACCCAACATCTCCGCTTAAAGAAAAAGCAGAAACCATGATTGATGTGCTGAAAAGAAGGGCCGAAATTGAAAAATACCTGACCAGCCTGGAAGTTACAAGAGCAGAAGAAAATCAGCTAAATGCACCAGTTACTCCAAAAGCAGTTACCAAACCGATAGCTCCACCGGTTATTGTAAAAGATACCGTGGCAAAAGTTGCACCACCATTAACCAGCGGGCCATTTGTAATGGCGGTTAATGCACCCCATCATGTATTAATGGTTTTAAATAAAGTAGACCAGGTGTATATAACCGAAGCCCGCAATGCATTCATCAGGTATAACAGAGAAAATTTTTATGGCCAAACCATCAACATCAGCAAAGATGTATTGGATGCAGATAATAATTTACTGGTGATCACATCTTTCCCGGATGCAGCAGCTGCATTAGTTTATTATACCAAAATAAAAAAGGATGCTGCTTCCGAAATATCCTGGCTACCAGCCAATAAGTATTCTTTTTTAATTATTACAGAAGCAAATCTGCAGTTACTTAAAACCAATAAAAATATAGCAGGTTATAAAGCCCTGTTAAATACTCAGTTTCCCAACAGGTTTTAACAACAACAGTTAAACTGTTTTAATTGCTTTAATTAGTTTTGAAGAATTTTTATGGCAACTGTCTATACCATTACTTTCAAATAATTTATACATGAAGCGTTCAGTTAAAATTTTATGGCGGGTATTTATTGGTGGATTTATTTTCGTCATACTCATGTTTACCCTTGCCAATTTTGGCGTGTTTGGCAAAATGCCTTCTGTAGAGCAGTTACAAAATCCCGAAGCTGACCTGGCCAGTGAAGTATATTCAAGCGATGGTATACTGATGGGAAAATATTATACAGAGAACAGAAGTGAAGTAAAATACAATGAGATATCACCCAATGCAATTAATGCTTTAATTGCTACAGAAGATGAACGTTTTTATGATCACTCCGGTATAGATGCAAAAGCCTTTTTACGTGCTGTGCTTACGCTGGGTAAGGATGGTGGCGGTAGTACCATTACGCAACAGGTAGCTAAGTTAATGTTGGGCCAGGGACGAGGTAATGTCATTAAGAGAGGAGTTCAAAAAATAAAAGAATGGATTGTGGCAGTTAAACTGGAAAGAAATTTTACCAAGGAGGAGATCATAACACTTTACCTAAACAGGGCTCCGTGGGGTAATGTATACGGCATACGCAATGCCGCACGTACTTATTTTCAAAAAGAACCAAAGGATTTAAAAATTGAAGAAGCAGCCGTATTGATTGGCATGTTGAAAGGATTTATTTACAATCCCATTGGTTACCCCAAAGCTTCCATTGACAGGAGAAATACTGTAATAAACCAGATGACTGTTTGTAAGCAACAATTTTTAACCGAAGCCGAAGCTGCAAGACTAAAAGCAAAACCTTTAATTACCAATTACAAAAAAATTGATGAAAATATAGGGATAGCTCCTTACTTCCGTACCGTGCTAGCCGATAAACTAAAAGCCTGGTGCAAAAAACATGAAAACCCAAAAACCGGTGAGCCTTACAACCTGTACAGGGATGGTTTGAAAATATATACCACCATTGACTCACGCATGCAGCGGTATGCCGAGGAAGCGGTTGTACAGCACATGCCGGTTATTCAAAAGAAGCTGGACTGGATAATGAAAAACAGTGGAAAAAGGATGTGGAAGGGACATGATAATATTGTTGAAGCAGCATTTAAATACACCGACCGGTGGAAGAGCATGAAAGAAGATGGGGTATCGGAAGAAGATATAAAAAAGACATTTTACATCCCGGTAAAAATGAAAGTATTTGCCTGGAATGCAAAAAGAGTAAAGGATACTGTGCTAACTCCTTTCGACTCCATTAAATACCACAAGCAAATATTACAAACCAATTTTGCAGCCATGGACCCTCATACAGGCGAAGTTAAATGCTGGGTTGGCGGTATAGATTTTAAGTGGTTTAAGTACGACCACGTCACACAAATGAGGCAGGTAGGATCTACTTTTAAACCCTTTGTGTACACGTTAGCTATTGATGAAGCCGGTTATACTCCTGAAACAGTTATTCCGGGAGGTGCGTTAACACTTGGAGGTAAAACCATATCGGGCGGCGCAGGTACAGTTGCCTATTGTTTGGCCCACTCAAAAAATATTGCAGCCTGGCGTTTGATAGGTCAGGTAGGCGTAAAAAGAACCATAGAATTTATACAAACCTGTGGTATTACCACCAAGGTGCCACCCTACTATTCAATTGCATTGGGCGCTGCCGAAATACCGCTGATGGAAATGTTGCAGGGCTATACCATGTTCCCCAATAAAGGTTTAAATACCGAGCCTATACTTATGAACCGCATTGAGGATAAGAGTGGTAATATGCTGGAAGAATTTGCCTCTGCTACAAAACAGGTAATTGCCGAATCGGATGCTTACACCATGGCAACTTTGATGCAGGGCGTAATAAAATTTGGTACCGGAAGAAGGCTAAACAGCTATAATATACCGGTTGAAAAAGCCGGAAAAACCGGTACTACCAATAACAATGCCGATGGCTGGTTTATTGGTTATACACCCGAACTACTGGCCGGTACATGGGTTGGTTGCGATGATCCCTTCATACAAATCTATTCCGGTACGGCGGGTGGTGCCGAGATGTCGGCGCCGGGCTGGGGTATTTTTATGAGTAAAGTATATGCCGATAAAAAACTAGGGTATGGTAAGATAACCAAATTTGAAAAACCAGCTGAGTTAGCTAATGACCCCATTTTTGCTGATGTAAACATGGACAGATATTTTAAGCAAGGTGATAGCACCACTATTGATGAAGGCAATGGCAATGCCGATGATTTTTTTAATGCGCCTGTACCTGCAGATGAAAAACCGATTGAAGGCATTAAAATTGAAAGCGAGATTCCTGCAGCTTTACCCGATACCGGAAAATCTAAAAAGGCAAATGATAAAAAGCCCGAAGAAAAGAAGCTAATACAACCGCTTCAAAAACCTGCAGAAGATAAAACTAAAAAACCGGTGAAGCCAAAGCCGTTAAATGATTATTAGTATTTTCCGGTGAGCTATCTTAAAACCGTAAGCTCACCGGAAATATTATTCTACAATCTTTTCAATCCGTATCATTTTTCCCTCATCATTTATACCTTCCAAAACAATCCGCATCTTTTTGGTAAAATCGTTATTGTAAAATGTAACCGGCACCTTACGGTTTGCTTTGTCGGTTAAGATATACGGCATCCACAATAAAGTTGTTCTTGCATCGGTACCACCGCTTGTATTGCTTTGCGAATAATCGGGCGAATAAAATTCCTTAATGGGCGAATAGCCTGCAACTTTTACCATATTCAAATCTGTTTCTTTTGGGCTGCGGTCTATCAGGTCATCGCCTTTACGGGTATAAACAGAAATAGCAGGGTTTATAGACCTTCCGCCGGCATCAGCTCCCCTGCCCGAAAAATTGGGTATCATTTTAATGTATGCAATTTGTGTAAGGCTTAACATTTCCAAATCGCCTGTTGTCATTTCATGCTCATCAATATAAACCAAAACAGGTAAACCCGAATATGTTAACGACCTGCCCGATGCTGCATTGGGACTTCCTATAAACAGCCCCGGTACCATGGTTCGGATATAATTGAAAAAGTCCAGCTTTGCCCATGCTTTTTCATCATGAAGCACATCCATTGAAAATGAATTGGCGCCTCCTGTAAACATACCTGAAACATATTTTTCTTCAAGCTTTAGCATCGGATTGTTTTTCCAGTTTCGTCCCCTTCCTGTTTTTACAACCACGCCTTCTATTGTTTTTTCATTATTGAATAAGCTGATGCCGTTATTGTTTTTATAATAGTTAAAAAGCGATGTATTTTGGTTAAGGTTAGTTCCGGTAGTATCGGCTAAAAGATAATTATTAAAATTATTGATAGTGAGCGGTTGATTAAGTGTAGAATTAGATTTACTGAAAGTCATCTGCTTATTTAACAGTTTAGATTTATTGAAAGTAAAATAAACCCTTGCGGAATCATAAAATATTAAACCGCTTTGTTTTATTACGCCCGATTTTTGAGGCATTGCCGAGTAAAAATTATTTACACTATCAATGGTTTTTACAATCAGGTTTACAGGCTCGTCTTTTTCCAGTTTATCCATTGCTTCTTTAGCCACTTGCCCGTAAACAGCCAGGTAATCATCTGCAGTATTTTTTATGATTGGCATTTTCTGTACAAACACATCTGTCCAGTTATACCTGCGCCAGCCATTGGTAAGCATTACAAGATCAAGTTTGCTTTTTAATACCGCATCAGTAATATTGGTAAAATAAAACCCAGGATTATGTATGTAACCTTTAAGATCACCTTTCAGTAAAAAATCACTTACAATTGTATTGGTAGCTGTTTCGTTGTTCATGTCTGCATCCGAAATACTCAACGACATATTTGCTGATACGGTATCTGCCACTAAAATTTCAATAATATTTTTTCCTCTTTTTTGTGTACTTATTTCCTTTGTATTTAAAGCCGCATTTACTGTAAAATTATTATTATTGATAAATGCAACCCGTTCTGCAACAGGCTTCCAGGCAGCATCAAAAACAGTAAGCTGCATAGCACCCGATGGCAGGCCTGTGATAGGCACAACACCTGTATATGGTTCGGTTGTTTGAACAGCCAGATTTGTTTTATAAAACACTTTTTGGTAGATGTGCATTAATACATGCAAAGAATCAGTTCCGGTTTTGTTAAGCAGGTTGAAATATAATTTGTCTTTTTGTATAGTAAGTTTTAACGAAACCCCCTTTGGCTTTGCATCAGGCAGCATGGTTTGCTGTTTTACACTATTATTATCAAGCCACTCTGCATAATATTTAGCTCCCGATTCAAAATCAAGATCAAATTTACCCATCCCATCATGCAGTGCCGTTAATGGCATCATTACTTCTCCGGTTTCCTGCTTTTTTATTACACCATCAATAAAAAAGGGTAAGCCGTTGTTATAATTGGCCTTAAATGCAACTGTATTAACAACACCTTCAATAATATCTCCACCTTCAGGAAAAAACTGTAGGCTTACTGTTTTATTTGCTGGTGCAATGGTTGCCTGATTTTTATTACTTATTATTTTTATGGCACGGCTAAATAGCATGCTGGTATCAAAATTCAGCATCCAACTGGTATAGGCTCTGCATATTAATTGCGAAGCCTTTAAACTTTCGGGTATAACAAAATGCCCGTCACTACTACCTTTAAATACAGGACTTATCATTTGCTGTACCAGCTTTCCCTGCTCATCATACAAGGCTGCATAAAAATTGGTACTGCGTTCCGACGGTAAATTTTCTTCAAACAGATAGGCTTTAAACCAAATAGTTTCGCCCGGCATATAAGATTCCTTGTCAAAATGAATATGAATTTTTTCCTGCGGAAAATTAGTTCCATAAAGATTGATACTGTTTTCGATATTTTGGGCCCTAGCTTCAAATGATTTAGATGCTGTAAGCAAGACAAAGCAGTAAAGTATAAATTTAGTTTTTTGCACAGGTAGGTAGTTTTGTTTAATGAATCTATTGCAAAATACGCTACCCGGTTATAGGTATCTTATTTAATAACAAAAAATTACAATTATTTAAATATTGAGGTATCCAGCAGTTTTATAAAACAAAAATCCCTCCAATTGCTCAGAGGGATTTGCCTTATATCTTTTTAAAACTATTAATAATTGCTCAATGTCATTTCAACTCTTCTGTTTTGGGCACGGCCTTTTGCTGTTTTGTTATCAGCAACTGGTTTTGTTTCGCCATAACCTGTAGAGCTTAAGCGGCCTTCGGCAATGCCTTTACTAGCTAAGTATGCTTTTACCGAAGCAGCCCTTCTGTTAGACAGGTCAAGGTTGTATTCATCTTTACCCTGTTCATCTGTATGGCCATCAATCTGTACTTTGTAAGTTGTGTTTTCGTTCAGGATAGAAACTACATCATCTAACCTTTTATTAGATTGCTTTAATAATTTATCGCTTGCTGTTGCAAAGAATACATTTTTTGCAGCCAGATTAACACGCTTAATTATTTCTTCGCTGATAACGGGACAACCAAAATTAGAAGCTGGCCCTTTCTCGTTGATACATTTATCTTCTTCATCATTTACACCATCACCATCTGTGTCTGGAATTGGGCAACCCTGGTAACGTGCCACACCTGGTACAGTTGGACACTTATCTAATTCATCATTAATGCCATCTTTATCTGTATCTGGTATTGGGCAACCCTGGTAACGGGCAAAACCTGGCACATCGGGGCATTTATCTTCTGCGTCTGTAATACCATCGCCATCTCTGTCGGGGCAACCTTGTAAAGCAGCAAGGCCAGCCACATCGGGGCATCTATCAAGCGAATCCAGTATACCATCGCCATCTCTGTCTTTTGGAGGCTCTACAACCGGAATAGGAATTACAACCGGAGCTGGTGGCTCTGGCTTTTTAAACAGGTTGGCAGCTACACCAATGCTATGATAAAAATGATAAGATGAATTTTCTGTAACCGGTACACGGTACTGCGAATTAAGCAAAATATAAACTTCATCAACAACTTTTACCTGGGCACCAATACCAAAAGGCATAAATGCTGAGTAGTAGCCACCAAATTTTGAGCCGCCAATACCTGCAGTAAGAAAAGGATTGAGAATATAATTATCAGGCAATAATTTTAAATTAAGCGTGGCTGCTCCTTCAAGCAATAAAAGCGGTTCGGAAGTTATTGTTTTTGAATTGGGATATTTTAGAAAAGATCCAGAAAGAGTACCAACAAAATCAAGATTGTTATTTAAACCCTGCAAATAACTGATTGCCAGGCCGGCAGTCATTTGATTGGTTTTATGCCATTTATTTGAGTTGATTGTATTTGCTAAACCAACTGAACGAACACTTGCTGCAGATTTGAAATCATTTAAAACAAAATGAATTCCAAATGATGGTCTTTTTTTGTATTCACCTTGTCCGAAAGATGAAACAACCAGGCCGAGGCCTATAAATGCTAATAAGATTTTCTTCATAATAGTTAATTTTCTAAATCGCAACAAAAATAGCTGCTTAACTTCAAAACATAAAATATTATTACAACTATATTATCCCCCAAAATCGATCTATATGGCAAAAATAGCACATACTATTAGCGGGGAATTGACTTTTTATCCACCACCTCCACTTTTACACGGGTAAGACCGCTTGAGATATAGCCAAGTTTTTGAGCCGCAGCTCTTGATAAATCTACAACCCTTCGCATTTTTGGGTGAATACGATCGTTCACTTTCACAATCACCGTGCGCTTGTTGCGTAAGTTGGTTATTTTAACCCAGGTACCCAACGGTAACACATTACAGGCACAGGTAAATTTTTTCTGATCAAATTTTTCACCACTTGCAGTACGCCTTCCATTAAATTTATTGGCATAAAAACTGGCCTGCCCGTAAAAGGTACGGGTTGTTTTTTTAGTATGCTCTTTAATTACTTTATCTTTTTTTTGTGCATTTGCAGATGAAGGAAGCATAGTAAAAACAAAAAAGATCACTATAAAAATATGAACTGCCAATCTATATTTATTGGATATTACTTTCATGCACATTTTTAAAGATAATATAAATTAGTTATTCGCAGTTTTTGGTAGTGTTTCAGTTTAAAAAGTTGTCACTTCTTTGCAAAATATTTTTCCATCAGCTGTCTGTCTTCGCCATAAATATCTTCATAAAATATTACTTTTCCTTTTTTCCCTTCGCAGGAAAAATAACGGATATACAATGGAATGTGATTTTTAACATCAATCTGGTGACGTTCTTTTTGGGCTATCCAGCTTCTGATTGAATCTGCAGTATATTTTAACGAATCTCTTTTTTTGCTTAAGATGCTGTCGTTACCGGCAATATAATAAGCCAGTTTTTCCCATTCCTGCACACGTACACAACCATGGCTTAATGCACGTGATGCATTTTTAAAAAGATAACGCTGGTTGGTATCATGCAAATAAACAGCATAAGGATTATCGAAATTAAATTTGATAACACCCAGCGAATTGTTATCGCCACTGGCCTGAACTACCCTGTATGGAATGCCCCGTGAATATTTACTCCAGTTAACCGAGCCGGGATTTATTACTTCGCCTTTGTTATTCATCAATTTTAACCCCAGCCTTGAAATATAATTCGGATTATTTTTAAGTTTAGGCAAATATTGTTTTACAATAATGCTGTTAGGCACCGTCCAGGTAGGATAAGTGATGATATCCGAAATTTCGGAGGTAAGCAAAGGCGTTCTGGTTTCCGGCTTGCCGCAAATTACTTTCGATTCAAACACAACCGTATCAGCATTTATCAAATGCAGGTAATACCCCGGTAAATTAACCCAGATATAAGTGTTCGGCATCTTTGCAGGCAATTGTTTGTACCTGTCCAATGTAATTGCTATTCTTTTAAATTTTTCTACATCATTACTGTTGAGTGCAGCAATTATATTTTTACCGTATTTTCCATCTGCCTTAAGCCCTTTTTGTGCCTGGTATTTTTTTATGGCAGTTGCAAAAGCTGCAGAATCGGGTAGCTTTATGCCGGGAGATAAGCAATTACTTTCTGCCAGTCTTTTTTGTAAAAGTTTAATAAAATAAAGTGAATCTTTTGCATCGCCTCTTTTAAATGGATATACAATGTGTGTAAAAACCCGCCTGTCCATACTGTCTACAAATTTTTTAATCCCCTTCTTAAGCTCCCAGTAATTTTTATGTTTGGGTTGAAGTGAATTGAGCAATCCGCTAAAATCTTTTTTCTCCAACAGTTCATTGAATGTGGCGATAAAAAATTTATTAACCAATATTGAATCTTTGTTCAATGATAAACTGTCGGGCTGCAACCTGCCCTGCTTCAGGTCTTTAATAATATGCATGAATCCGTCAGTAAGCAATAGTTCAGCTTTTGTCCAGAAATTTACATTCATGCGTGCAATCGAATCTCTGTCTAATGTATCCTTTAATACTTTTAAAAGATTGAAATGATAATCATTGGGAAAAAGCCCTTCGTTTTCTGCATTCGTAATAAACATGTACAAAGAATCAGTAAATGGCTGCCATTTCTCTGCACTGCTCCAAACAGGTTTGTAGTCATCCTTTTTATAAAACTGCTCAACAATCTGGTATAAAGCTATCTGAGTACTGTCATCAATTTTTCCCGCATTTGCCGAAGCTTTATCTAATGCGGCTTTTATCTGGTCAGCCACTGCTTCATTCATGGCATTGGGGTTGGTAATTATATTTTTATTTTCACCCTTGCTGCGATTGGTGCATGACACGGCCAGAAAAATAATACCAATTGCAAAATACCGGAATTGGCTTAGTGCGTAAAACATAAATCGGGTTAAATATTTGTAACTTAATACTATATTTTCAAGACGGATAACCAATGAGGCTGATACTTATTAACAAGATAATACTTCGTTTTCATTTGCTGTTAATTTGTTGACAAGTTTTTATATTGTTTGGAATACATAAAAAAATAAACAAAAAATATGATAACCAACACACTGATTGAGCTTTTTGAAAGAGACCTTGAAAAGCTAAAAAATGAAATTGAATTATACAAAGATGAAAATAACCTGTGGGTTTTAAAGGAAGGCATCAGCAATACTGCAGGGAATTTATGCCTGCACCTGGTTGGTAACCTAAACCATTTTATTGGTGCCACATTGGGAAACTCGGGCTATGTAAGGCATAGAGACGATGAATTCAATTTAAAAAATATTCCCCGCCAGGACCTGGTGATAAATATTGCCAACTGCATATTAGTTGTGAAAAATACATTTTCTAAATTATCTGATGCCGATATGGAAAAAGATTTTCCATTGGAGAAGCATGGAACAACTGTAAGCAACATGCATATGCTGATGCATTTGTATGCTCATTTAAGTTACCACCTGGGACAAATCAATTACCACAGGCGTTTGCTTGACTAATTGATAATTCGTGAAATTTTTTGTTCCAGCAGCATGAGGTCAACTAAAGTAAAAGCAGTTACTGCTTCTAAAATAACCGGCACACGCAAGGCGATGCAGAGATCGTGACGGCCTTTTACAGAAAAGCCTTCCACAGTATTGGTTTCAATATTTAAAGTCTGCTGCTCAATGGGCGTTGATGAAGTTGGTTTGATAGCAATGCGAAAAACCAACTCGTTGCCATTGGTTATACCGCCAACAATTCCTCCTGCATGATTGGTAAATGTTTTTCCGGTTTTGTCTTCAATAGAATCGTTATGTTGGCTTCCAAACATTTTTGCTGCTGCAAAGCCGGTTCCAAATTCTATTCCTTTTACAGCTGGTATGGCAAATACTGCATGGCTTATTAATGACTCGGCAGAGTCAAAGAATGGCTCTCCTAATCCAACAGGTAGACCGCTTACTTTACATTCAATAATGCCGCCAATGCTGTCTTTTGCATCAATGGCTTTCTGTAAGCCTTTTTCCAGATCAGCTTCTCCACCAATTTCGCTTATAACAGATTGCACAATTGTTCCTCCTCTGGAGGAGGTTAGGAGGAGGCGCTTTGCCACCACTCCAGCAGCTACTAAACAAACTGTCAATCTTCCGCTAAAATGCCCGCTACCACGGTAATCCTCGTTGCCCCCAAACTTAGCCGATGCTACAAAATCGGCATGGCCAGGCCGGGGCACTGCCCGCTGTTTTTCATAATCGCCGCTGCGGGTATTATTATTTTCAAATAAAATGGTAATGGGTGCGCCGGTTGTTTTTCCGTTATACAATCCGGTTTTAATTTGTGGTATATCATCTTCTTTTCTTGGTGTGGTTCCTTTGGCACCGGGTTTTCTTCTTTCAATATCGCCACTAAAATCTTCAACAGATAATGGCAGGCCTGCCGGGCAACCATCAATGGTTACTCCCACACAATCGCCATGCGATTCGCCAAAAATATGTACACGAAATATGCGGCCGAATGAATTCAAGGTTTATTGGTTTATTAGTTTATTGGTAAAGATACAGCAGCGTTCAGCAATTTCAAATCATCATAAAATTGCGGGTAAGATTTATTGACTGCTTCGGCATCTTCGATCACTGTTTCTCCATCAGCCTGCAAAGCAGCAACTGCACATGCCATAGCAATGCGATGATCGTGATGAGAAAACACTTTTGCGCCTTTCACTCCTTCGCCACCTTTTATCATCATCAAATCATCCTGCAAAATTATTTCAATTCCCATTTTTTTAAATTCCTGTTGCAAAGTAATTGCACGGTTACTTTCTTTGTGCTGCAAGCGGCTAACACCTTCGATAACAGTGGTACCATTGCAATACGCTGCAAGGGCAACCAATGGGGGAAACAGATCAGGGCAATCGGTTGCATTAAAATGAAAAGCCTTGAGGCCCCTAACCCCTGAAGGGGAACTAACCATTATTTGTTCGGTTTCAATTGAATTATTTGTACCGCAATCCATCAATGCCTGTAAAATGGCCTTATCTGCCTGTGTTGAAAAAACATCCAATCCACTAATTGTTATTCCGCCTGCAACAGCACCCGCAACCAATAAAAATGCCGCACCACTCCAATCGCCCTCTATGGTATAAGTTTGTGGTTTGTGGTTTGTGGTTTGTGGTTTGATCAGGAACTTTTCATAATTATCATTTTCAACCTCATAACCAAACTGCTTCATCATTTGTAAGGTAAGATCAACATAAGGCTTACTCTTTAAATTTTTTACAGAAATAGTTACCGGCTTTACAGCAGCTTTTGCAAAAGCAATTAAAAGCCCGGTTAAAAATTGTGAACTTAATGAACCATCAATGGTAATATCAACAGGCTGTAATGGGCCCTTTACTTTTATGGGCAGATGACCCTTATTCGATTCAATTGATATACCCAGTTTAGGAAATATCTCATCAAAGAAATGCATGGGCCGTTTTAATAAACTGCCGGTTCCGGTAATGGTAATTGCTGAAGATGATATCGCTGCGATGGGTGTAAACATACGGATGCCGAGGCCGCTTTCGCCGCAGTTAATAACCCCCTCCGTCCCGATGAATCGGGAAGCTTTGGAGCTTTTAATTTGTAAACTCCCGTCTTCATTTTGCAAAATTTCAGCTCCAAGCTTTTGAATGATATCTAAGGCAGCCAGGTCATCATTACTTTTGGCGGGGTTTAGTAAGGTTGTTTCTCCATCGCACAGCAATGCAAGTGCACATGCCCTTTGCATACTGCTTTTAGATGCAGGCGCAATAATATTTCCTGAAATAACAGAAGGCTTAATGGTAACGATCACTATACTATTTCTTTAAAATGCTTTTCAAGTTCTGATAAACTGATGTATTTTATTTCGGCTTTTCCGATAGTGCTTAAAAGAATAAACTGCACACCATCCCCCGTTCTTTTCTTATCCATCTTTAAAACCTCAAATACTTTTGCATGGTCTGTTTCCACATCAACCGGTAAATGATACCTGGTGAGCAGCTTTACAATTTTTGCCGCATCATCGGCATGAAAATTATTGAGCTGCACAGATAAATTACAGGCAGCAATCATACCAATACTTACAGCATGGCCGTGGGGTATGCCATGCAGGTTTTCGATGGCATGGCCAATCGTGTGGCCAAAATTCAACAATTTCCTATCCCCTTTTTCAAATTCATCAGTGGTAACAATACCGGTTTTTATTTCAACATTCTTTTCAATCAGGTCGGCAATTAAAGTACTGTCGGCCTGGTATTCGTGCAACGAATATTTTTCAAGCACTTTAAACAGCAGCCCATCTTTTATACAGGCGTGTTTTATAACTTCTGCAAAGCCATTTACCCATTCTTTAACAGGCAGTGTTTTTAAAAAATTATAATCGTAAAAAATAAATTCAGGCTGGCGGATAGTGCCAACCATATTTTTATACACACCCACATCAATACCGTTCTTACCGCCAATGGCTGCATCTACCATAGCTAAAATGGATGTTGGCACAAACCCAAATTTTATTCCCCGCATGTATACAGCTGCCACATAGCCGGTAATATCAGTTACTACACCGCCGCCAACGCCAATCAGCATCGTGTTTTTATGAGCACCCAACTTTATCAGCTCCTCAATAATATCATCAACTGTTTTTTGGTTTTTAAACTCCTCACCTGCGGCAAATTTTATAACCGGGTAAGCGGATAGTTTTTCTGCATGTTGATCAAAGACATTTTCATCGGTAACAATCACAATATTTGCATCTTTTACCAATTCATTTATAGCAGAAAAATCTGCATCAAAATAACAGCTTACTGTTTTTTGCGAAAATGTATATTCAGCTATGTGCATGTTGTTTATTTCTGTAAATAAAAATCAGGAGTTCATTATTTTATTCTGGTGCTGAATACTTTCCAAGTGAACCGCATCAAAATATTTTGTGATGAATTCTTTTGTAAGTCCCAGCGCATCTCCTTTTTTAAAAGCTCTTTCTAAAATATCGTTCCACCGGTTGGTTTGTAAAATGGTGATGTTGTTGTTTTTTTTGTATTCACCAATTTTATCAGACAGTTTCATACGCTGCCCCAGCAGGGTAAGCAATTCATCATCTACCTGGTTTATCTGTTCACGCAAAGTG
Organism: Chitinophagaceae bacterium; assembly: GCA_043752185.1. GTDB lineage: Bacteria > Bacteroidota > Bacteroidia > Chitinophagales > Chitinophagaceae > Ferruginibacter. The sequence continues at coordinate 19,408 of JAYUZB010000079.1, forward strand.
GTAAGGGCTGTAATAAATTCCTGCTCGGTGGTACTCTCGTGGCGCCAAACCAGGTCGGTAAGCATTTCCAATAAACGTTCTGGCGTTACCTGTTGTTTGGCATCACTCCATGCATTGTCCGGGTCAATATGGCTTTCCAGCATCAGTCCGTCAAAATCAAGATCAATACTTTTTTGCGAAACAGATTGTAACAATGTGCGGTTACCGCAAATATGCGATGGGTCACAAATGAGCGGCATATCCGGAAATCTTCTCTTCATTTCAATGGGCAAATGCCACATAGGTGCATTTCTAAATTCTGTATTACCGTAAGATGAAAATCCACGGTGAATCATCCCCAACTGCATTACCCCAACTTTTTGTAAACGCTCCATGGCACCGCTCCACAATTCCAGATCGGGGTGTACTGGATTTTTTATCAGAACCGGCACATCAATACCACGCAATGCATCGGCTACTTCCTGAACACTAAAAGGATTTACCGTAGTTCTGGCACCAATCCAAAGCATATCAACATTAAATTTCAATGCATCTTCCACATGCTTGCCTGTTGCTACTTCTACTGTTGTTGGCAGGCCGGTTATATGTTTTGCTTTTGCAAGCCACGGTAAAGCAACAATGCCGTTCCCTTCAAACAAACCGGGCTTAGTACGGGGTTTCCAGATACCGGCACGCAGCATATCTACCTTACCGGTTTTAGCCAGGCGTGTTGCTGTTTCAACCATTTGATCTTCTGTTTCGGCGCTGCAAGGACCGCTTATGATCAATGGCCGCTTGTTCCATTTCTCCTGCATTAATTCTTTCATCGTTTGTGTTTCAGTTTGCATTGTAAATTTAGTTTAGTTTTTAACTATAGATATCTTTTAAATTTTTTCACCTGGTCATACGAGGGCGTTAGACCATGTGAAAAAATCCATTTCAAATTTTATTTCCCCTTTTCCATGAATGCCCACTTCTTTCCAACCCTGCATCCTGTAAAATTTTTCTGCCCTGCTTTTTGGTTCGGTGCCCAGCCATATTTTTTCTTTGGTTTGAACAAAATACCAATCCATCATCATCTGGTGCAATTTTTTTCCAACTCCCATGGCTTCAAAATCTGGATGCACAAAAAGCGCCCATACATTATTGTCTACCAAATCAACAATAGAAAAACCAGCTATTTTTTTATCAACTTCACAAACCCAACCTTTTCCTCTTTTGGTCATGTATTCTTCTACATCTTTATCAGGCACCAATGCCGGGTCAGATAGCATATTCTCTTTAACAGCATTTCTAACAAATTGAATTTGCGCTATATCTCTTATTGTTGCTTCACGATAAATCATTCCGTTAGTTTTTGAATGCTCTAAAAGTCCCCCTTCGGGGGATTTAGGGGGCTTTATTTTAAAATCCTTTTAATTTTATTTGCATTTTCCATCAGCTCCTGCAGGTAGGTAAAATTATCTTTTTCCAAACAGCTTTTAATTTTTCTCAATTGCACAATATGTTCATTTAATACATCCAGTACATTTTCTTTGTTTTGCATTAAAATGGGCACCCACATGGCCGGGTTGCTTTTTGCCAAACGGACTGTACTTTCAAAACCACCACTGGCCAGTTCAAAAATGGCATCTTCTTCTTTTTCTTTTTCCAAAACTGTTAAGGAGAGTGCGTAAGAAGCTATATGGGATATATGACTTACATAGGCCGCATGCACATCATGAATACCGGATTCCATATAAACCAACTGCATACCGATGGTTTTGTATAACTTTTCAATCACCTGCAAAGCATCTGCATCGGTTTTATCTTTATCACAAATAACAGCTACCCTTCCTTCAAAAGCATCTTTAACAACTGCCTCGGGGCCGTCTTTTTCAGTTCCCCACATGGGATGCGTTGCCACAAATCTTCCACGGTTTAAATTGTTTACAACCGAACCGCATATAATTTCTTTTGTAGAGCCCACATCCATCAACACCTGTTTATCAAGTTTGCTTAACAGGCCCGGCAGCAATTCCAGTGTTGCATCTACCGGGATGGCTATAACGATCAGTTCACTTTGTTTTACCGCACTATCCATATCCATGGTTTCATCAATCCAGCCCAGTTCCAATGCTGTTTGCACATTTTGCTGTTTGTTATCAAGACCAATTATTTTTTTTGCAAAGCCGGTTTCCTTCAGCCTGTATGCCAAAGAGCAACCTATAAGCCCCGTACCAATTATTGTTACTGTCATATAATAAATTAAAAATCCCCCGATTTTATCGGGGGATGTCTTTATGTTAGTCTGTTTAAGTTCAGTTTATAACAAATGCCCCCGATCTATTTGTAAAATAATAGCTAAAATAAAACCAGGTATTTGTGCTTTTGTTTGTCATTTGTAATTCAAAAATAGTGTTTATCATCTAAATGGCAAAAAATTGCCCCGTTTATAAATAAACGGGGCAAAGTCAGATTGCTTGTCAATTAAAAAAATTTAGTACCGGCATAAAAACAAGCGATCAACCGGTATTGAATTACTTCTTTAAAGTATCACTTGTAGTTTTAATAGTTGTGTCATTTACAACAGTAACAGTATCAGCTGCAGGTGTTGTAATTACAGTTGTTGTGTCAGAAGTTTTTTCTTCTGTCTTTGCAGCATCATTACAAGCAACGAAAGATACAGATACGATAGCTAAAGCTAAGATTACTTTTTTCATTTTGTGTTTTGTTTAAATTTTAAAATTATAATTTGATATTTATACCCAGAACGATAAAAGGTAACCCAAGTTTTTTTAAAAAGTTTATTTTCGTTGTTTTGGGTTACAAATGATAGGTAAACGTATTAATTATATAGCAGGTGAGTAATTTTGAACAGGAAAAGCAATTGCTGGAAGGTTTGGCCTTAAATGACAGAGTGGTGGTAGAAGCGATTTATCGTGATAACTATCCTGTTATCCAGTCGTTTATACTTAACAACAACGGAAACAGCGACGAGGCAAGGGATATTTTTCAAGAGGCTATGATTGTTATTTATGAAAAGGCTGTTTCGGGAAACTTTGAGCTGAATTGCCTTTTGAAAACTTATTTATACTCGGTTTGCAGGCGGCTTTGGCTAAAAAGATTACAGCAATTGCAGCGCTATGGCAACCTGGTTGAAAATGTAGAGGAAACAGTTGCAGTTGAAGAAGACCTTGAATTGCACGAAAAACACAATGCCGATTTTATTTTAATGGAAGCGGCTATGAATAAAATAGGAGAACCCTGTAAAAGTTTATTGGATGCCTATTATTTACAAAAAAAGAACATGCAGGAAATAGCGGCAGATTTTGGTTATACCAATGCAGATAATGCCAAAACCCAGAAATATAAATGCCTGGTGCGGCTAAAGAAGCTGTTTTTTGCACAATATAAAAACGGGAATTAACATGGATGAATTATTATTGATAGAAACAGTTGAGCGCTATCTGAAGGGTGAAATGTCATCTCAGGAAAAAATATTTTTTGAAGAAATTCGTAAAAAGAATCCGGAGATTGATCAACTGGTGGTTGAGCATACCTTTTTATTTAATGAACTGGAAAAACAGGCTAATATAAAAGCCTTTAAACACAGTTTATATGAAGTTGAAAGTAAACTGACCGATGAAGGTATCATCAGCAAAAAACAATTAACCGGAAAAGCTAAAGTTATTTTCCTTTGGAAAAAATACAAACGCAGTATTGCAGTGGCGGCTTCAATAGCTGGCATAGTTTCCATTGTTACAACAGCATCAATAAGCACTTATAAAAATAAAGAAGACAAGGGAGCTATTACTGACCTCATGGCCAAGATTGATAAAACAGCAAAAAAAGTTGATCAGCTTGATAAAACCCTTAAAGGTAACCCACTAACAATAGTTCCGAATAATGCTCCAAACCCTGATTTTAGGGCTACAGGTTTTTTAATTGACGGCAAGGGTTACATCGTTACCAATGCACACGTGGTAAACCGGTTAAAAACAATTTATGTAGAAAACAACAAAGGAGAATATTTTAGGGCACAAGCTATTTATAAAGATCAAAATACAGATCTGGCCATTTTAAAGATTACTGATACCGCTTTTAAAACAGTTTATAACCTGCCTTATTCTATTAATAAAAACAATTCAAACCTGGGTGAGCAAATTTTTACAATGGGCTATCCACGTAATGAAATTGTTTACGGCGAGGGTTATGTAAGTGCCAAATCGGGTAACGATGGCGATTCTACGGCGTACCAGGTTTCGGTATCTGTAAACCCCGGTAACAGCGGCGGGCCTGTACTTAATAAGCGTGGCGAAATTATCGGCATCATTACTTCAAAAAATTCAACAGCAGATGGTGTTGTGTATGCAGCTAAATCAAAAAATATTTACAAATTACTGGATGCGCTTAAAGAAAAGGGCGACACTTTAACCATAAAATTACCAACCAATACAGGTTTAAAAGGACTGGATAGAGAACAGCAAGTGAAGAAAATGGAAGATTTTGTATTTATGGTTGTTGGAAACTAATTACCCGGAAAAACAATAAAAAAGCTGTTGAAGAATCAACAGCTTTTTTATTGCATATAATTTTTCTTATTGCCAAAGTGATGCCGGGTAAACTTCATCGGCAACCAGTTTATCAACACTTGCTTTAACCACAGGTGCATCTTCTTTGTAAGTTACACCAAACCATTGTGATGAAGTAGGAATAACGCTGATATGCCCACCTTGATTATCCATAAAATCTTCGGCTATAATAGGAATAAAAAATTCGGCTTTAATATTTTCAGTATTTGCTTTTACAAAATCCAGAAACAACTGCTCTGTTGTATCAAACAAACTTTGGTGAAAGCACCAGAAATTCATAGATACACTTGAATCGGAAAGTACGGTATGCTTACCCGTTTCATCTTCATAAGTTATAACGCCATCTTCTTTATAAATTTTTGTTCTTTCTTTAATGCTTATCAAATTATAATCATCATCTACCTGGCACACACCCCTGCTTACCGATCCATGATCACTCAGCGTTCTTTCCAGCTCGTACCCAATAATAGCATGATGCTTTTCACTACACTGGTTATTTAAAAAGTCTGCGGCTTTTACAAAAGCATCCACACCATAATAATCATCAGCATTAATTACAGCAAATGGTTCGTTAATTACTTCCTTTGCGCAAAGCACAGCGTGGCCGGTGCCCCAGGGTTTGGTTCTGTCGGCAGGTTTTTCCAATCCATTCAAATAAGAATCCATTTCCTGATACACATACGCTGTTTTTATTTTTCCTTTTAACTTGGGTTCAAAGCTGGCTTTAAAGCTTTCGGCAAAATCTTTACGTATAATAAAAACCACTTTGCCAAAACCAGCCCTGATGGCATCGTAAATGGAATAATCCATGATGGTTTCGCCACTGGGGCCAAAACCTTCGGTTTGTTTCATACTTCCGTAGCGGCTTGCCATTCCTGCTGCTAAAATTAAAAGGGTTGGTTGCATCTGTAATTAAATTAACAATTGAAAAATTATTTGCTGATTTTTGCAAGGCAAAAATAGTATAAACCGTTAAGTTATTATTCAAATGCTTTTTGATACATCAAGAGCCGATATTGAAGAACTGCATGATGACCTGTTTACAGAGAAACAGGTTAGTGTATCGGTATTGCGTTTAGATAAAATTCATCCGCTTGTTTCGGGCAACAAACTTTTTAAACTGCATTATTTTTTAAAAGAGGCAATAGAAAGTGAGCACAAAACAATTTTAACTTTTGGGGGTGCCTATTCCAATCACCTGGCAGCTACTGCCTATGCATGCAAAGCTTTACAGTTAAAAAGCATTGGTATTGTAAGGGGCGAAAAGCCCAAACAGCTTTCAACTACGCTGCAACAATGCCTGCAGGACGGGATGCAGTTACAGTTTATTTCACGGCAGCAATATGCACAAAAAGACGACCCTGTTTTTATAAACAGCCTTAAAGCATCAGCTGGAGCATGTACAATTATACCGGAAGGAGGATACCATTCGCTTGGTGCCAAAGGTGCAGCTTTAATAATGGATTTAATAAAAGACAATAGCTACACACATATTTGTACTGCCACGGGTACGGCAACAACATTGGCAGGTATACTGATGGCTGCCAAACCAGAACAAATTGTAATTAGCATTCCGGTTTTAAAAGGAATGACAGATAATAAAATAAGAATAAAGCATTTGATAGAAAAAGAATTTGAAAACCTGTTAATATTGAATAATTACCATTTTCGAGGCTATGCAAAAAAATCAGATTTGCTGATAAATTTTATAAACCAATGCTGGCTGCAATATCGGCTGCCGCTTGATTTTGTTTATACTGCCAAAATGTTTTTTGGAATTATTGATAGCATTAAAAATGATACCTTTACAAAAGGGAGTAAAATTTTATGCCTTCATACCGGTGGGTTGCAGGGAAATAAATCTTTACCTTCTCACACATTATTGTTCTGAATTTGATTCAACCCATGCTTAGATTCTATTTTCTGCTCACTTTTTGCAGCCTTTTATCCTTCGGCAGTCTTTTTGGGCAGTCAACACTTCCTGATTTTACACTCACCAATACCAATGGTAAAATCAGCATATTTTGGTTGAACAATTATAAGAACCCTGTAAAAGGTATTACTGTTCAAAGGTCTTACGACAGTATTAAGAATTTTTCAAGCATTGCATCAATATCTAATCCGCAAAATCCTGTAAATGGATTTACAGATTCAATGCCACCCAATAACAAAATGTATTATCGTTTGTTTATCGGCTTTGATACGGGTGTGTATTTACTTACGCAATCAAAAAGACCCGAATTAAATACCCTGGTAGATTATGCCAGGCTAATTCAGGAAATAAATACCCTGTACGAGAAAAGCATTCGGCTACAGGAAGAAAAACTTAAGTTACAAAAAGAGCTGGCTACCGCCCTTTACCCAAAAAATAAAAACAAACCACCCGATAAAAATAACCCTGCAACAAAAAATCCAACTGAGGATTCAGAGAAAATCATCGAACCGGTAATAACATACCCAAGCAAGCGCATATTTACTGATAAGGATAATAATGTGGTTACAAAACTTTTCAATGTAAAGGCAAGCAATTATGTGATCAGGTTTTTTACGCAAGATTATAAACTGCTGTTTGAAGTAAAAAATCCTCCAGATGATTATTTCGTTATAGAAAAAGTAAATTTCAGCAGGGCCGGATGGTTTCTGTTTCAAATATATGAAAATGAATTACTGCTGGAAGAGAATAAGTTTTTCATTTCAAGTGAGGAAAGAAAATAGTAATGCTAAAGTCAACTAACTATTTCTGATTCAAAAATTTTTTCAAAATTGCTTTTAATTTTTCCCTTTACTTCGCTGTAATTAACAGCATAACCAAGTTCTTTTTGCATAGAAGTAACCTGCTTGTTTTGTATACCACATGGAATGATATGATTAAAGTAACTCAGGTCGGTATTTACATTCAGCGCAAAGCCATGCATGGTTATCCACCTGCTGCAACGTACCCCAATGGCACAAATCTTTCGTTCCTTACCGGGTATATCTTTATCAATCCACACTCCGGTTTCGCCCTTGCTTCTTCCACCTTTTATACCGTATTCTGCTAAAGTTAAAATAATTATTTCTTCCAGGTTACGGAGGTATTTACCAATATCTGTATAATATTTTTCAAGATCCAGAATGGGGTATCCAACTATCTGCTGCGGACCATGAAAAGTAATATCGCCTCCCCTGTTGGTATTAAAAAAAGCAATGTCATTGGCGGCCAGCTCATCATCGTTCATTAACACATTTTCTTTTTTGCCACTTTTGCCTAAAGTGTACACCGGTGGATGTTCACAAAGAAGAAAATAGTTTGTAGTCGTAAGTTGTGAGTCGTGAGTGGTGAGTGATGCATTCCGAAGTTCCGATTTGATTCGTACATTCTCATTAAGCAATGTTTCCTGGTAATCCCAGGCTGCTTTGTATTCAATAATTCCGAGGTCTTTAAATTTCACTTTCTGCTTATCCACTGCAATGTTTTAATTTGCAAAGATAAATGAATGCCGACAACGGACAACGGACAACGGACAACGGACAACGGACAACGGACAACGGACAACGGACAACAGACAACCATTAAACAATTAAACCATTCAACAAACTACCCGATGAGTAAAGAAATAATAGATATTGAAGATGAGCAACCGGAAATTGAAGAATTGTATGAAAAGCTGACAATAACAATTCCCAAAGGCCAGGAATCGCTTCGTATTGATAAGTTTTTAATGACCAGAATTGAGGGTGCTACCCGCAATAAAATTCAGCAGGGTATTGATAATGAAATGGTACTTGTTAATGAGAAACCCGTAAAAAGTAATTATAAAGTAAGGCCATTCGATAACATCGTTGTATTTGATAACCGCTCACCCGAAAGTTCTGAAATTCTTCCCGAAAATATTCCGCTTAATATTCAATATGAAGATGACACCTTATTAATAATCAACAAGCCTGCGGGTATGGTTGTTCATCCGGGCAGCGGTAACCCTAATGGCACATTGGTAAATGCCGTAGCTTATTATTTAAAACAACAAACCCCAGAGCTTGATGAAAGCGAACTTAGCAGGTTTGGGCTTGTTCACCGCATTGATAAAAATACCAGTGGCTTACTGGTAATGGCTAAAACACAAAAAGCCATGAGTGATCTGGCAAAACAATTTTTTAATCACACCGTTCATCGCCGTTACATTGCTTTGGTTTGGGGCGATATGGAAAAAGATGAAGGAACAGTAATTGCACATGTAGGCAGGCACCAGCGGTTTCGCAAATTATTTACGGCTTACCCCGATGGTGATTATGGCAAAGATGCCATTACCCATTACAAAGTGCTGGAACGTTTTAATTATGTTACGCTGATAGAATGCAGGCTGGAAACCGGCCGAACACACCAGATACGGGTGCATATGCAACTGATAGGCCATCCGCTTTTTAACGATGATTTTTATGGCGGCGACAGAATTGTAAAAGGAACCGTGTTTACCAAATATAAACAGTTTGTTGATAACTGTTTTGATTTATGCAAGCGCCAGGCGCTGCATGCAAAAGAACTCGGCTTCATTCATCCGGCAACATTAAAGCCCGTACATTTTGAAAGTGAGCTGCCCGATGACATGAAAGCAGTAATTGAAAAATGGAAGAAATATATAGGGCATAAAGAGCATGATGTTTAAATGAAAAGAGCCCGCTTTTCAGCAGGCTCTTTATTACCAAAACCCATGCTTAATTAATTCCTATTTGTTATTTACAATAATTTTTTCAACAACCTGCTCACGTGTAGATCTGTTAAATATCCTGATGCTATAATAACCAGGCGCTAACTTATCTATCTTAAGATTATTGTTGTTTACATTGGTCCACTGCTTAACAACTCTTCCTGTCAAATCAATAATAGCAATATCACGTGCGCTGGTTTGATCTTCAAATAAAATAGTTGCATTTCCGTCAAAGCTCGGATTTGGGAATACAATCATTTTCCCGTTTTGCTCACCTCTTACAATGCTCACTTCGCTCATTTTTTGTACGCTGTTTAAGTCAACCTGAACAATGCGGTATTGAGAGATTCCTTTAAAATTATTTAAGTCAGTAAAAGAATAACTTAAATCAACATTGCTGTTTCCATTAAGTGATTTTGTAGCTACAAACCCAAGGTTCTCCCATCTGCCGGTTGTGTTACGCTGAACATAAAAACCACTGTTGTTTTGCTCAGTAGCTGTGGTCCAGTTTACCAAAACATTTTGACCTGATGAACGTTTAGCATTGAAAGATTTGAAATAAACAGGTAATGCTCCTCTTGTAGCTGCAATAAATACATTATCTATTACAAAATTAAATGAGCCATTTACAGTGCAATTAACCTGGCTAATATCCAACAGAACAACAAAATCAGTAGACGGGGCAACATTGGCATTTACCTGCGCTGATAATGTATTAATGCCTGTAGTTAAATTTAAAGGAATTTCCATGCTGTTACCCAGCGTATCGCCTGTAGCAGCCGATGTGATATAGATTTTTGCAGTACCAGTGCACATAGTTCCATTAAGCTGGTCCTGACACCTGAGTTGATTGCCGCTATAAACATACCCTTCAAAACGAACGGTTACAATAGAATTTGCATCAACAGATTGAAGTGGAGAAGTTCTAAATCCTGTTTTGTTATTACCGCCGCTTCCAATAGAAGCGCCTGCAACAAGTCCCTGGTTAGTTGTGCAAACACCATTTACAAATCTGTCGTAACTTTTGATTGTTGCCGAAATAGCTGTCCAACCTGGAGGAAGACCATTGTTAAAATTTTCAAATATTGGAACACGTTGGGCACTGGCATTAAATCCTAAAGCAATAATAATTGCAATGAGTAAAGACTTTTTCATAATTTTTTTTTTTGTGTGTTTGAGATAAATATGATAACTATGATAACCTGCCAATTATTAAATTAACAGAAGTCTTTTTTGTAGGATATTGAGGAATAATCTAATCTAGAAACTGTCAATTAAATTAACAGAAGTCTTTTTGTAGGATATTGAGGAATAATTTAAACTAGTAGCTGTCAATTAATTAACAGAAGTCTTTTTGAAGGGATATTGAGGAATAATTTAATCTTGAATTTGATTCTTGAAAGCTATTAATCCTTTAAATGGAGTTCTTAGCTCTACTACCTTATTCAGAATGTAAAGGTGATTACTTTATAGCTGATTGCTGTTACACAACTTTGAGAAAAGATTACATTATTAACACATTTTTGAAAATAAAAGCCAGGTTTATCAGGGGGGGGGTAACCTTGCATAAGCATAAAAAAATACTCCGGTATGTTGAAGTGTTTTTTGTTGAACCTAATATTTTCAGATGACAAATTTTTACTTACATAATAAAATTCCAGTTATGCACATCAGCATCAATACTCAAACAGATCTGTTCCGGTTTATGTTTTAGTTTATATAAAATACTACCGGCTTCATATTTCGATTGCAACGGGCAAGATATTTTCTGCTGGCAATAATTATTCAAACTGCATACGCATCAGCTTTGGAAAACCCAGGAATGATGATGTAGATTATGGTTTGATGATGCTGGGGAAGCTGATGAAAAAAATGTTGTAGAAAATCGGTTGTGTGTCAGTTTTGAAAAGCTGTCAGGTTGAGCTTGTCGAAACCGGGGGTACACTAAACTAACCCGTCTTCGACAAGCTCATACTGACAGTAAAATTGTTAAAGAGAATTTTTAAAGCGGCACACCATAAAAAAGATCAGGCATTAATGATCTTAGATTTTTTCAGGTAAGCATTATCTGCACTGTAAATAAATAAACAGCTTCCGTTTTTAATTTTATCAATAATTGGTTTGTGTAATTTTTCTGGCAATGCCGGGCAACCCCAGCTGCGGCCAATATATCCCTGCGACCTGATGAATGATTCATTTACATAATCAGCTGCATGAATTACAATATCACGGCTGTTGGCATTATCATTAATACCCTTTTCCAATCCATCAAGTCTTAACGAATATCCATGTTCTCCAATATAAGTATTCAGTGTTTCATAAAACCCTAAACTGCTTTTATAGCTTGAGGGTGTATTTGAAAACTGGTTTGCATATTCTCTTCCGGAATTAACGCCATGTGCAACATAGGTATTATACAAAACCCGAAAATCATCCAGGTCAATTACAAACAACCTTTTTCTTGAAGAAGGCTGTGTAAAATCCACAATAGAAATTATATTATCTTTTAAAAGCTTACCATGCTGCACCAGGTAGTTAAATCCTTTCATTGCATAATTAAATGCCTGTTCAGATAATCCCATTTTATCAAGATCCATACTATCGTAAGCAAGTGCTATGGTCTTATCATCAAATTTATTTAAGGTATATAAAGTGTTTGAAGATGCCGGTGCTTCTGTAACAGAATTTATGTGGGACAAATCAATCTTTGCTTTACCAGCGGCAAAAACAAAAGGCATGTGAAGGAACACAGCAAAAAGAATTACCAGTAATAGCAAAGGGCCTTTTCCAAGACTGCCATGGTCTGCCGTGTAAATGTAGTTATGTAAGTAAACTGATATTTTTTTCATAGTATCTTTTTTAAAGTTTATTTGTTTATTAATTTTTATCAGCCATAAAACGGCACTCCTGCCATATTCTATGAGTTTCACAGAATACATATACAGCAATAAATCGTTTTACCGATCTAATAGCCTAATCCAAAATGTACAGTGGTTGGGTTGAAAAAAATCAAATGGTAGCTTAAATAAACTGCTTGAACGATTAATACCGGATCATGTTGCAAAATTAAAAAAATTACTTGTAAGATGCTTTCATCAGGCTTAAATTAGTAACCCTTTAACATAGCTTAAATTGTGGCAATACCAGCCAAATTTTCGTTAATGACTTTTGCTAATAAGATTGTATAATCTGTCTGCATCATCTTTTTTGCACAACTCTGTGCCGGCATTTAAAGTTGCAGCAGTGCCGCATGCCACGCCGTATTGTACGGCCTGCAACAGAGTCTTACCCTGTGCTAAATAAAAAACAATTCCTGCAACCATACTATCGCCTGCACCAACCGTGCTTTTGCGCTCAACAGCCGGGGGAGTAAATATTTCAGCAATATCATCTGTTACCAGCATGGCCCCCGCTGCTCCCATTGATACAACCATTACTTCACATTTGCCTTTGGCAATAATTTCCTGTGCAATATTTTTTACTTCATCCGGTTGTAATTCTTTTTTGCCAGCCAGGCTGCTTAATTCTCCAAGATTAGGCTTAAGCATATACACCCCTTCTTCTGCAACATGCTTTAATGCGGCTCCAGATGTATCAACAATAAATTTTGCATTTTTACTTTTAGCAATTTTAGCCAGCAATGCATAAATATTAACCGGCACACCTGGCGGCAAACTGCCGCTGGCAATAATAAATTCAACATCCTTCATTTCTTCCACAGCCTGTAAACATTTTTTCCATTCAGCTTCTGTTAATTCGGTTCCCGGCATTCCAAAACGGAATTGATTATTATTTGATTCATCTACTACAATAATATTTTCCCTGGTTTCATTTCCGGTTTCAACAATAACAGAATTGATTTTTTCTTTTTCAAGTAAATGATTAAAATACTTGCCAGTGTAACCTCCGGATGGGAATATGGCAGTTGCTGCCCCGCCCAGTTTTTTTATGGCCCTGGCAATATTAATGCCACCACCGCCAGGCTCCAGTTTGGGCGTAATGCATACCAGTTTTTTTTCGGGAATTAAAGCCGCTACAGCAGTGCTTTTATCAATGCATGGGCTAAATGTAATTGTGATGATAGATGGCATGCCCCAAAATAAGAATTATTAACCAGATTTCTTATTTAGAGTTTGTTATGGATGTATGGCCATGACAGGAACATGACTGTGCAGCACCAATTGTTTTGTATGGCTTTTATGAAAAATGCTCTCCAGTAAATTATAGCGATGTGGCAGCACAACCAACAGATCAATTTCATTTTTTTCAGCAAAATCCATAATCCCTTCATCCGTATTTTCATTATCAATAAAATGAAAGGTTGGTTTTAATGCCAGGGTCATTTCCTGCATTAGTCCCGATTCAAAAACAATGTCTGCATCAAAAATTTCTTTTTTACCTGTGTTTATGATATGCAGTTCAGCATTAAAATCGTTTACCAACATTTTAATTTTTTCAAATGGTGTAGTTTCTATCACTTTTGTTAAATCGCTGGCCAGGCCAATTTTTTTAACCGCAGTAAAAGCAGCGTTTGGTGGAACAGTTATTACCGGCCATGCCAGATGCTTTACTGTATGCACAGCATGAGAACCAAACATTAAATGCTCCGCTGCAGTTTTACCCTGGCTGCCCATCACTACCGCATATGGTTTTATCCGTTCGCAAACAGTTTTCAATTCTTCAAAAAAGCCTCCCATACCCACTTCTGTTTCAATAATAATTTTGCCTGCTGTTTTAAGTAACAGTTCTTTTTTCAGGTTATCCATATCATTTTCAGAACTACGCATCAAATCTTCCAGGTTGAGCACTATTGGCAAATCACTGTAGCCGATGGGTGTTTGCACCACATTCAACAGCAACAGCCCGGCATTGATTGACATTGCCATGTCAGCTGCATAATTAACAGCATTAGTTGCTGACAGCGAAAAATCTGTTGCTACCAATA
>JAYUZB010000080.1:0-6432 GCA_043752185.1 Chitinophagaceae bacterium
GCAGCAAATTCAAAGGCAATTTTTTTGTGGGCGAGCAATTGATGCTGAAGAAGAAAAATGAGATCAGGATGGCATCCTGCAAACCAGATGAGCTATCAAACGAAAAAGCAGACTGGGGTGGGGGAAGAGGCGTTTTTTCTTATTACCTGATTAATGGCCTGCAAGGAGGCCTGGCAGATAATAACAGAGACAAGGTGGTAAGTGTTGGTGAACTAAAAAGCTACATGGAAAATTCCATGGCTAAAGACCTGGTACTTAAAAACGGAGGCGATGTTCAAACTCCGGTTATAAAAGGTGATAATGATTTTACATTGGCAACAGTTGTGGAATCTGAAGCAAAAAAAATTGAAGAGCAGGTTAAAAATGATTCTATTACACAGGTGATGGTAATGAGTACAATGCCCGGAGCCGGTGTAGAAGAAGATGCCGAGCCATCAGATTATTTTTTTAATCAGCTAAAAAAACAAAACCTGGAAGGCATAACAGACAGTTTTAAATTAAACAGCATTGCAGCCGAAGCCATAGCTTTTGTGTTAATAAAGTCAATTAAAAATTCAGTAATTACAGAATCCGGTAAAACTAAATTACTGGAACTTGAAAATGCATTGCTGCAGGATAAGGAAAAACAAAACAGATTTAATGTAGACCTGGCAAGTGCTTTCTTAGATATCGGGCAAAACGTGATTGCAAGTTATATACGTGGCGATGAAGCAGAACTGGAACGCCGCAGGTATTATAACAGCAATAACAATGGTTATGATGTATATACCACGATGTTTACAGTGGCAGAAAAATTATCTGCCACAGATAAATATTACAATACAAAAGCCAAAGTTTTTTTACATTATTTCTCGGGCCTGGCATTGCGTTTAAAAATTCCGCTTACAGAAAACCCAAACCCTTTAATAGAACAGGCGCTAACCGAACAGAAGAAAGCACTGGCACTGGAAGAATATGCCGCTTATATATACAATGAATTAGGTGTACTTTATTATTTAAAGAAAAATTACAGGGAAGCTGAGAAATATTATATCAAGGCAACTCAATTATCTCCGGAGTGGGCCATACCTCAATCTAATTTAAGTGGCCTTTACATTGCCCGTAAAAATTATGAAAAGGCATTGGCATATGCTGATATTGCAGACAGCCTGCAAAAAGATCTTCAATCCATAAGTGTAAACCGTGGCTTTATTAATGAAAAGAAAGGTAACCTGCTTTTTGCTGAAGAGGATTATCGCCGGTCTATCGAAATAAATTCACGGCACTTTGCGCCCTTTGAACGACTCGGATACGTTTATATGAAGACCACAGATTATGCACAGGCCGATTCCTTTTTTTATGAAGCAGATTTGCGTAAAAAAGGATATCATTTTAAGGGCAATGAATGGGAATTAGGAACTAAGATGGAGGTACTTGCACCGCTGGCATACTTAAATTGTGCTGTTGATACTTCAATACTTGAACCCACCGATGTTTTTGCCTTTTTTACATGGGGTGTGCAGGAATACCGGGTTAAAAAATATGCAAATGCTATACGCATATTAAGAAAAGTGGTGGCTGTTGAAACCAGCAATCCGTTGGTATATCATTACCTGGGTAAAGCATATTACGATCAACAAAAATGGGAAGAAGCAGAAGTGATGTTTAAACTGGCATCATTATATTCAAAAAATAGAGATCAATTTGACCTGTATGTAGATTCAGTCATCAGCTCAAAAAAATACAAATATTATCATGCATGCTTTGAGGACTTTTTTAAAGGCTCATTTTATCGCCAGGTAGAAGATTACTATTTTTTGGGCACCGTGTACGAAAGCTGGAAACATATTGAAGAAGCAGAAAAGTATTTTAAAATAATAATAGGATTTGATGAAAGCATATACAACGCTGAAGGAAGGATTATAGGTGATCCAAATAAAATAGACATACTTAACTATGAAAAAACCGCAGCCTATGTTAAACTGTGGCAGTTGTTAGAAAAACAGGGGCGATACGATGAAACGGCAGAAGTTATAACAGCGTATGGAACAATTTCTGCAAAGCAAGCTGATGAGGAACTGAATGAATTTTACAGAAGAGTGATTGAAAGATTTCCTGAAAATGGCAATTGGGCCTATCGTTTGGGAATTTTATTATACCAATACGCACCGGTAACTGCACGCCTTTCTTATCTTGATTCAATTGTATGGTTTCCGTTATTGAATAAGGAAATGTTTATTGACACATCTGTTTATGTACAACTTAATGAAAGTGACTTGCTGGCTTTATATGACAGATCTGAAACGGGAGCCATTTCTATAGTAAAAATAAATAAGTACGAGATTAAAGTAAAAAGGACATCCTATGTGGTTCCCGGCACAGGTGACAGGATACTTAGTGCTGATGCTATTTATATGCCGCGTAAAGATGGTATTGCATACCTGCAAAAAGCAGGAGCTTTATTATCTGAAAAAGAAACCCTCGCTGATATTCATTTTAAAACCGGCAACATTTATTTATGGGCAGGTTCAAAAAAACAGGCTTACCCTTACTTTGAAAAATCTTTATCATTGATACCTTATAATGCAAATGCCAGGCTTACACTTGTTGATATTTACAAAGCACTGTATAAAAACAGGGCAGCTTTTAACCAGCTTAATTATCTGATCGACAGCAACCAGGTAAATTTGCCAAAGCGGATTTTGTTTGCACAATTTAATATCTGGGCGGGGCAGTTTGATAAAGCAAATGAATCGCTGAACAAAACCGAAAGCTATACTCCATACACTGTTTTAGAGATCAACAACCTGCGTGGTATTGCAGCTATGCTTGAAGATAAACTAAAGCTGGCCATTGAGTTTTATAAAAAAAGTATCAATGCACAGGAAACCGATCCGTGGTTTAATAATTATTCTTTAGCCAGGCTATATGCCAACATTGGTAATACTAAAGCAGCATGGAAGCATTTGCAATATGCCATAGATTTTGGTTTCAATTATTCTTTTGTATTGCAGAACGACAGCTATATGGAAAACTTACGCAAAACTGAAAAATGGCAAACAATGATTAGTGGTATTTCAATGAAAAAGTATAAAAAAAATAAGCTGTAAATTAAATGATAAAACAACTGAGTATTTTTATTGTGATCATTTTTTTCAGCAACATAATTTTTGCTCAGCCTTCCAGCAAAGGCAATACATACGCAATAGTAATTGGTATTTCAGATTACAAGGATGCTGACATACCAAAACTTTCTTTTTCAAACCGGGATGCTGTTGTGTTTGCAGATTTCCTGATGTCTGCGCCTGGCGGATCGGTACCCAAACAAAATATTAAACTGCTTATTGATTCGGCGGCAACCATTGGAGAAGTAGATAAATCCCTCGGCTGGCTAAAGTACAATTGTAAAGAAGGAGACAAAGTATATTTTTATTTCTCCGGCCATGGCGAAACAGAAAATGTAACCATGTTCAGGAATGGATACCTAATCTGCTACAACACACCATCGGTAGCTTTTGTAAACATGGGCCTTAGTATTGACCGCCTAAATGATATTGTAACCACTTTATCAACAGAAACAAAAGCAAAAGTGATAGTAATTACTGATGCCTGCCACTCGGGTACCATGGCTGGTAATAAATTCAAAGGCAATTTTTTTACGGGGGAACAGTTGATGCGGAAGAAGAAAAATGAGATCAGGATGGCATCCTGTAAGCCAGATGAACTATCAAACGAAAAAGCAGACTGGGGTGGAGGAAGAGGTGTTTTCTCTTACTACCTGGTTAATGCCCTGCAAGGTGGACTGGCTGATAATAACAAAGACCAGGTGGTGAGTGTAAGTGAGCTTAAAAATTATATGGAATCCTCCATGGCTAATGATATTGTGCTTAAAACTGAGGGTGATGTTCAAACACCGGTTATAAAATATGATGAAGATTTTCCTTTAGCAACAGTTGTAAAAGCTGAAGCAGTAAAAATTAAAGAACAGGTTAAAAATGATTCTCTTAAGCAGGTGATGGTAATGAGT
The DNA here is from genome assembly GCA_043752185.1 of Chitinophagaceae bacterium. Taxonomy (GTDB): domain Bacteria; phylum Bacteroidota; class Bacteroidia; order Chitinophagales; family Chitinophagaceae; genus Ferruginibacter. Next base: position 4,007 of record JAYUZB010000080.1, read on the forward strand.
ACAATGCCGGGAGCCGGTGCAGAAGAAGATGCAGAGCCATCGGATTATTTTTTTAATCTGTTAAAAAAACAAAACCTGGAAGGTATAACAGACAGTTTACAATTAAACACTATTGCTGCTGAAAGCATTGCATTTACTTTAATAGACTCCGTTAAAAATTCAGTAATTACAGAAGCCGGTAAAAACAAAATACTTCAACTTGAAAATGCATTAAAGCATGATAAAGAAAAACTAACCCGTTTTAATTTAGACATTGCAAGTGCTTTTCTTGATATCGGGCAAAATGTAATAGCAAATTACATACGGGGAGATGAAGCCGAACTGGAACGCCGCAGGTATTATAACAGTAAAAACAATGGATACGATGTTTATACAAGAATGTTTGCAGTTGCCTTAAAACTATCTCAGGCAGATAACTATTATAGCACAAAAGCTGAAGTTTTTTTACATTATTTTTCGGGCCTGGCATTGCGTTTAAAAATTCCGTTAATTGAAAATGCTGATTCATTAATTGAGCTGGCACTTACAGAACAAAAAAAAGCATTGGTACTGGAAGAGTACGCCGCATATATTTATAACGAACTTGGAAACCTATATAAGTTTAAAAACGATTCTGTCGAAGCCGAAAAATTTTATAGCAAGGCAACTCAATTGTCGCCTGAGTGGGCCATACCCCAATCAAATTTAAGCGCCCTTTATATAAGCCAAAAAGATTACAAAAAAGCAATGGCCTATGCCGATATTGCAGATAGCCTGCAAAAGAATCTGCAATCTATAAGTATAAATCGGGGCTTTATTCATGAAAAAAAAGGCAACCTGTTATTTGCAGAAGAATACTACCACAATGCCATTGATATTAACTCCCGGCATTTTATTCCATTTGAAAGACTGGGTTATGTAAATATGAATACAGCCAATTATGCTATGGCCGATTCGTTTTTTTATGAAGCCGATTTGCGAAAAAAAGGATATCATTTTAAAGGCAATGATTTGCTTCCTAATTCATATGTTGATGACTTTGGCCAGATAACTATAGTTCATTGCAATATTGACAGCACGAAATTAAGCCCTACAGATATTTTTGCTTTTTTTACCTGGGGAGTACAGGAATATGAGATAAAAAATTATGCAAACGCTGTGAGAATTTTAAAAAAAGTGATTGCACTTGATAAAACAAATCCATTGGTATTTCATTACATGGGTAAAATTTATTACGATCAGCAGAAATGGGAAGAAGCAGAGATCATGTTCAATTTTGCCATTAAATACGCTAAAAGTCCTGATAGTTTTACAAAGTATGTTGATTCAGTAAAGAAGTCCCAAACTTTTAAATACGACCATTCATGTTTTGAAGACTTTTTTAATAAAAAATATTATGGCATTACCGAAGATTATTATTTTGCCGGTACTGTTTATGAAAGATGGAACCATCTGCAGGAAGCTGAAATTTATTTTAAAAAAATTATTGAGCTGTATCCTGAATATGAATTTGGAGGTTATATAAAATTATGGCAATTGCTTGAAAGGCAGGGACGTTTCAATGAAGCTGAAGATGTAATTAAAAATTATGGTAAAGCGAATAAAGGCAATAAGGAAACTGCTGAATGTGAGTTGAATGCTTTTTACAGAAGAACCATTGAAAAATTTCCTGAAGATGGGAATTTGATATACAGGTTAGGTACATTATTATATAGCCGTGCTTTTTTAAATTCCAGGGTACCGTATTTTGATACTATCGTACGATTTCCATTATTGGATAAAGAACTGTTCATTGATTTTGACATGTATGCTAAACTCAGGACTGAGGATTCATTAACGCTATACGATAAATCTGAAACGGGTGCAATTGATAAAATTAAACTTGTAGTATTATCAAGAGTAACCACCTCAACATACATTATGCCTGGTACAGGAGATACTATCCTAACTGCCGGCCCGATATATATGCCACGAAAAGATGGCATCGAATACCTTAAAAGAGCTGCTGAACTTATATCAGAAAAGGAAGCACAGGCAGATATCAATTTTAAAATTGGGAATATTTACCTGGTAGCAGGATCAAAAAAGCAGTCATACCCCTATTTTGAAAAATCATTAGTGTTCGACCCCGGTAATGCAAATACAAGATTGCTGTTAATTGATATTTATGCAGCATTGTATAAAAACAGGGCAGCTTTTAGCCAGCTTAATTATTTGTACGACAGCAGCCTGATCAATTTTGAAAAAAGGATGTTGCTGGCAAAATTTGATATTCATGCCGGAAATTTTGATAAAGCAAATGAACTGCTGAATAAAGCTGAGTTTATCTATCCTTATGTATTACCGGTAATTAATAATTTAAGAGGCCTTTCAAATATGCTGGGCAATAAGCCTGCGGATGCTATTGCTGCTTATAAAAAAAGTATAAGAACACAAAAAACAGATCC
>JAYUZB010000081.1:0-57084 GCA_043752185.1 Chitinophagaceae bacterium
GGATAAAGGAATTTTTCATTATCCTTATGCTTATTTATAACATCAAATAAGCACTTATTGGTGCCATCTGCACTATAAAAAACCTTGCGCTTGCGGTATAAAATGAATTTTTGAAGATATAAAGCAACTGCTTCAGTAATGCAGAAGTACTTAGTTTCCTGTGATACGCTTACTTTCATTTCATCGCAAATGCGAAAAAAATGATCAATAGCATTACGGCTGGTGAAAACAACGGCCGAAAAACTGGCAATATCTATCTTTTGCTTACGGAATTCCTTGGCCAGTATGCCATCAACTACAATAAAAGGGTGAAAATCAAGATTCAGATTATATTTTTTCGCCAGATCAAAATATGGGGATTTGTCGCCATCCGGCTTAGGTTGGGTAATGAGTACTTTTTTTACTGTTTTCCCAGAGGTTACAGTGTGTGTTGAACCATTTTTAACCATAATCATTCTGCGTGGTATGCAAAACTATGGGTTTTTAGTTAAATAAACCATTAAACCCTTGTAAATCAACAATAGGGGTAATATTTCCAAGCCTGCTATGTATAGTAAAAAGTGGAATTTGCTGATTTTTAGCTGGTTTTGAAGCAGCCCATAGGATCGGAAAAAGCGCAGTAAAAGGAAAATACCGATGATCATTAAGGAAACCAGGGCTGCAATCTTAACAATCTGCAGTTCTGAAAAAGCAAGGATGATGATGAAAGGAACCAGAAAAATACCAATGATCTTGTTTATCAGAAAAATTACAAAAACATAAATATCAACCGCCTCGCCTAATCCGGTGATCCAGCCCGTAAATTTTAATGTGCAATATTTTATGAAATAAATCAATCCCATCAATGCAATTGAAGAAAAAATAAACACCCATTCATTGCCCCCATTTATAAGATGGTAGTGCGATAAAAGAACATAGACATAAACACCACCGCTAATCACAAAAAAAATATTGAAAAGAAAAGAGGGCAGTTTTGCCTGCAAAAGCTGATCGGTAATTTGATTTTGCCTAAGTGAAGTATTAAAAAACACCCGGAACAGGTTGGTAAAATAACGGCTGTAAAAATATTTTAAACATGCCAGCAGTAAAACCATGCCGGCAATCAGGTAAAAAAAAGTATCTTTTGATGTAGCCCTTCTTGACTGTACTGCCAGCGAAACCGGTTCTGCTTCACTATTCAGCAATTTGTTTTTAAGTAACACTTTACTGGAGTCTGCAACCACCACCTTAACTGAATCATTTTTTTTTACTGAACCAGCAGAATCTGCAATGGGTAATGTTTTTAAAGAATCTTTTGGATGAATGGCCGTATCGGAATTTTGAGCACAAAGCGAGGCAGAGAAAATAAATAGAAACAACCCAAAGAAAAAAATCGGCTTCACTAACAAAATAATTTTACTGCAAAAATAGATGCTGGCAATGATAGTTTTAAAAGTAATTGATATATCCAAAATGTATTTTGGATGCTTCACGCAGATTTAATTTTACATCGTTTCGTTTACCGGCAGCATAACTAATATTTAATAACCCAAACCTGGTTTCAAAAGCAAGGCCCAGCCCAACACCAATAAAATTATTATTCAGGTTTACCGTTTGATATTTGTTTTTAACCCAACCGCCATCTACAAAGCCAAACATATAAGAATTTAGTGCAAGCCTGTACCTGTATTCCGCAGACAAAATTGCATATTGCGTTGCATAAATACTTTCTTCGTTAAACCCTCTTAACAATTTGTAACCACCAATTTGAAAAAGCTCGTTGCGAAAAGTGTTGGGACTGATAAACAGCCCACCATTGAAAGCAGTTTTTACAGTTGCCTGCTTACCAACCGGAAAAAAATGTGCAGCACTCAGTTTTACCCTGAACTGGTAAGACCGTGCTTTTACCGAATCGTATAAACTGGCATAATTAAAATTCGGATCTTTTAAATTCAGTATCTCGTTATTCTTTTTAATATTTTTAATACCCACAGAGCCGGTAAGTTTTATTTCATTTCCACTGCGTGGATTAAGTTTGTAATCGGTTTTATTCCATTCATATTCCAGCCCAACATTTACAGCAGTAACATCAATATTAGGAGGTAGTTTTTTTGTAATTTTTACCAGGTTGGTATCTACACCAGTGCCCAGTAAAAAACTGTTTTGCCATTGCACAAATATTTTGCCGGCCTGATTTGCAGATAAAAGATATTGCAAACCAAGTAATGCATTTACCTGTAAAAAAGTAGAGTCTTTTTTAAAAAGATCAAAAGCAAAGTCGAACCCAAAATTTGAATTGAATATATACGGTTGTTGAAAGCCTAAGTTCAACCTGGGAGACTTGGGTTGCAGCTGCTGCCATTTTAGTAAAATAGTTTCGCCGTTGCTTAATGCATTTTTAAGATCAAGATTTACATCGGCTGTAAGCTGTAGTTTGCCCGACTGGCCGGCACTGGGTAAAAAGCCAATTAAAAAATTAGCCTGGCTACTTCTTTTAGGTGACAGATAAAGATTAAGAATAGACCCGCTACCCAGCATAGTAATATCGCTTGGCTGTATTGCCTGCAAATACGAAAGTTCAAGAATACGCTTATCAACCTGTTCAAGTTTTTCTTTGTTATACAAGCTGCCATCGGCTATTGCCAAATAATGGTGTAGAAATTTTTTTGAGATTTTTGCTTTCCCTAAAATCCTGATGCTGTCAACATGATACAATGGCCCTTTTCGGGATCGCAGTAAAGCATCCATTTTATTATCATCTAGCCTGATGCTGTCTAAAAATACTTCGGCAAATGGATAGCCGTTATTTTCATAATAAATTAAGATCTTATTCTGCAAAGCCAGCAATTGTTGAATATTAAGCAGTTTGCCTTCGTAATCTTTTTCTTTAAAGCGGCTCTCGTCCATGGCAGCTTTTTCAATACCGTCCGGTTTTAGTTGTATCCATTGGTATTGTTTACCCAAAAACAAATGAATGGTTGCAGCATTTTCATTTTCAAAAATACTGTCAACCGAAGCGGTTGGATAACCTTTTGAACTCAGCAAAGAAGTTAATCCCTGTATGTATGCATTGCACAAAGCTTTACCTGCAAATGCCTTTTGCAATTTTAAAGGCTCCGCATTAAAGGAGTTATCTTTGTCTACAAACTGAATGTTTAATTGATAAGGAAGGTTTTTGTTGCCTTGTGCACAGCTGCTTGATACGGTGAGTAAAAAGCCCATACACAACAGTACAGGAAACAGAATTTTACAGCATATTAATTTAACAGGCGTCATTAATAATCAAATCTAAAATAATATCCCGATACTTGACGGGACTAAAATCTAAAATCTTTGCCGGGCATTTATATTCATATCCCTTTTTGCAAACAGGCCTGCCATTATTGTAATTTTCATTTTTCAACTTCGCTGGCGCAGAAAGAAAAAATGGTGGAGGCAATTGTGAAAGAGATAGCCTCATCCCCATCCCTTCTCCTGAAGGAGAAGGGTGAAGCGGAGATTGCTGCGAAGTTGGATAAAGAAATTATTTCAACACTTTATTTTGGCGGAGGTACGCCCAGTATTTTAAGCATTGATGAATTAAAAATAATTTTTGAAGCATTACAGAAACGTTTTGTTTTTACTAATGATATTGAAATTACATTGGAAGCAAACCCGGATGATATTACAAATAAGAAATTGCAAGAATGGAATACAATCGGCATTAACAGGCTTAGTGTTGGGATACAAAGTTTTTTAGAAGAAGAATTAAAATGGATGAACAGGGCGCATACGGCTGCGGAATCAATTGCCTGTATTGATTTGATTAAAGCAGCTGGCTTTACAAATTTTTCTGTTGACCTGATTTATGGTTCGCCAATTTTGAGTGATGATGATTGGAAAAAAAATGTAGCAATTGTTATTGAAAAAAATATTCCCCACATTTCCTGCTATGCATTAACAGTTGAGCCTAAAACTGCATTGGATAAAATGATTACTCAACATAAAAAAGAAAATGTTGATGCAGAAAAGCAAGCAAGGCAATTTTTATTGCTGATGGATTGGATGCAAGAGGCCGGATATGAACATTACGAGATCAGCAATTTTGCAAAACCAGGTTTAAGAAGCAAACACAACAGCAGTTACTGGAGCGGAGAAAAATATTATGCTTTTGGACCTGCGGCACATGCATTTGATGGCAAGCGCAGAAGATGGAATGTTGCCAACAACGCTTTGTACATTCAATCTTTACAAAAAGGTATTATTCCTTTTGAAGAGGAAATACTTACCGAAACACAGCAGCTGAATGAATACATTATGACCTCATTAAGAACCATGGAAGGGTTAGACCTTGAATATATAAGTAATATTTTTGGAGCAGAAAAAAGTAGCGAGATTAGAATAGCAAGCAGCAAGTATGAAAGCACCGATAAATTAAAAGCTGAAAATGGTAAACTTATTTTAACAAGAGAAGGCAAATTATTTGCTGACGGAATTGCAGCAGATCTATTTTTCTGAATGGCTGTAATGCTTCCTCAAATACTTAACAAGCTCAGCTATGCTTAAGCAAGCCACCATAAAAATGAGCACTGTTGAACTGATATTTGAAAACGAAAATGGCATCGTCTTATTTTAATATAAAGCTACAATCATTTTACACCAAACTCAACTCTATACTGTTAAAACCTTCCGCTGCTGGCAGATTTTCCCACAAAATTTTATAGACAGTATCTGCAATAGGCATATCTGCCAGAATTTTCCGGTTAATGGTATGCATACATTTGCTGGCATTATAACCTTCTGCAACCATGCTCATTTCCAGCTGGGCTCCTTTTACAGAATAACCTTTACCAACCATATTGCCAAAGGCCCGGTTGCGGCTGTGGAGTGAGTAACAGGTAACCAGCAGATCGCCCAGGTAAACCGAAGCTGCATAATTATTTGCACGATGCTCTTCAGCAGGTTTGCGAATATCAGTATGCCCCACTTCAATATTTTTAATGCCGGCTTTTTTTAAAAACCCTGCCATTTCATCGGCACAGTTGGCAATAAATACGCTTAAAAAATTATCGCCGTAATCAAGCCCGTGGGCAATGCCAGAACCTACTGCATAAATGTTTTTTAAAACAGCTGCGTACTGCACACCAAATATATCATCGTTCTCAACCGTGTTTAAATAACCGGTTTTAAAGCATTCTGCAATTTCATGTGTAGCTATTTTATCAATGCCCGAGAAAGTGAGATAAGACAATTTTTCAGCCGCTACTTCCTCAGCATGACAAGGGCCAAGTACTGCAAAATAATTACTCAGCTCTACATTAAATTCATTTTTCAAATACTCGTTAAGCAACAAATTACTTTCTGGCAAAATTCCTTTTATGGCCGAGATGATTTTTTTGTCCTGAAAAATATTTCTGTCCAAGCCACGCAGTGCATCATCGGTATAGGCAGATGGTATCACCATTAAAATACAATCGCTGTTGGTAATAACTTCGGCAGGGTTTGTTGTTAGTTTTAATTTTGAAGTATTGAGATGAGCGGCAGATAAATATTGCGGGTTGTGATGCCTTTCCTGAATGTATTTGATGTGTGCTTCACTCCTGTTCCACCAATAAATGGTATTCCCGTTATCGGTTAAAATTTTTGCTATGGCCGTTCCCCAGCTTCCGCTTCCGAGTATTCCAAAATTCATATTATCTGTTTGTGGTTTGTAGTTTCTGGTTTGTGGTTGAAAAGAGTTTACTGGTTTCAAAGCTCTTAACAACAAACTACAAACCTCAAACTACAAACTTGTCAAAGCCCTAATTTATCCACCGCCAACTGCGCTGCAATCTGGCTGGCATCTTTTTTATTGTATCCTTTTGCTTCTGCTATCAACTCCCCATCAACAGTAGCGCCAATGGTAAATAAACGGCGGCCGTTCTCAAATTTTTCATCAAGCGTTTCAAACTCAAGCGCCTTGCCATTTTTATTTGCCCAGCCGTATAACCTGTTCTTAATATTAATTTCCACATCCTCCAGGTCATCCATAAACATATGCGGCATAATGATGCATTTCTCCACCCATTTATGCGTTCCGGCATATCCTTTATCCAGGTAAACGGCTCCTATCAATGCTTCCAGGGTGTTACCAAATATCTGCGATATCTTCAACGCATTATCGTACTTATTGTAAAAGGTAATTTTTTTAAGCCCCATCTTCAAAGCAATATCATTCAACTTCTGGCGGTTAACCATTTTGCTTCTCATCTCGGTTAAAAAACCTTCGCCTTTGTATGGATATTTTCTGAAAAGATAATGCGCCACTATCGAACTTAAAACCGCATCGCCCAAAAACTCAAGGCGCTCATTATTTTCATCGGCACCTTCCCTTACGCTACGGTGACTGAGTGCCGTTTTATACAGCGTAATTTCTCCGGGGGTAAAACCAAGCACATTGCTCAGTTGCTTTTTAAACTCCCGGTTGTGAGATTGGCTTTTAAAAAAATTTTTTATGAATTGCAAGACGGATAAATTGTTTGCGTGAAATTAATCTTATTTGAGGTCAAAATAAAAGAAACAACCAGTCAGGTGGAAAATTATTCCCGCTAGAATTTTTCTATTTGATAGTTCCAAATAGGTCGCCTTCATTCCAATTAGGCCTCTTTAAAGTTTGTGCAATTGAATAACTGATCAAAAAATTTAATTGAACGTAGGTTTTGGCAGCAGCAAAATTAAAAATACCATCCATGCCATCAGCGGCCTGATGATAATATTTAGCCCGCCATTGTTTTACAAAATCAGTGAGGTTGAAACCTGGTACATTGGTTTTTGTGCCATATTTTATATGCAACGCCGGAATGCCATTCATTACGAAACTATACTGGTCACTGCGTACAAAACGATTTTCATTGGGCTCAGGATCTTTTTCTACTTCCAAACCAAGATACTCAGCAGCAAATTTTACATTATTCATAATACTGGAATGCTCAGCCCCCAATGGTACTACAGAAAGGAGTGGAGCTATTACAGTAGGCATATCTGTATTTACATCAGCTACTATTGATGCCTTGGGCACGGTTGGGTTAGCTGCAAAATATGAAGACCCAATAAGCCCCATTTCTTCGCCGGTAACCATTACAATCAATATTGAACGTTTTGGCTTTGCTCCTGAAGATTTATACACCCTTGCAATCTCAAGCAATGAAGCCACACCCGATGCATTATCATGTGCCCCATTGTAAATAGAATCGTTATTTACAACTCTTCCAATTCCCAAATGATCAAGGTGTGCCGAATGAATAACATATTCGTTTTTCAAAACTTTATCAGTGCCGGGGATAAGGGCCACAACATTATAACTTTCAAAATCGGTATGCGTTGTTTGGTATGAAATTGCAATGCTGAAGGGCAAATCAAATGAAGAAGGTTTACCATTCTTAAGGTCAGCTAACACCTGATCCATATTTTTACCTGAATTGAAAAATATTTTTTTTAAAAGCGAGGACGATCCATTTATAACAGCTTTTAAATTACCAACAAAACCACGTCCATAAGCTGCTGTTTTTGCCGGATTCAATGTGGTATGCGATTGTATAGGTGGATTTAGGTTTGTTCCCGGTCTCAATAGTGGATTCACTGTTACCACTGCAATTGCTCCTTTTGTAAATGCAGTAGTTGCTTTGTTTCCTGCGTTTGAAAAATGTGCAGTTAGTGTAGAGATCAATCCCGGTGGAGCCCCGTTGATCAATACCACTATTTTCCCTTTTACATCAATACCATTATAATCTGAATAGCCACCGGGAATGTCAACCCCGTAACCTGCAAAGACCAATTGGCCTTCGGCATTTGCATTTTCAATCAATGGATGAACGGCGGGAATAAAATCCCTGGCAAAACCCAGGGAATCTATGTTACCATCCTTATCTTTCAATATAGCAACTGATGAGTTATTATTCAGCACCGATTTTCTGATGACAAGCTTTTGCGTAAAACCATTATTATCTCCTGCAGGCTGCAATCCAATTTTTTTGTACTGGTCAACAACATAATCTACTGCAGTTTGAAATCCCTCGGTACCAGGGTAACGGCCCTTCAGTTTATCATCTGCAAGAAATGCAATGTGAGCACGGATCGTATTGGTGTCTATCCGGTCCATTGCTTGCTTAATGCTTTTGGAAATTTTTATGTCTTGTGAAAATGCATTTACTGTTGTAAATAAGCTGATAGCAAAAAAATAATTTTTCATGTATGAAAGATATAATTTTTTATGGCTATAGCGTGGAAAAGCGTAAAACGAATGCAGGAATAATATTAAGCGACATATTTTTTTACAATAACAGATGCATTATGCCCGCCAAAACCAAAAGTGTTACTGAGGGCAGCATTTACTGTGCGGTGCTGTGCTTTGTTAAAAGTAAAATTAAGTTTGGGATCCAGTTCCGGATCATCGGTAAAGTGATTAATTGTTGGAGGAATAATATCTTTTACCACCGCCATGATACAAGCAAGTGCTTCTAAAACACCGGCTGCTCCCAGGCAATGGCCCGTCATACTTTTGGTAGAGCTGATATTTAAATTATAAGCATGTTGGCCAAATACATTCAGTATAGCTTTTGTCTCGGCTAAATCGCCCAGCGGGGTGGATGTACCGTGCACATTGATGTAATCAATATCTTCCGGTTTTAAACCTGCATCTTTTAATGCCACATTCATTACATTTTTTGCTCCCAGGCCTTCGGGATGTGGGGCTGTAATATGATGTGCATCGGCAGTAGCACCACCACCGGCAACTTCGCAATAAATTTTTGCACCCCGGGCAAGTGCATGTTCCAGACTTTCCAACACCAGAACTCCTGCACCCTCTCCCATAACAAAACCATCACGGTCTTTATCAAAGGGACGGCTGGCAGTTTTAGGGTCATCATTTCTTTCGCTAAGTGCCTTCATGGCATTAAAACCACCAACACCCGGCGAGCTGATAACCGCTTCGCTTCCTCCGGTAACAATAATATCGGCCTTACCCAGCCTGATGGTATCAAAAGCATCAATAACTGCATTGGTACTGCTTGCGCAGGCACTAACAACAGCATAGTTGGGACCTCTGAAACCATGACGCATAGATATCTGCCCTGCGGCAATATCCAATATCATTTTAGGAATAAAGAAGGGATTATAACGTGGGGTGCCATCGCCTAAGGCAAAGTTGCTCACTTCTTCGTAAAAAGTGGTGATGCCGCCAATGCCGCTGGCAAAAATTACACCCACCCTGTCCACATCAACATTTTCTCTGCTGATGCCGGCATCTTTAATGGCTTCATCGCTTGCTATTAAGGCAAACTGTGTAAAGCGGTCAATTTTTCGGGCTTCCTTACGTTCAAGGTAATCGGTGGGTTCAAAATCTTTAACCTCACAGGCAAACCTGGTTTTAAACTTGCTGCAATCGAATTGTTTGATAAAATCACAACCGCTAACACCTTCAGCCAAACCCTGCCAATAAGTTTCAACAGTTTTGCCCAATGGAGTCAGCGCTCCCAATCCGGTAACTACAACCCGTTTTAATTCCATAAAATTTGCCTGTGATAGTTAAGTTAATTACTTAGCATGCTCTTCTAAGTAAGCATTGGCCTGACCTACAGTAGTGATGGTCTCAGCCTGCTCATCCGGAATAGAAATATTAAATTCCTTTTCAAATTCCATAATTAGTTCTACGGTGTCCAAGCTATCGGCACCTAAATCATTGGTAAAAGAAGCTTCTGGCGTAACCTCCGCTTCATCTACTCCCAATTTGTCAACAATTATTTTCTTTACTCTTGTTGCAATGTCTGACATGATAATTAAATTTAGTTTGTATTGGTTGCAAAAATATACATTTTGCACTAATTGCAAAGAAATAGATATTGTTTGATAAATAACCATTTTGGGGTATAAAAATTACTTGCTGTTAAAAACTCTTTTATTACCCCCTATTAAGTGATTAGAAAAATACAAACCAATATCAATGGTAGATTTTTTGCATAAATTCAATACCCAAAAAAATTGTATATTGTTATCCCGTCCTTAACCAAAACTTCAATTTTCATTAAAAATAATATCCCGTTATGGCCTTAAAACAAATAGACCACGGCACTAAGGAGTACCAGCAAATGGTAAAGCTCCGCAATGAAATTTTGCGCAAGCCGCTGGGGTTAACATTTACACCTGAAGAACTGGAAAAAGAAAAGGAGGATATTTTAATTGGTGCTTTTGATGAGGATCTGATGCTGGCCTGCTGCATGCTTACCAAAGAAGATAAAACCAGTTTGCGGCTAAGGCAAATGGCTGTGCAAAACAACCTGCAAGGCAAGGGTATTGGTGCCAGTATGATGAATTTTGCTGAACTTATATCCCGTGATAAAGGCTACAAAAAACTGATAATGCACGCACGGGAAACCGCCGTAGGCTTTTACGAAAAACTGGGTTATAAAGTTGTGGGCGATAAATTTACTGAGGTAACCATTCCACATTATGTGATGGAGAAGAAATTGTGATCCAGGAGACAGGAGTCGTTAGTAAGGAGTATGGAGACTGCTGATTTATTATTTTCTGCTGATTTTATATTACCTCACGACTCCAGACTCACGACTATTTCTTCGTTATCTTCTCTCTAAAAATATTCCTGGCCGCATGCACATCATCGCCTTCAAAAGCATCTTTGGGCACAATAAAAAATGAGCGGCTGTTAAAATACAGGTGATAAAAATGCGGACTCTCAAGCCAGGTGCTGAATTCGCTCCAGTTCCAGTTTCTACCGCCCCTTTCATTTTCAATTCTAAAAACATCATCTGCTAAAATAGCCCTAAACCTATCCTTAAAAGTTTCGGCTTTTCTATAAACCATGTAGGGCATTGCAAACCAAAATATGATCATCAATACAAACCAAAGCAGCGAACTTATTAAAAAAGCAAAAGGCGAAATCATTTTAAAAAAGAAAAGGCCAGCTGAAAGGATGGCAAATATATTTACCAGTATCATCATCACTTTTATTTCACGGCGGGTAATAAAATGATAGCGCAATGCCTGTATTACTTTATTCTTATCGTAGGTAAAAAATTGTGAAGTCATAAGGCAAAGATAAGTGCAATTCAAATCTGGGTCTTCGATGTGTTATTTTATTCTATTTTTGAGATTATGTTTATATCAAAGCTTATTGATAAAAAACGGCAGTACCGAAACAGAATTGCATTTACCATTTTAATGTTTTTATCTTTTTTACACTTTTCCTGCAACGAAAAAAGAGAACTCAGAAATATCGAACCTTCTTTCTACTACTGGAAATCTGTTTTAAACCTTACCAATTTTGAAAAACAAAAACTTGATAGCTTAAAAGTAAAAACCATCTACCTTAAATTTTTTGATGTGGATTGGGATGAGACGACGAGGAAACCGTTGCCGGTGGCGAAGTTGCAAGCATCTAGAAATGAGTTGCAAAGAGGTACAAAATTTATTCCGGTAGTTTTTATTACGAATGAATGCATTCAGAAAATTGACACATCACAGGTTAAACAATTAGCCGAAAATATTTTTAGTTTGATTCTTGAAATTAAAAAGGCAAATGGTTTTGACAGCATTCCTGAAATACAAATTGACTGCGATTGGACGGAAGCTACTAAAGACAAATACTTTCTGCTGCTCAAAAACATAAAAGTCAAAAATCAAAAATCAAAACTTTCCGCTACCATCCGTCTACATCAAATAAAGTTTCTTTCCAAAACTGGTGTACCTCCTGTTGACAGAGGTCTGTTGATGTGTTACAATATGGGTAACTTAAAAAATCCTGCCACCAATAATTCAATTTTAGAAACAGCTGAATTAAAAAAATATACCGGCAATCTTTCCAGGTATCCTTTGCCACTGGATGTTGCCTTTCCTTTGTTTAACTGGAAGGTTTTATACCGCAACAATATTTACAGTGGTTTGATACAAGATTTGCCAGATGGAGTTTTAACCGGTTCCTTCTGTACCAAAAACGGCAACCGGTACCGGGTTTTAAAAGATACTTTGCTACAGGGATACGATTTGAAAAAAGGCGATATGCTTCGGGATGAACAAAGTGATATAAAAGAAGTGCTTGCAGCTGCCGGCGAAATAAGCAGGCATTTAAAGAATACCTCCCTAAGGGTTTCCCTCTACCATTTGGATTCTGTAATTTTAAGCAAATACTCCACACATGAACTGGAAAGCATTTATAACAGCTTGCATTAGCACCGCCATTGTTTCTTTTCCCCAAAATATTATTGGTTGCGGCCCCGAGGCCAACCTATACGATTATTATACTTCCTTCTTTCATCAAAACTTACCTGACGCAAGTGGCTACCGACCTTTTTATTATGTTGGCACTAGTTTTTTGTACGATGCTACTGAACCGGTTTCTTTATCAGATATGCTTGCCGATGAATGGGCAGCATATTGCGGCGCATCCGTAAAAAAATCGGATGCAAAAAAATTAGTGAACAAATTTGATGCGAAAGAGCTGAGCAATTTATATTACCATCTTGAAAAAAATCAGCCACTGAAAATATCCGACACGGTAAAACAAAACAGCATGACGGCTTATTTCATACAAAGCAAAGACCTGGAAGCACTTGGTTATATTTTGTACGCAAAACAAGTTGAGCCGCAGGTAATTGGTGGAGAAGGGGATTGGTATGCTCCACAAAGAGACAGTGTTAAAATGGCTAAGCTTATAAAAAACGGACAGCAGTTATATTCAGTTGCCAAAAAAGATATTTTTAAATTGAAGTATGCTTACCAGGTTTTACGCCTGGCGCATTACAGCGGCAGGTACACTGATGTGATTAACTGGTATGATGAGTATGGTGCTAAAACAACTGCCAACAGTGTATTACAGCCGCTTTGTGTAGCATTAAAAGCTGGGGCTTTGTTCCGCAGCGGACAACAAAAAGAAGCTGCCTATTTATTCAGCAAAGTTTTTTCAGCAACTACTGCTAAAAGAATTTCCAATTACCTGGGCTTTTTTTGGAGTATAGATTCCAAAGCTGATAAAAATGATTACCTGGTTTTATGTAAAAACAATAAGGAAAAAGCATCTATGCTGGCGCTTTTTAATTTGGGCAGTACCAACAATGGCCTGGAAGACATGAAAGAAATTTACCGCCTTAACCCGGCCAGCGAAGAACTGGAAGTGTTGGTGGTACGTGAAATAAATAAACTGGAAGAAAAATACCTTACTCCGGCCATGCAAAAAACACCCGGTGGTAAACCATTTTATTATACCTGGACAGATGAGAATACAGACAGCATAATGACCGATGCTGAAAAAGAAATAACTGCCATGGCAGCATTTTTACATGAGGCTGCACAATCTAACCAGGTAAAAAATGCAGGGCTGCTTGAAACTGCTGCAGGCTATGCTGCCCAAATGGTTAAAGATTATGCAGGTGCAAAAAAATACCTGGCCGCTGCCGAAAAAATGCCACTAACACAAAAAGTAAAAGAGCAATGGGTATTAACCAATCTGCTGGTTACCATCAATGAAAAAACTAAAATAGATAACGCTTTTGAAGAGCAACTTGTACCCTCATTGCAATGGCTTGAAGAAAGGGTGAAAGCAGAAAAAGCGATAACCCTGGATTACTGGCAGGTGCAGCAATGGCGCAATATTTATCGTAATCTAATGAGTGAGATCTTAGCAAAGCGTTACCACGAACAGGGCGACCTGTCTAAAGAAACATTATGCATTGGTGCTGCAGATCACATCATGAAAGGACAGCAGGATTATTACGGATCGCTGAACGGTATTGATTTTTTACGAAACCAACTGATGAGTAAAGACGTTGAAAACCTATACGCCCTTATCACGAGCAAACAACCCAACAAATTTGAAAGCTATCTTTTTGCACACAACTCGGTTACCAAAAAAGAAGTGGTTGATTTTGCCGGCACTTCTTATGTAAGAGATAATAATTACGCCAAAGCCATTGACTGGTTTAAAAGATCGGCCGAGAAAAAAATAATCAATAAAAATCCGTTTGCAGATTTATTATACGACAGAGAAGAACAATTATCTGTTGAAAAAAAATTCAGCACAACCAAACTTGCTTTTGCGCAGGAAATGCAAAAGCTGGAACAAGCATCCAAACAACCTGCAACGGCTGCAAAGAGTTATTACAAAATGGCGCTGGGCATGTACAATATTACTTATTACGGCCACACCTGGGAGTTGGTACAGTATTACCGCAGCGGCAGCGATGGTTATTATATACCGGAGAATGCTACCGGTTTTCAAAAAGAATATTACGGAGCTTTTAAGGCGCATTACTATTTTCAAAAGGCAATGAATGCAAGCACCGATAAAAACTTCAAAGCCCGCTGTTTATTTATGATGGCTAAGTGTGTACAAAAGCAGGTACATCAACCGCAATACGTTGAATACTCCACCAATTGGGATCAATATGACATTGCTCAAAAAGCTTACTGGCCTAAGTTTACAAACAACAAATACTTTCCGCAGTTTGTAAAGGAGTATAGTAACACAGCTTTTTATAAAGAGGCTTTCAGCAGCTGCAGCTATTTGAGGGATTTTGTGAAGAAGAAATAATTAATCGACGTAACCCAAATTTAAATATTAACATATCCACAAAAAACTTAAGTTCTTTATTTTGAATGATTTATTTTTTTATTCTTAATAACGTGTGAGAAGAAAAAAAGGATTGCTTACTTGTTTGTTTCAAAAACCTTGTTTAACATTGTATAAATAAAAAAGAGGCGGTAAACCGCCTCTTGAAAATTGTCAAGATTATTTCTTCTTGACCCAAAAATGAAAGAATCTGGATTTCGTCGGATATATCCTCTTACCGTTTTTAAAAATCGAGGTACAGAAGATTTCCGTGTAACCAGGTCTACCTTTTTCTTTTTTCATCAGAAAAAATTTAAAGGTTAATAATCCCACTAATCTTACGCTAGTGGTTTACGTATTGAGGTGCCTATTCGAAGTAGGCACCTTAATATTTTGAAAGAACTTTATTAAAAGAGTCACGCAATAAATTGCATGACTCTTTTTTATGTTCGTGCTTATTCAAACCAAATTAACTACAGCCCATGCTGTTTCCGCAATTCAAACACTTGTAGCAAGTACCACTGCGTACTGTAATGTGTCCGCAGGTGTTACAGGCCGGCGCATCGCTTTGCATGCTTTTGGCTGCTGCATTCACGGCATCCATTCCACCTTCAGTTTTTTTATGTGCAGTACGGTGTTGTGCAGTTGCTGGCTTAGCTGCTCCCATTACCCTTACTTCGCTCAACTCAGGTTTGCGGTCGCCAATGGTTGGTGTATTTACATCCCACTCTTCGTTGCCCAGGTTTTGCACTTCGGGTGTATCCAATACATGAACTAAATCATTTCTGCCTAAATATTCATACGCTAAAGAACGGAAGATGAAATCGATGATAGAGGTTGCGCTCTTGATATTCGGATGATCAACCATGCCGGCTGGCTCAAAGCGGGTGAAAACAAATTTCTCTACATACTCTTCCAAAGGCACACCATATTGCAGGCCTATTGAAATGGCGATTGCAAAACAGTTGAGCATACTACGCATGGTAGCACCTTCTTTTGCCATGTCAATAAAAATTTCGCCTAAAGTACCATCGTTGTATTCGCCGGTACGCAGGAACAAAGCCTGCCCGTTTATTTTTGCTTTTTGCGTAAAGCCACGGCGCTTGGCTGGTAATGCACGTCTTTCAACGATCATTGCCAACTGGCGTTTTAAAGTAGTATCGGCACTGTTTTGTACACGCTTGTTCATTTCATCCAGCAGGTCGTCAATGGTTAGTTTACCCATATCAACCATGGTTGAAAGTTCAGCGGCCAATGCTGCTGCGGTTTCTTCCGATGCAGGTTCGTCCAGTTTCTTTTTCTTATCGCTTTTGTTGCTTAACGGTTGAGATAGTTTAGAACCATCACGATACAGGGCGCAGGCTTTTAAACCAAGCTCCCAGCTAAGCCTGTAAGAGTCTGCAATCTCGGCCTGTGTGGCTTCGTTTGGCAGGTTGATGGTTTTTGAAATAGCACCGCTTAAGAAAGGTTGTGCAGCACCCATCATGCGTATGTGTCCGTGTGCATGAATGTAGCGTTCGCCTATTTGTCCGCATTTGTTGGCACAATCAAAAACAGAAAGATGTTCGTCTTTTAAATAAGGAGCACCTTCCACCGTCATGGTACCACATATATAAATGTTGGCTGCATCAATTTCTTCATCGCTGTATCCTAAAGCTTCTAATAAGCTCCATCCAAAATCCTGGTATTGCTCTGGTTTAAATCCAAGTCTTTCCAAACAGGTTTCTCCTAAAGTATATACATTGAAAACAAAACCAATTTCGAAAGCTGCACCCATTACATTGTTCAACTTGTCAATGTCTTCCTGTAAAAATCCTTTCTCCATCAAAGTTTTAGTATTGATGAAAGGAGACTTATCTAAAGATGCATGTCCTTTTGCATAGCAAACAATTTCTTCAATCTCTGCTTCGCTGTATTTTAAATTACGCAATGCCTGTGGCACGCTTTGATTAATAATTTTGAAATAACCACCGCCGCTTAATTTTTTAAATTTCACTAAAGCAAAATCAGGTTCAACACCGGTGGTATCGCAATCCATTACCAAACCAATAGTACCGGTTGGTGCAATCACCGTTGTTTGTGCATTGCGGTAGCCGTACTTCTCTCCCATTTGCACTGCATCATCCCAGGCCTTGGTAGCGGCTTTCAATAAATAATCGGGACAATATTTTGCATTGATGCCTTGTGGTTTTATTTGTATGCCTTCGTATGCATCGTTTGCATCGTAAGCAGCCGCACGGTGGTTATGCATTACACGTAACATGTGCGTTTTATTTTCTTCGTACTTATCAAATGCACCTAAAAAGCTTGCAAGCTCTGCAGATGTTTTATAAGATACACCGGTCATGATGGCGGTAATAGCACCTGCAATACCTCTTGCTTCTTCGCTATCGTAAGCAATACCGCTTACCATTAACATAGAACCAAGATTTGCAAAACCTAAACCAAGCGTTCTGTAATCGTAAGAAAGTTGTGCAACTTCTTTTGAAGGGAACTGCGCCATCAAAACAGAAATTTCCAACACAACAGTCCACAAGCGGCAGGTATGTTCAAAACCGGCTACGTTGAATGAGTTATCGCTTTCATCAAAAAATTGACGAAGATTAACACTGGCCAGGTTACATGCCGTGTTATCTAAGAACATATATTCACTGCATGGGT
This sequence comes from Chitinophagaceae bacterium, assembly GCA_043752185.1. Lineage (GTDB taxonomy): Bacteria > Bacteroidota > Bacteroidia > Chitinophagales > Chitinophagaceae > Ferruginibacter. The sequence goes on from JAYUZB010000081.1 coordinate 17,216, forward strand.
TGGAAGCTCTGATAGGACCGCCTTCGGGGCAGGTATGCCATTCGTTGATGGTGGTATCATATTGTGTACCGGGGTCAGCACAACGCCATGCAGCATAAGTTATCTGCTCCCATAATTTCCTTGCCTGTATTTTTTTCATCACACGGCCATCGCTTCTTCCTTTCAGTTCCCACTCACCATCTTCATCCAATACATTAAAGAATTCGTTTGGTATGCGGATGGAGTTGTTACTATTCTGTCCGCTAACGGTTCTGTATGCTTCGCCTTCGTAATCGCTTGCATAACCTGCAGCAATTAACGCAGCTACTTTATCTTCTTCCTCAACTTTCCAGTTGATGAATTTTTCAATTTCAGGATGATCAAGATCAAGACAAACCATTTTGGCTGCTCTTCTTGTTGTACCACCACTTTTTATTGCGCCTGCTGCACGATCACCAATTTTTAAGAAACTCATTAAGCCGCTTGATGTACCACCACCGCTTAATTTTTCGCCTTCGCCACGTATGCTGCTGAAGTTGGTACCTACACCACTTCCGTATTTAAAAATCCTTGCTTCACGTACCCAAAGATCCATGATGCCGCCTTCGTTAACCAGATCGTCATTCACACTTAAAATGAAACAAGCGTGTGGTTGCGGACGCTCATAAGCATTGGCCGATTTTTTTAACTGGCCATCTTTTGCATCTACATAATAATGCCCCTGTGGTTTTCCGGTAATGCCATATACTTCGTGCAAACCTGTGTTAAACCACTGCGGACTGTTTGGTACGCAGGCCTGGTTTAAAATAGAGTACACCAACTCATCATAAAATATTTGTGCATCGTTTGGCGTTGCAAAATAATCATAGCGTTCGCCCCACACACGCCAGCAATGCGCCATACGATGTGCAACCTGTTTAACGGTTGTTTCTCTTCCGGTTGTTCCGTCTTCTTTTGGAACACCTGCTTTTCTAAAATATTTCTGTGCAAGAATATCTGTAGCAATCTGGCTCCATTGTTTCGGAACCTCTACATTATCCATCTGGAAAACAATTTCGCCAGTTGGATTTTTAATTACTGAAGTACGGTAATCGTACTCAAACATATCAAAGGGACTAACGTCATCCTTTGTAAATTGGCGTGAGAATTGTAGCCCTTGTGCAGGTTTTGGTTTTTTTGACATATATCTATAATCGCTTTGTAGGTGGGTTAAGTAAATGTTAAGCAAACGAAAATATTTGTATTGCCTGAAGAAACAAACCTTTAAATATTAACACCTGTGGACAAAATTGGTGGATAATTTTGCAGACTCAAACGGGTATTGCCTTTGCTTGATTTTCCCCATCAATTTAAAAGAATGTTCGTTTAAAATCTTGGAAATTTCAATAAATATTCAACTGGCTGATTTCAGGCTGTTTTACCGTTTTTTTCTCTTTTTATAAAATACACACAGGTTTAGCCGCTGGCGTAAATTGTCTTTACTTTTCCTACAGGTATTAATAAAAAACAGCCGCATTTTACACCCGTTATTACAGCATCAGTTTAATTATTTCAGTTCTTTAAAATGTAAGCTTTCGTGTAAGCAATAAAAAAACGACGGGCTATTGCACAGATAAATCTTAATGAGTAGTTTTATAGAAAACCAACCGACATGAATAAAAAATCACTCTTCTACATTCTTGGTGTATTGTGCTTAGTGGCTGCTGCTGCTATGTATTTCATTGGAAAAGAATCCAGTCATTTATCAGAGTTGCAAGACTTCTGGTGGATACCATTGCCACTGGGTGCGCTGGCGCTGCTGATGGCAAACAGAAAATAGTAAAAATCCCCCCGACACAGTGTCGGGGGGATTTTCTTTTAAGCAGCTATATTTGTAAATATGAGAGTAGTAATACAAAGGGTAAGCCAGGCTGCTGTTACCATTAACAATATTGTAAAATCTGAAATTAAAACAGGCCTGCTTGTTTTAGTTGGTATTGAAGATGCTGATACAGCAGAAGATATTGAATGGCTGAGCAACAAGATCATTAACCTGCGCATTTTTGATGATGAAAACAAAGTGCCCAACATTTCTGTAAAAGATATTGGTGGAGATATTTTATTAGTAAGTCAGTTTACCCTGCATGCTGCAACAAAAAAAGGAAACCGCCCCTCTTACATAAAAGCAAGCAAACCAGAAGTTGCTATACCGTTGTATGAAAAATTGATTGTGCAATTGGAAACAGATTTAGAAAAAGAAATCTTTACTGGTGAATTTGGTGCAGACATGAAAGTATCGCTGTTAAACGACGGGCCTGTAACTATCTTTATTGATACAAAAAACAAGGAGTAATTTTATTCCACGAATTTAATTCACGAATTACACGAATTGAAATGTAAATATCATGTCATCTATTATTTTAAAAGAAGAGTCGTATCAACTGATTGGAATATGTATGGAAATACATAGAGAACTTGGAATGGGGTTTAAGGAAATTGTTTACAAAGATGCTCTTGAATATGAGTTTAAGTCAAGAAAGATAAATTATGTAAGAGAAAAAGAATTTAAAATACAATACAAAGATGTTATCCTGCCGCACCGCTATTATGCGGATTTTATAATCCATGATTCTATTATTTTAGAAGTGAAAGCATCTTATATGATTGTCAATAACTTCGTAACCCAAACAATTAACTACCTGAAGGCATCGGGATTGCAATTAGGTATCATTGCCAACTTTGGCGAAAAATCATTTACTTCAAAAAGGGTCGTATTTTAAACCAATTCGTGTAATTCGTGAATTAAATTCGTGTAACAATGACTATACAGCAAGCACAAACCGATGTTGACCTATGGATAAAAACTATTGGAGTAAAATATTTCAGCGAACTTACAAACCTTGGCATACTAATGGAAGAAGTTGGGGAGTTAAGCAGGCTGATGGTGCGGCAGTATGGAGAGCAATCTTTTAAAGAATCTGATAAAGGGAAAGAACTGGGCGATGAAATGGCAGATGTACTTTGGGTATTAATTTGTTTGGCTAACCAAACAGGTGTAGATTTAACTGATGCGTTGCAAAAGAATTTCGAAAAAAAGAATTTGAGAGATGCAGACAGGCATCAGCAAAATGAAAAACTAAAATGATTACATGAAATTTTCGTTAAAAGATATATGGTCAATAACCAAGCAATCCTTTTCAGATTTTATTGATAACAAAGTTTTAAAACTAAGTGCGGCCCTGGCTTTCTATACTATTTTCTCTTTGCCAGCCATGCTCATCATTGTAATTTCTGTAAGTAATATTTTTTACGGCCGGGAAGCTATTGAAGGAACTTTATACCATCAGATAGCAGAATTTGTAGGCACCGAAGCTGCCATGCAGATACAACAAACTATACGGGGTGCAGCTTTATCCAAAAGCAGTTATTTTGCAACAATAGTAGGTATTGTTACTTTACTTTTTGGTGCCACCAGCGTATTCAGTGAGATACAGGATTCTATCAATCATATCTGGAAATTAAAAGCCAAACCAAAAGGAACGGGTTTTTTAAAAATGCTCATCAACCGGCTGCTTTCCTTTTCACTTGTAATAAGCCTCGGTTTTTTGTTACTGGTCTCATTGCTTATTAATGGGCTTATGGATATACTGATCACCCGGCTAACCAGCATGTTCCCCCAGCTTACCATTATTGTAGTGTACGCCGTAAATATTATTATCACATTTGGTATTACAGCATTACTCTTTGCCATGATATTTAAAGTACTGCCCGATGCCCGTATAAAATGGAAACATGTAAGAGCAGGAGCTATAACTACCGCTATACTTTTTATGCTTGGTAAATTTCTGATTGGTTATTACCTGGGCCACAGCAAACTTTCATCAACCTACGGCACTGCGGGCTCGATTATCGTTATGCTGTTATGGGTATACTATTCGGCAATGATTTTATATTTTGGGGCCGTATTTACACATGTATATGCAGTGCATACCGGATCAAGAATTTATCCGTCCAATTATGCAGTATGGGTGCAGGAGATTGAAGTGGAATCTGCTGAATCTATTCAGCAACAACCTGAAGTAAAAACGGTAGTTAAAACACCCGATGTACCCCCGGCACTATGATCAGTTTATTTTTTTTCCTTTTTTGCAGGTATAAAATATTTAGCACATAAACTGATTGCTCCTAAAACAATTAGAGGAATTGCATAAGCTGTTAGCCAGGTATTAATTATCAGCATCGAAATACCGGCAATAAGAAAACAAGCTCCAATTAAATTAAAAAGTTGTGCATTATTATTCTGGCTTCTTTTTACTTTATTTAAATCTGACTTTTTTTCATAAAGGTTAAAGAATAATGTATTTATTTCATCCTCGGTATAGCCATCATTGCGCAACTGGTTTTTAATTTCTCCCTCAGGCTCACCTTTGCTTAATTGCTTTCTTATCTGCTTTATTTTTTCTTCTGTTACCATTTTAATAAATCCTTCTTCTTGGGGTGATTAAAACCCAAAGATAGAGGGTTGCAGGCACTGTAATTCATCTTGCTGCATAAACCCTTCGCAAAATATTTTAAGATTTGCCTTACTTTTGCAGCCTTATGGCAAACGAAACAAACAATTTTACGGAATTAATTTCCCATTGCAAAGAATACGGTTATATTTTTCAATCAAGTGAAATATATGATGGTCTGGCGGCTGTATATGACTATGGCCAAAACGGTGCCCAATTAAAAAAGAACATTCGTGATTACTGGTGGAAGAGCATGACGCAAATGCACGACAATATTGTGGGCATTGATGCGGCTATTTTTATGCACCCAACCACCTGGAAGGCAAGCGGCCACGTTGATAATTTCAGCGACCCGATGATTGATAATAAAGACAGCAACAAAAGATACAGGGTTGATCATTTGATTGAAGGCTTTGCTGATGAGCAGTTGGCAGTTGGCAATAAGCATTTGGCAGAACAAACCCTTGCTTCAATGGATACATTGCTGGCCAAAGATGATTACACGGGCCTTAAAAAATTAATTGAAGACAACAAGATAAAATGCGCTGTTAGCAAAACCTGCAACTGGACAGATGTACGCCAGTTTAACCTGATGTTCTCTACAGAGTTTGGTGCTGTGGCAGCCGATAATCCGGATGATAATAAAGTGTACCTACGCCCCGAAACTGCACAAGGCATCTTTGTAAACTTTTTAAATGTGCAAAAAACCGGCAGGATGAAAATTCCTTTTGGTATTGCACAAACCGGCAAGGCTTTCAGAAATGAAATTGTTGCACGCCAGTTTATTTTTAGAATGAGAGAATTTGAACAGATGGAAATGCAGTTCTTTATTCGCCCTGGCACACAAATGGAATGGTATAATTTCTGGTCGGAAGAAAGAATAAAATGGCACCAGAGTTTAGGTATTCCTGCAGAGAAATTACGTTTTCATGATCACGTAAAGCTGGCACATTATGCAGATGCGGCCATGGATATTGAATTTGAATTTCCTTTTGGCTGGAAAGAGCTGGAAGGTATTCACAGCCGTACCGACTTTGATTTAAAACAACACCAGGAATACAGCAGAAAAAAAATTCAGTATTTTGATAACGATATTGATGCCGCAACAAATAAACCTTACGGAAACTATACTCCATTTGTTGTAGAAACCTCTGTTGGCTTAGATCGTTTATTTCTTACCATCATCAGCTTGGCCTATGCCGAAGAAAAATGGTTGAAAGAAGATGGTACCGAAGATAGCCGTGTGGTTTTAAAAATTCCTGCAATGATAGCACCTACCAAACTGGCCATTCTTCCTTTATTAAAAAAGGATGGCCTGCCCGAAATTGCAAAACAATTGATGGATGATTGCAAAAGCAGCTTTATGTCTTTTTATGAAGAGAAGGATGCAATTGGAAAACGCTATAGAAGAATGGATGCAATCGGTACACCGTTTTGTGTAACCATTGATCATCAAACCAAAGAAGATAATACCGTAACCATTCGGTACAGGGATACGATGGTGCAGGAGAGGATTGCGTTGAGTGATGTTAAGAATTTGGTGTTGGAAAAGATCAGTTAATCATCGCATTCTTCAACGGAGGCTTGTTAAAAAATCGGTTAGTTGAGCAGGGGTTGGATTCACCAATATTATTTTTCTGTTTTCATCCAATAACACTGAAGAAGGTATACCGGTGATCTTATATTTGAGCGCCATCGTATTATTTCGTCCTTTTAGATCGCTGACATTTATCCATTCGAGCTTATCCTGTTTAATTGCTTCCAGCCATTGTTGCCTATCCTCATCTAAAGAAATACTGATTATCTTGAGCCCGAACTGTTTTGTTCTTAAATATGATTCACGCAAAAAAGGATGATTACCCCTGCATGGTCCACACCAGCTTGCCCAAAAATCAATCAGAACATATTTACTTTTCAAAGAACTGAATTTAAACTTCTTGCCATGATCATTTTTCATCGTGAAATCTTCGAAAATATTTCCTGGTTTTAAAAGTTGCAGTTTATTGAGTTCACTTAACAGGCTTTTACCTGATTCTGATTGCTGCTGTTCTGTATTTAATCTATAATAAAGCTCCTGCATAAGCTCCATTTCAAGAGCCGGTGCATAAAATCTGATTAACCAAGGGAGAACTTTAGAATCAGGCCTTATTTTAAAAACGCTGTCGATTTCTCTAAATGAATTAACTCTGTATAAACTATCTCGAATGGGTTTTCTTGCTTCACTCAAACTATCTAGAAATGCCCGGGCTTCCTCAAGTGAGTAAGCTTTACGATACTTACTTATTATAGGGTCATCAATTTTTATTCGTCCTGGTAAAAGGGTATAGTAATATAAATAAGTATCCTCCGATCCAAGAACAGAATCAACAGTTAATACTACTTTACCATTTCGGTTTGGTTTCTCTGATAGATATACATTTTTTAAGCCGCCGTCAAGCCAGATTATTACTGCACTTGTTCTTGTTCCAATTTGCATTCCTCCTGGTTCAGAAAAGTTACCTGAATACATGAAGCTTCCATCGGCCTGAATAGGAACGCTATCCATATGCATTTTTGGATAAGCAATTAAAAGTGTAGAGACAGATGAAGGCTGCTGAAGTTTACCTTGCAGTGTAAATGCCATATCCTGTGATTGGGAAGAAAAAAAGAAAACAGAAAAAAGTGAAAAGCAGAGCAGTTGTTTCATTGATGAAAATTACTCTTGTAAAACTAAAAATTATCCTAAAATTGAAATGGTGCTAGTTTACATCCTCATAATAAGGAACCTCATCATGACTTACATTTTCTTTTTGTTGCCAGTAAGCCATAGTAACCACATGCCCATCAGGAGTTTTTAATAACCGGCCAAAAATTGCATTGATGGTATTGAAAGTATAATCAGTAACGCCAACTGTGAAAGTCTCAGGTGTAATAACCGGAGTAGGTTCTACAAGTGCCGGAGCTTCTTCCCCCTCTGCAACTTTAACAATCCCGATAGCTATCGGGACAGCAGCGACTTTTGGCGGTGGAGATGGAACAACCACCACTGTAAATTTATTATACTCCAGTATTTTTTTTAAGAAGGCGACTCTTTCAGGCAACACATTCTTTTCCACGATGCCACATTTAATGCCATCCAGTTCTTCAAATTCGTGATTTTTATTTATAGCCATGAGAAAAGTTTAGAAGGTTTAGAAGGTTTAGTTTTAAATGCATCCTTTTAAACCATTGATTGAATGTAATCATAGATCCAACTCAACAAACCAACCAAAATAATACCTGCTGCACAAATCACCAATCCAAGTTTTGCAGATGGTTCAATTTTTATTTTTTCGAGCGGCTGGTCATTTTTCTCCATAAACACCGACCTGATAACCCGTAAATAATAATACAAAGAGATGATCATGTTGAGTGCTGCAATAATAATAAACAGGTAACTTCCTTTTGCTGCACCGGCAGTAAGCAAAAATAATTTACCGAAAAAGCCTGCTGTAGGTGGAATGCCGGCCAATGAAAATAATGCCAGTGCAAGCACCCAACTTAAAAATGGGTTGGTTTGATACAGGCCTTTATAATCATCAATATTTTCTCTGTTAGTTTGTTCTGCAATGGCTGCAGCCACACCAAATGCAGCCAGGTTGGAAAAAACATAGATCAGAATAAAATACACAACCGAAGTTGTACCTACTATTAAATTACTGCTGCTGATGCCTACCAGAATAAAGCCAACCTGTGCAATAGAAGAAAAAGCAAGGAATCGTTTTATATTTTGTTGCCGCAATGCAAACAGGTTACCAATGATCATGGTGGCAATGGCTAAGATCATTACCATATTGTACCAAATGCCCTGCATGTTTTGAAATACCTTGTATAAAGTAGCCATGAAGATAAAAGCAACTGCGCCTTTTGATATTACCGACAGAAATGAAGTGGTTGCTATCGGGGCACCTTCATAAACATCTGCCGTCCATAAATGAAAGGGCACAATGGATAATTTAAATGCAAAAGCCGAAAACAAAAACACCAGGGCCAAAACCTGCAACGGGCTTCCATTGATCTGTTGTGGTAATTCTGCAAAACTGATAGTACCGGTTGCACCATACAATAAAGAAATACCAAACAGCAAAATACCGGAAGAGAAAGCTGATGAAAGTATCATTTTCATAGCAGCTTCTGATGATCTTTTTTTATCCAGATCAAAATTGGCCATGGCCGCAACAGGAATAGTAGCCAGTTCCAGTGCTAAAAAGAACATCAGCAAATTACCACTTGAAATGAGGAAGAACATACCGAGCATGGCTGATAACATGATCATAAAAAATTCAGGCATATGCTCCGATTTTTTTAACCAACCGGCAAATAATAAAGAGATGAGATAAACACCCAGGTTTAAAATATTTTTTTGCAGCACAATCATGTTTGTGGTGAGATACATACCATCAAACAATGTTCCTTCGGCATTAAAGAAAAATCCTGCAATAAAATTCAGCAATAGCAAAACCTGTATCACCAATAACATGGTTTCATTTTTTAAGCCCTTGCCTAATTTAATAAACAGGAGCAGAAAAATGATACCGGTTATTACCAGTTCAGGCTTCATTAAAGTGAACATTTCATTCATCAGTTTTCGTTTTAAACCTATAAGGTTTTAAAAACCTTATAGGTTTATTTAATTATCGGGATAATTTTTGCATAATTACTTCTGCCCCCGGACTGATCAGGTCATTCAGCCAGAAAGGTGCAATACCAATCGCTAAAATTCCGGCAATCAAAATCAATGCAGCCAGTTTTTCATTCCAGGTTGCATCACTTAAACTTTCAAAACCTTCTTTTAACGGGCCCATTGCCGTTTTTGCAACAGCCCGTAAAATATAAACGGCTGTTACCACAATTGAAAGGCAGGCCAGTATGGTTGCCACTCTTCGGAATGTATCGGGATGTTGCCAGGAACCCATGAACACCGTCATCTCTGCCACAAAACCACTCAGTCCCGGTAACCCCAGCGAACACAAACCAACAATAAATAAAATAGAAATGATAAAAGGCATTCGCTTTAATAATCCACCCATTTCACTCACCTGCCTGGTATGTGTACGTTCGTATATCATGCCGATAACGGCAAAGAAAAGGGCCGTCATTAAACCATGCGAAACCATTTGCATTACGGCACCGGTCATGGAGGTTTTGGTTAACATACCAATACCCAGCAAAACAAACCCGCAATGGCTTACGGAAGAATAAGCATTGATATATTTCAGATCCTTCTGCATCATGGTAGCGAAGGCGCCATATAAAATTGCTATTACAGAAAGTACAATAATAATGGTTGCATATTCTTTTGCACCTTCAGGCATGATGTAAGTTGCCACACGCAAACAACCGTAGCCGCCCAATTTCATAGAAATACCTGCAAGGAACATAGAACCCGCTGTTGGTGCAGAAGAGTGACCATCGGGCACCCATGTATGAAAAGGAAACAATGCTGTAAACACACCAAAGCCTACAAACAATAATGGAAAACAGATCATCTGTGTTTGTATAGGAATATTAAGCAGTGCAAGTTCCAGAAGATCGAAACTATGTAGGGTATTTGAAAAATAAATTCCCAGCAAACCAACCAACACCAGAGCAGAGCCAGCCATTAACATCAGTGCCAGTTTATTGGCAGCGTATTCTTTTTTGCCGCTTCCCCAGATACCGATGAGCAAATATTTTGGAATTACGGCAATTTCCAAAAAGAAGAACAAAATAAACAGGTCGAGTGAAATAAAAAATCCATACGCACCCAGGCTTAATAAAATGAGCAGGAAATAAAATTCCTTTGCCATTTTAGTTACGTTCCAGGAAACTAACACACCGGCAATAACAACAAATGCGGTTAATAAGATCATCGCCACCGAAATGCCATCCACCCCCAAATGAAAACTGATATGCCAGGAAGGAAACCAGTTGTACCGTTGCTCAAACAGCATTTGTGCCGCATTACCTGTTGCCCGCTCTTTATAATAAGTAAAGAGTAAAACAAAAGCCAGAACAAACTGTGCTGTTGCACCGGCCAATGCTGCCACTTTAACCTGTTTGGCATTACGCATCAGCAACACAGCTACAGCAGTCAGTAATGGCAATAATATCAGTAACGATAAATTCATGCTTTGTTATTAAATCAAATTTCTACTTCCACCAATAAATAAACAGTAAAGCCAGTCCAATTACACTTACCAAAAAGTAAATGGCATATTGCTGAACCTTACCCGACTGAAACCCTTTTATTATTTCTGAAATATCTTTTGTGCTGTTACCGGTTGCATTCACCAATCCATCCACAATATTTTTATCTATCCACGCAGCGGGTCTTCCAATTAAATTAAAAATTATTTTTTGTGTGATGAACAAATAAATTTCATCAATATAAAATTTATGGTACGCTGCTTTATAAAGTCCGCTCAGCGATGCTGCAAACTTTTCGGGTTTGCTATTTTCTGTTTTATACATCCACATAGCAATAAAAATACCAGCCAGTCCCAATGCAACAGGTGCTATTGAAAACTGCAGGTGAAATGCTGTCTCCAGTCTTTTTCCATCGGAACTAACAAAATGCCCTAAAGGAATAAATCCAGCAACCGCAGCACCAATGGCTAATAAAATCAACGGCATCATCATCGCAAAACCGCCTTCGCCTTTATGGGCCTCACCCCCCGCCCTCTCCAAAAGAGAGGGAGCCGCAGCATTCGGATTTTCCAGTACTTTTCCATGCTCATGAGCTTCTTTGTTCCAGAAAATATTAAAGTATAGACGGAACATATAAAAAGCCGTTAAGCCTGATGTGATCAATGCTATCCAGTAAATAGTTGGGTTATGCTGATAAGCTGCCAATAAAATTTCTTCTTTACTAAAAAAACCTGCAAATGGCGGTACACCTGCAATGGCCAGGCAGGCAATTAAAAATGTGATGTGTGTGATGGGTAAATATTTTCTGAGGCCGCCCATGTCTTTCATTTCGTTGCTATGTATATAATGTATAACTGCCCCTGCGCCTAAGAACAATAATGCTTTGAACATGGCATGTGTAAACAAATGAAACATGGAGGCTGTATAACCCAGCCCTTCTTCTCCTCCATATTTTGAAACACCCAATGCAAACATCATATAACCAATCTGGCTCATGGTGGAATAGGCAAGCACTCTTTTAATATCTGTTTGTGTGCAGGCAATAACTGCTGCAATCAATGCAGAGATGGCGCCAACATAACCAACCATGCTTAATGCATTGGGAGATGAGATGGCAAACACAGGAAATAATCTTGCTACTAAAAACACACCAGCCACAACCATGGTTGCTGCATGTATCAACGCTGAAATCGGCGTTGGGCCTTCCATTGCATCGGGCAACCAGATATGCAACGGAAACATGGCACTCTTGCCAGCACCACCAATAAATACTAAAACCAATCCCCAGGTTAATGCAGATACACCGATGAAAGATGCAGCGGCAGCACTTTTATACCCTGCAGTTTCAGGTGAGGTTAATGTTGTGATCAATGTATTAAAGTCAAGCGTGCCGGAATGAAATGACAAGATCAATATGCCAATCAAAAATCCAACATCGGCAAAACGTGTTACGATGAATGCTTTTTTACAAGCAGCAACAGCACTTGGTTTATCGTAATAATATCCTATTAATAAGAAAGAAGAAACGCCTACCAGTTCCCAGAATATATATATCTGGAAAATGTTTGAGGAAACAACGAGTCCCAGCATAGAAAAAGTAAACAGGCCGAGGAAGGCATAATAAACCGGGAAACGTTCATCACCTTTCATGTAACCCAGGCTATAAATATGCACCATCAAAGAAATAAATGTTACTACCACCAGCATCATGGCCGATATCGGATCGAGTATGATGCCCATATCAATAGAAACACCTTCTGAAAATTGTAACCAGGTATATTTAAGTGGAACTAATTTTTGATAAACGCCATCCGCTTTTCCGTACTCAAAGAAATATCCATAAGCTGTATACAAAGCCAGTACTGTTGAAACCAGTAAGAGGGTTGTTCCAATAATGCCGGAAGTATTCTTGAAATATTTTCTTCCAAATATTCCAAGCATTAAAAATCCTGCCAGTGGCAGTAAAGGAATGAGCGCTATGTAAGTTGCGTTTGGCATGGGCCTCACCCTCGTTCTCCCGATATTAATCGGGAGAGGCATCGGGCATTTAATTTATTTTCGACATTTGTAATTAAGCATTTCAACTTCAATTTATATTCATCTTCAAAAACTACCATCCTAACAATCAGCCTACAGCAAAACTTTTGAGCTATTGCCTTAGTTCCCCCTTCAGGGGGCGGAGGGGGTTTTTAATACTTCATTTCTTCTGCGTTTTCCACGTCAATTGATTTATGACTGCGGTATAAATTTATAATGATGGCAATGGCAACTGCCGCTTCAGCCGCTGCAATGGCAATAATAAAAATTGTAAAGAACAAACCATCCAGTTTATCGTACCACAAATATTTATTAAAGGCGATAAAATTCAGGTTCACACTGTTCAGTATCAGCTCAACACTCATCAGCATGGTAACCAGGTTGCGCCTGGTAAAAAAACCATACACACCAATAAAGAAAAGTGTGGTGCTTATGAAAAGCATGTGATATAGTCCTGGTTCAATCATTCTGATTCATTTTTTGAATTTTGGTTTTGTTCTCCCCCTTTGGGGTTCCCGCCAGGGAAAGAACGTAGTTCAGAGGGGGCCGCAATTACAATACAACCGATCAATGCTGCCAGCAGTAACATACTCACCACTTCAAAAGGCAATGAATATCCTCCCTTATCAACACCCAACATTTGAGTGCCGATATTGGCAACAGTTGGTTCAATGGCTTTATTACCGGTTTCAACAAAAGCATGTTGGGCCAGTTGCAACATCACCAGTGCAAGCCCACAAAAAGCTGCCAGTGCCGAAAATAACTGTCTGCCTAATTTTTGCTTAGGCAATTGCTCACCTGCCTGTTGGGTAAGAAAAATAGAAAAAATGATAAGCACAACAATTCCACCAACATACACTACAATTTGTACAGCTGCAATAAATTCGTATTGCAGCCAGAAATAAATTCCGGCAATGCCGATCAATGAAAACAATAAATAGATCGCCGCCCTGAATATCATTCGGGTTGTAACAGCCAGCACCGCACTCACCAAAGTAAGTGCAGCCAGTAAATAAAATATGATTGTTGATCCACTCATTATTCTATGCCTTCCCTGATCTTTGAATCGGGTTTATTTAAAATTTTTGTCAGTTCACTTCTGTTAAAAACACTGTGCTCAAATGTTTGCGCCATTTTAATAGCATCTGTAGGACAAGCGATGATACACAAATTGCACATGGTACAAAGCTCCAGGTGATACACAAACTTATCAATCGCTTTTTTCTTTTTGCCTTCGGGTGTAATATCAAATTTGGTAACAATTTTTATAGTTGCATTGGGGCAAGCCAGCTCACAAGCAGTACAACCTGTACAGGCATGTTCATTGTTCTCATCATGTGTCAATACTACTTCGCCTTTAAATCTTTCGGGGAGTATTAAAGTATCCCTGTTATCGGGATATTCCTGTGTAATAATTTCTTTGTGATGCGTAAAATAATAACCGGTGCGGCGCATGCCGATGAGCAGTGACTTCACACCGTTGAAAACATCCTTTATGTATTTTACTATAAACATTAACCAAGTTTAGGAAAGTTTAGAAGGTTGAGGAGGTTTAGACTAAACTTCTAAACTTTCTAAACCTTCTAAACCTGTAATTAAAAATGCCAACCCAAAATCGCAATTGCTGTTACCAATAATAAATTAAACATGCTGATCGGTAATAAATATTTCCATTCTAAATTTAAAAGTTGATCAATACGTAAACGTGGAAAAGTCCACCTGAACCACATGATCACAAAAATCAAGAAAAAGGTTTTTCCAAAAAACCAAATACTCGACGGTATATAATCCATCACGTGATTAAACGCTTCCCAATGGCCAATATGAAAAGGCATCCATCCACCTAAAAATAATATAGCACCCAGGGCACACACAATAAATACATTAATGTATTCGGCTAAAAAGAACAAGGCGAATTTCATTCCGGAATATTCTGTATGAAAGCCTGCAGTTAATTCAGACTCTGCTTCTGCCAGGTCAAAAGGCGCTCTGTTTGTTTCTGCAGTTACTGCAATAATGAAGATGACAAACGAAATGATCACCGGAATATGCCCTTTAAATATCCACCAGCCGTTTGCCTGGGCATTAATGATGTCGGTAATATTTAAACTGCCGGTCAAAACAACTATCGTAAGAATAGATAAGCCTGCAGATAATTCATAACTAACAATCTGTGCACCGCTACGCATGGCGCCCATTAATGAATATTTATTATTGCTTGCCCAACCCGCCATTAAAATACTGATGACCATAATGGATGAAACTGCAGATATATATAACACCCCAATATTGAGATCCCACAATTGAAAATTCTTAGCAAAAGCTATTGGCGCCATTAACAGCATGGCTACTATCATTGCAATGAATGGCGCAAGATTGAATAAAAATTTATCGGCACCGTTCGGTGTCAATCCTTCTTTCACCAACAGCTTTAGCGTATCTGCCAATGATTGCAACATACCTTTTGGGCCAACACGGTTTGGGCCCAGCCTTATCTGCATCCATGCGGCAACCCTTCTTTCCATCAATACCAAAATCAAACCAAGTATAGCAAACAAACTGATTACAGCAATGCCTGCAATGACCATTTCCATGATCATTGCCCATGTTGGATTGAATGTTTGGTTCAACCAGTTATGAATTGCGTTTGATATGTTCCGCATAAGTCCCAGCCCCCTCTATCTCCTCCGCCAGCTGGCGGAGAGGAAATGGAGAAGATTATGTTTTATTTTTTTTTGTTAACCAAACTTTTTTAATTCTATTCAGCTTCATTGGCGTCGCACTCTTGTACTAAATTTCTTTATTCAGCTTTAATTATGTTATGCACTCCTTTGATTCAATCTTCGCAACAATCTCCCAGATTTCCCTCCCCTTGGGGGAGGATAGGTGGGGCCCGGGCTTTAGCGGTCTATATCCGGTATCACCAAATCCAGCGTTCCCATCATCGCAACTAAATCACCAAGTTTACTTCCTCGGGCCATATGATCAAGGGCAGAAAGATTTGAAAATCCTGGTGAACGGAATTTTATCCGGTAAGGTGTCATGCCACCTTCACTAACAATGTACACACCAAATTCTCCTCTTGCTGTTTCTACCCTTGTATAAAACTCTCCTTTGGGTAATTTTAAAACGGCTTTTGTTTTTGCCTGAAAATCACCTTCGGGAATATTATCTATCAACTGCTCTATTATATATATGGACTGATGCAGTTCTTTTATCCTTACCATGTAACGGGCCAATGAATCACCTGCTGTTTCAATCACCTCATCAAACTGCACTTTATTGTAAGCATCATAAGGATATAATTTTCTGATATCGCAACTCACTCCGCTGCCCCTGCCTGTTGGGCCCGTGCAGCCAAAAGAAATGGCATCTTCCTTTGACAAAATGCCGACACCCTTCATGCGGTTTTGAAAAATGATATTGCCCGTAACCATTTCATCATACTCATGCACTTTCGATTTAAAAAGTGTGATGAATGCTTTTACTTCCTTTTGAAAATCGGGATGCAGTTCCTGCATCACGCCGCCCGGCACCATATAATTCATCGTTAACCTGGCACCGCAGGTTTTCTCCATAATATCGTTAATGGCTTCTCTTTCTCTAAATGCGTGAAAGAATGGTGTAAAAGCACCAATATCCATGGCCATTGCTCCCCACCACAATTCATGCGATGCAATTCTGGTAAGCTCGGCCATGATAACACGTATCACCTGCGCCCTTTCGGGCACTTCAACCTGCAAACCTTTTTCTACTGTTAATGCACAGGCCTGGTTATTGATGTGAGCCGAGAGATAATCCATGCGGCTGGTAACATAAATAAACTGCCGGTAAGTAAGGCTCTCACACATTTTTTCTATGGAACGATGTATGTATCCAAGATGCGGCTCAACCTTCCTGATAGTCTCGCCATTGATTGTGATTACCAGGTGTAATACACCATGTGTTGCAGGATGTTGGGGTCCTACATTGATTATGAGATCGCCAGCCCCCTCTAGATCTCCCCCGGTGGGGGAGACTTGTGAACCACTTTTTAATATTTCAGTTTCTCTATACATTTATACATTACGCCTTTTATCTTGGCTACGTTCTTCTCTATTTCCTCCCCCTTCGGGGGAGATAGAGGGGGCCGGGGCCGCCTTACAACTTTATCATATTCACCGCATCTTCAAAATCTTTCCGCATTGGGTTCTTTCCTTCCCATCCATCGGGTAATATTAATAACCGCAGATCGGGATGGTTTAAAAAATTAACTCCAAACATTTCATACACTTCACGTTCATGAAAATCAGCTGTTTTCCATATCTGGCTTACAGATTCTATTTCGGCACTATCTCTGTTAAGCGCAGATTTGATAACGATATTGTGCCGGAAAATTGTTGATGTAAGATGATACACCATGGTAAGGTTTGTCTTAAAATCAATACAAGTTAAACAGAAAAGATAATCGAATTGTAAGCTTTCTTCATGGCGAAGTTGTTGTGCAAATGGTAACCATTCTTTTGGTTCAATGAAAATAGTAAGCCACTCGCCAGTTTCATCAAAAGTGGCTGCAGCAAGCAGTTCGGTTATTTTGGTTTTCAACTCTTCGTTCAACATAATTATTCTTTGCCGGTTTTAATTTGTTCTCTTGTCAAACCAGCTTTTATTTTTTCCTGTAAACTAATCAGTGCATGCAACAAAGCTTCGGGCCTTGGTGGGCAACCGGCTACATACACATCAACAGGTATTATATGATCGGCACCCTTTACTACAGAATAAGTATTATAAAAGAACGGGCCACCGCTAATAGCGCAGGCACCCATGGCAATTACATATTTCGGGTCGGCCATCTGATCGTACAATCTTTTTAAAACGGGGCCCATTTTATTAACGATAGTGCCTGCAATAATAATAACATCTGCCTGGCGTGGCGAGGCCCGTGCCACTTCAAAACCAAACCTGGAGAAATCGTATTTGGCAGAAGCAACAGCCATCATTTCAATACCACAACAACTGGTAGCAAAAGTTAGTGGCCATAAAGAATTAGACCTGGCCCAGTTGATCACATCATCCAGTTTGCTTAAAACAATACCTCCGCCGGGGATCTCTTGTATCTGTCCCGGGAAAGAAGCCTCCCCAAACCCCTCCGAAGGAGGGGCTTTAAAAGACTCGGAGTTATTTGAAGTGTCGTTCATTATCTCGGACAGTGTCTATTTTATTTTATACTAATTCAAATCAATCTCCTCTTCAATCTCCCAGATTTCCTCCCCCTTCGGGGTTCCCGCCAGGGAAAGAACGTAGTTCAGAGGGGGCGTTACTTCCACTTCAACGCACCTTTTTTATGTGCGTATAAAAATCCCATAAATAAAATGAAAAAGAAAATAATAATTTCTACCAACGCAACCCATCCTACTGATTTGGCTACCACAGCCCATGGAAAAATAAATATCAACTCTACATCAAAAATTAAAAATATCAATGCAAATAAATAGTAGCCAACATTCAGCTGTATCCAGGTTTTACCTGTTGTTGGAATACCACATTCGTAAGGTTGACCCTTTTGCGGATTTTTTGTAAATTTTGTAACAAACCTTGCAACTAAAACTGCAATTGAAGAAAATGCCAGCGCTGCAACAATCAAAACAATCATGGAAGATGCACCCATAGAAACTGAATTATTGAAATACTTTAATGATACAAGTTAAGGAAGAAATGTCTATTTTAAATCAAATGGCATTTATCGTTTTAATCATTTGCTTTGCTGATTAAAATCATAATCTCTTTTGTATTTATTCTGTCTGCAGCTTATCCGTAAATTTCCAGGTGAATATCCTTGCTGTCGTATCCCATATCCAGTATCCTTTTTTTTGCTTCATCAATCATGCCTCTCCATCCACACAACAAAAAATTTGCAGGTTTTCTTTCTATACACAATTCTTCATACACGGCATGCACATAGCCTGTATGGACTTCCCACTGCTCTCTTGATAATACCGGAATATATTTAAAGCCTTCAACAGACGCAGCCAGATTTTTCATTTCTTCAAAATACAACAGGGTATTTTTTGTGCGGCATCCAAAAATCAGGTATATATTTTTATGTGGGATATGGTGGTTTTTAATATGATGAATCATACTGCGGAATGGCGCAATTCCGGTACCCGTGCAAATCAGGAACAGGTCTTTATCCAACGGTTCTTTTAAAGTAAAGACACCCTGCGCCCCTCTGAAACTTAGCACCGAACCAACATGCACTTCTTCAAAAAGATAATTAGTTCCTGCACCTTTTAAATCCAACACAATGATGAGTTCAAAAATATTTGTACCATCGGGCCAGGAGGCTATGGAGTAACTGCGTAAACGTTTGTTTGCTTTTTCATGAATAGGTAAATCGAATGTTACAAACTGGCCGGGAATAAATTCAAAACTGGTCAATTCAGGTACTTCAATCCAGAATTTTTTTGTGGTACTTGTTTCATCTTCTATGCGGATTACTTTTCCGGTGCGCCACGGTAATAAAGCCATTTTTTATGTTTGCGGAAAGTTACTAAGAAATAAAATAAAAAAGCTTCCGCAAAAAGAAATTACGGAAGCCTTGCTTTTATTATTAATTGTGTTACTGAATAATTATTTTCTCAGTGTGCGTTGCATTTGCAGTAAAAACTTTAAGTTGATAGGTTCCTTTTACAATGCCGCCAACATCCAGTGTGTTGCTCCTGTTGCTGAGGGTATATAATTTTACCATCCGACCTACAACATCATAAAGTACAGCGCTGGTTATTTTTCCGGTTGATGAAACAAATAATTTGTTATGGGTAACCGGGTTTGGATAAATACTGAAATCATCACCGGTTTTATCAAAATTAACTTTTCTTACCGGCGAATTTCGGAAGCTTCCATCCAAATCTGTCATCTTTAAACGATAAAAATTTAAACCTCTTAAAGGTTGCAGATCGGTAAAGCTGTAATTATTTTTATTACTATTATTATAAGCCGGCACATTACCGATAGCGGTATAGTTAATACCATCTGCACTTCGCTCTACAATATATTTATCTGCATTCAATTCATTGTCAGTTGTCCATTGCAATAAAACCTTTTTTATTTGCTTAACAGCTTCAAAACTCAACAGATTTACCGGTAAAGATTGTGTGCCATTCACCCCGCCGTTGTTTAACCAAAATTCACTGAAACTGTTTACCGGAAACTCGGCATAGTAGCCATTATCATAAGGGATAATTTCTGTATTGGCTGGTAAAATAAATGAGTGAACGCCGCCTGCATTATCTGCAAGTGTTCCATTTTCCTGTGCCGCCAGGCCGCTGAATTTAGTAACTCCCAGCTCGTATGGATCTTTAGGTTTACTACAGCCACCACAACCCGTAGCCGTCAGTAAACTCTTGGCTTCTTCATCTGTAAAATAAAACCGCACACTTACATAGTTAACTGGCTGAGTTGTGGGGCGTATAACAATATTCCTGTTTACATAATACTGGTTGTTGGCAACCCTTACCGTACCTGTGTAAGGATATACATCTACTGTTGTGCTACCCAGATTATTTCCGTTTGCATGGATAGAGGCCACACGGGTTGCACCGGAATTAAAATGAATCCAGCTGCTGCCACTTACCGACTGAGTAATGCCCGTAAGCGGCACACTGTTATAGATAGCCGCTTTATCAAACACATGAATATCATCAATACCAACACCTTCCATGTTTAAACCAAGATCGCTGGTAAATACAATTCGAAAACGTACAATATTGTTTGTAGGTGGAATATTAAAACTGGCCACATGCCAGGTGGTTAATGAATTGCGCCATTGATGTTTTCCCGTTGGGTCGTTATACCAGTTTGTACCACCACCGCCATTTGTACCGAGACGACTCCAGGTTATACCACCGTTTACAGAATATTCAACCCAGTTATAATCGGCCGGCGTGCCATCTTCAATCCTAAAAATATGGCTGAAGGATAGTACCGGTTGGGTTAAGCCGCTCAAATTAAAACAAGGAGAATAGAGGTAAGAAATTTCGTTGGTGTTATAGCTGCCGTTTAAATTAGTTACCCAGGCTTTTGTACCATTAGCTGCTTTATTAATGATGGTTTTTACAGGTGTACCCCATTGCCAACTATTGTTTTGACCCCTACTGTACCAGTTTGCTGTACCAGTTTCAAATCCTTCCAGGTATGGGAAAGTACTGATGACCGGGCTTGTATGAAAATTATAATTTAAAATACTGTCGTTACTGCTGTAATTATCTGTTGGTTCATTTATCCAGAAATTAAAATTATAATCGGTATCAGCTAAAAGATTTTCGGGTAAAACAAATGTATGTGTTGTAATACCCGGTGGTAATGATGCAATGGTTTCCATTACCGTGCTGCTGCCATTTACATTATAATATACGAGTACGTTGGTAAATGTATTGGTGCTGTAATTTTTAATTTCGAATGATACAGGCTGGCTACCAGCACTGCCACAACCAGAAACAACAGGTGAAATAATACGGGTAATACCAATATCATTCAACACTTCTTTAATACCCACATCATCAAAAGTATATCCATCATCCTGGTCAATAATTGGATAAGGCACATTGGCAGAAGTATTGCCCTGCTGGCTGAATTTAATTTGAAAGCTGTTGCTGATTGGTTGTACCGGTAAAACAGTATCCAGCACATCATTAATATTGATAACTGCATGTTTGTATTGGCCAAGCGCTGCCTGCTTGGCAACTAAATCATAAGCCAAAACCCAGGCCTTGGTGTCATTGCCCCGTATCCATACTTTATTGTTGGGATTATTTTCGTTGCCGTGATTCTTATAATAAAAGTCTAACCGTAACTGCTGGCCGCTGATGTAGTTACCCAGGTTATAGGTCATATACAAACTATCTGTTGTTTGGGCTGCATTGTATGGAAACTGATCTAATGTTATAGCCCTGTTGCCATTTAATGCAAAACCAGTGTTTACAAAAGTGCGGGCCCTGCCACGGGTTGTGTTTGCTTTAAAATCAACCCGGTCAATACTATCAAGCCCGGTTGTGTTCAGCATATATTCTTTTATCAGTGCATTTTCAAACCCATCCAATACCGGTAAAGTTATTAATGCATTGGGTAAATGTTTTATGGTTACCGTTGTGGTATCATCCAACAATTGTGTATCGCCTGTTCTTTTAACCCACGCTTTTATGGTGTAAATACCGGGTAAAGAAAAATTGGCTGGTGTTGTAAATGTATATTGGCTGGTGGCCAGTGGTGCTATTACAATTGAACTACTTTCCATAATTGCAGCACCGCCGTTGATTTGATAGTACAAATCGTAAGCGCCTGCAGTTGTAACATCATCCAGATTTTTAATGGTAAATCTTATTTGTTCCGATGCTGTTAATGCTGTAGATGTAAACTGCCTGCCAGTAATAGGCGCATCCACAGAAACCGCTTTTAAATTTTTATCAAATATTGATAAAGTACAAACACCTGTGGAAGGCAAAACCGATCTTGATACAGATCTTCTACCATTAACAGTTCCGTTTTTTGCACTCACACCAAACCAATAAGTAGTTGTACTATTTAAGCCCGAAATTAAATATGTAAGACTGGTGGTATTGCCAATAATAGCCATGGTATCGGCTTTCAACTGCCATATATCGTATGAAGTTGCACCGGCAATAGCTGGCCAATCCAGTTGCACAAACCCATCACAGGGAACGGTTAATGATGCAGGAAGAACAGGCTGAAGAACAGGTTGACCGATCACCACAAAATCATGGTCACTTTGGTCGGTGTAAGCAGATGAGTTTCTGCTCACTCTTACCAAATAATTATTACTTACTGTTGCCGGTACCACCCAGTTATAAGACTGTGCATTTGCCGCTACATTATTATCAATCAGGTTCCAGGCAGTTCCATCAAAATATTCAAGCGTAAAAGTATTTGTCTCATCACCATAAGCATTCCACCTGATAGTTTCTACTTGGCCGGATACTATTTTTTCTTCGCCAAACGGATACTCAACAGTTACTCCATTGGTATCAATTTGATACGTTATTACATATTCCTGCGGGCCATAAGGCAAGACAAAATCAGTTACACTAATAATGTAATTACCCGAAACCGGATTATCAATTACTACCTGTTCAATATTATTTATTCTGTCAACACCAGGTACTGCATTTACATTTACACCCGCAGGCGTTGCATCCAAAATTAAAGGAAGATGGGTAACATTTCCGGGTGCAACAACAGTTAAATCAAAATCGTTTACTAGTTGAGAAGCTGCATTTGGTGCAGCAGCTGTATCGGCCCAATACAACATTACTTTTAATCGCCTTGCATTTGCAGGTACTGTTATTGTGTTTGATGACGGAGTAACCGTGCTTAAATAAAAGCGGTTATTTTCAATTGTTTCAGCTGCACGCCTTGCATTTAAATTTCCAAAGCCAAAAGTAAAATCCGGACCGGGATTACCAAGGTCTTCTGCTGTATTGCACAACACTGCTTTTATTAAAGCAGCCTGTGGCACTGCACCGGCATTAAATTTTCTGTACTGCTCATTTAATAAGGTTGCTACGCCGGCAACAATTGGTGAAGCCATGCTGGTACCACTGCTTCTTTCGTATGAAAAAAAATGCTTTGTTGAAAATACATTAACACCTGTTGCCATTATTTCGGGTTTTAACCGGCCATCCTTAACCGGCCCACGACTACTAAAAGCTGCGGCTGCATAAAGCGTATCCAATGCACCAACAGATAAAACATTTTTTGCAACCTGGTAACCCGATTTAATGGTTGCATATTTAATGGGATATGGCGAACAGGTGAGGTTGCCATCATTACCGGCTGCAAAAACGTGCAGCAATTTTTCATAGTCGCCCATTTGCTTATCAATATAATTACTTACCACATCATAGGCTCCATTACCGGGGCAACCACCGTCGGCATTGGTGTAGGAGTTGTTGGTAACAACCATATTATAATCTGCAACATAAGTTGGCGCTGTTGTAATTATATCACTGAAGTACTGGCTTACAATAGTTGCCCTGGGTGCCATTCCATTGTGTTTGGGATCAAGTAAACCTGCGCCGGCCACAGTGCCCGAAACATGTATACCATGAAAACTGAAAGGAAAAGGTACACGGTTTATAACCCTGCATGTAAAGTCAAGAGTCTGAGTGGCAATTTCTGCATTATCGCCTATACCCACTGTAATTCCTTTCCCACTTAAATTTTTTCCGGAAGGAGAAAGCAAACTGGTTACTGCATGTTTGCCAACACTTTTATAGTTAAGCACTTTATCAGTTAGTGTTTGTATACTCACATAACTTACAAATGGTAATGCGGCTATTGCATCAATTTTATCCAAATCTACCTGTACAAAAATCACATCTGCTTCTGTATACTTAGTTGGCTGCACTAATGCGCCTATTCTTTGCAACTCAGTAATTACTTCTGTTTTGTTTACAGATGGGTAATAACTTACAGCAATTAATTTTTGATTCTCTTTATTGGCTGATTGCTGGAAATTTGTAAAAGCAATATCTTTTTTATAAACCAACGGAATATTATTTATTGAAATAATTTCAAATGCGCCAGCCTGTAAAAAATAAAATGAATTATTTATGGTGGCGAGGTAAGCATTGCCCGGCAGATATGTTTGCAGATTGCAGCCAGCATTTCTTAAATTTTTTTGAACCTGCAGCGATGGTAATTTTGAAAACTGTACCAGCACATAAAAATTATTATTAAAAAAAGAAGCCTGCAGGTTTTCTTTTTGAAAGCTTTGTTTTTGAATATTGTTGCCGGTAATAAAATTGCCTGCGGCGAAACGAACGGGTATATCGGTATTTTGAGCAGCTGCGGTAAAGCAACCCGATAAAAGCAGCAAGTAAAAACAGTAAGAATAGAATTTTTTCATTTGGTTAAATTACCATTGGATTTTGCCTGGATAACCCTTATCAGCAAAAATATACATTAAATGGTTGATAAGGTTTACTGATAACGTTTTTACAGCCTGTATATTGCAGTTATTAAACAGAAAGTGGCCGCTCTTTTTATTCAACTTATCTTTGCCACGCAGATGAATCTGGAAATGTTGTTGAACGGGTATTTAAATGACCCCCGCTGTTTTAAAATAGTGGACAGGATTACTGCGTCCCAACCCCAACAAATTCAGCTTTCAAACCTTCATGGAAGTGCAGCACCATTCATTGTTTCAGCTGTTTTTAACCATGCTTCTGCATCTCAATTAAACCACCTCATTATATTACGTGATGCCGAAGAAGCTGCCTATTTCCACAACACTTTGGAGAACATTACCAGTGCCCTCAATCTTTTTTACTTTCCTTCTTCCTTTAAAAATAAAAAGAACTACCGGCTGCTAAATGCCAGCCATGTGATGCTAAGAACCGAGTGCCTCACCCGTTTTTCGAACCCGCTGGGACAAAACCGGGTTGGTGCCATTGTAACTTACCCCGAAGCATTGTTTGAAAAAGTGGTGTTGCCAAAAACACTTTCAGCCAATATCATCTCCATAAAACAAGGCGATACCATTGATACCAATGCCATTTACGAAAAGTTTGTTGGCTATGGTTTTACCCGTACCGATTTTGTGTATGAGCCCGGACAGTTTGCAGTGCGTGGCGGTATTTTGGATATATATTCCTTCGGAAATGAAAAACCTTACCGTATTGAATTATTTGGGAACGAAGTTGACAGCATCCGCATTTTTGATCCGGAGACACAATTGAGCGAAAGAAAATTATTGCAGGTAAGTATCATACCAAATGTAGAAACACAATTTGACAGCGGTGAAAAAGTTTCCATCATGGAATTTTTGCCTGAGAATACGGTTGTGTGGAGCGAAGACTGGAATTTCATCAAAGATAAAATTGAACAGCAGGAAGAAGACCTTCAATTGTATTTAGAGTTGCTGAAACAAAATCCGGTTAGCAGTTCTTCTTTGCAGGATGATGAGGAAAGTTATTTAGCAAAAACAGATATTAATGAAACTGATTTTGTTACTGCAACAATTTTAGAATCAGAAATAAAACAACGTCATATTATTGAGTTTGGTGCGAAAGCAAGTTTCACCGGACAACAGACAACGGACAACAGACAACGGATCGAATTTGCGACGAAGGAACAACCTTCTTTCAACCGCCAGTTTGATCTGCTGATAAAAAATTTAAAAGAGTACGAAGAAAAAAAATACAACATTTACCTGTTTGCTGATAATCCAAAACAGTTGGAAAGATTGCATGTGATCTTTACTGACCTCAAAGCTGAAATAAATGTTATTCCTGTTCCAACTTCAATTCACGAAGGGTTTATTGATGAGGATCTGAAAAACGTTTGCTATACCGATCACCAGATATTTCAGCGCTACCATAAATACAAAGTGAAGCAGGCTTTCAGTAAGAACAAAGCCCTTACTTTAAAAACGCTGCGTGAATTACAACCCGGCGATTATGTAACGCATATTGATCATGGGGTTGGTGTGTACAGTGGTTTACAAAAGATTGAAGCCAATGGAAGAATGCAGGAAGCTGTACGCATTCAATACAAAGATGGCGACCTGTTGTATGTAAACATTTCTTCTTTACATAAAATTGGCAAGTACAGCGGCAAGGAAGGAACCGTGCCAAAAATGAACAAGCTTGGCAGCGATGTATGGAACAAACTGAAAGACAAAACCAAGCGACAGGTAAAAGATATTGCAACCGATCTTATAAAATTATATGCCGAACGCAAAAGCCGTGAAGGCTTTGCACACCAGCCGGATAATTACATGCAAACCGAACTGGAAGCCAGTTTTATTTATGAAGACACGCCCGATCAGGGCAAGGCAACCGAAGATGTAAAACGTGATATGGAAAAACCATCGCCGATGGACAGGCTGGTTTGTGGTGATGTTGGTTTTGGTAAAACCGAAATTGCCATACGTGCAGCATTTAAAACATGCTGCGATGGAAAACAAGCAGCCGTGCTGGTGCCAACAACCATCCTTGCCTATCAACATTATAAAACATTTGGTGAACGGTTAAAAGATTTTCCGGTAACGGTTGATTTTATAAACCGTTTTAAATCGGCAAAAGAAAGAAAAGAAACTTTACTTAAAGTTGCCGAAGGAAAAATTGATATCATCATCGGTACCCATGCATTGCTTAGCAAAGATGTAAAGTTTAAAGATCTGGGCATTATGATTATTGATGAGGAACAGAAATTTGGTGTGGCAGCAAAAGAAAAATTAAAACAACTAAGAACTACCGTTGATTCTTTAACGCTTACCGCAACGCCCATTCCAAGAACATTGCAATTCAGTTTGATGGGCGCCAGAGATCTTAGCATCATTAATACACCGCCACCAAACCGGCAACCTATACAAACCGAAGTAATGGTTTTTAATGAAGATGCCATACGTGATATTATTTATTATGAAACAGAAAGAGGCGGACAGGTTTTCTTTATACACAACCGGGTAAAGGGTTTGGCCGAGATGAAAGGTTTTATACAAGGTCTTTGTCCAGACATTAGCATAGCATATGCACATGGGCAAATGGACGGCGATGACCTGGAAGATACCATCCTCGATTTTATGGATAAGAAATACGATGTGCTGGTTTGTACCAATATTGTGGAGAGTGGTGTTGATATTCCGAATGTAAACACCATCATTGTAAACAATGCACATCAATTTGGTTTAAGTGACTTACACCAACTTCGGGGAAGGGTTGGCCGCAGTAATAAAAAAGCATTCTGCTATTTGCTGGCTCCGCCGATGAGCACTTTGCCGCCCGATAGCAGAAAACGTTTATCTACTTTAGAACAATACAGCGACTTAGGAAGTGGTTTTCAGATTGCGATGAGAGACCTTGACATACGTGGCGCTGGCAATATGCTCGGCGGCGAGCAAAGCGGTTTTATTGCCGAGATTGGTTTTGAAATGTATCATAAAATATTAGATGAAGCCGTACGTGAATTAAAACGTACCGAGTTTAAAGAATTATACAAGGAAGAAATTGCACAGCAGGATGATTTTGTTACTGATTGCAGTATTGATACCGACCTGGAAATTTTAATACCCGACAGTTATGTTGAAAGTATTACCGAAAGACTGACCCTTTACAGCCGTTTGGATAATTGTGAGAACGAAGAAGACCTGGTTGCTTTTCATGCAGAAATGGGAGATCGTTTTGGACCGATACCGGCGCAGGTAGAAGATTTATTTACAACTGTACGCTGCCGCAGAATAGCTGTGGAACTGGGTTTTGAAAAACTTTTTGTAAAGAATAACACACTCAAATGTTTCTTTGTAAGTAATCCTGACTCGCCCTATTTTCAAAGCGATATTTTTAACGGCATACTTTTATTTTTACAAAACGGTACCAACAAAGGCAAATTAAAACAGGTTGGCAAGAATGGAATTCTGGTTGTGGAAGACATCAAAACAATGAATGAACTTTTTTCATTTTTAAGTAAAATGAAGCAAAACGCTATAAAATAATTCACTCTTTCTTCATCACAATTTTTTCATTCATATCGGCCAGTTCCCTCTCTGGCGCAGATATTCAGCATAGCTTTGTGCGACAGCGTATCTGTGCCTAGCCTTCTCATACAATTGAAGGCTCTAACTGTATAATCTCCATGGCGATAAAAAAGGCAAACCAGGCAGTCACTTACTGAACAAATATTGCTGTAGTAGTTGAATAGGGTGCCGTTTTAGGTAAACCTACCAGAACCCCGTCAACCCAATAAGCAGGGGAGGTACCGTTGGTGATGGCCCCGGCAACATACACAATACCACCAACCACCTGTATTGCTTTAGCTTTGCTGGTATAGGTACCAGTTAAAGAAGTTGCTGTTCCGTTCTTCCACCAGGAAGCTCCGGAATCGTTGGTGGAACCGCATACATGTACATCATTTCCAAATACGCTTACGCCTGTGCCGACCCCAAAAAAGAAGTTACCCTGGTCTATCGCTACCTGCTGCCCGTTTTTCCAAAGCATTACGTAATTGTTTGCAAAACCTGCAGAGATGGTTCCGGCAACATATACATCGTTTCCCGAGAGTGCGATGGCGCTGCCAAATCCCTGGGTATTGGCGCTGTTCACCACTGTTGGTACGCCATCTATCCAATATTTACCCCGGTAGCCGGCCGCACCATCTGCTTCATACCCGGTAAGATATACCTTATCGTTCTTAACGGCTATGGCTGCGATCTGTGCATCAAAGTTTCCGTCGGTAATGTTTTGGGCCACACCGTTCTTCCATAGCTTAGCAACTTTTTTATTAGACCCGTTGGTTTCGTACCCGGCCACATACAAATTATTGTTGTTTACAACTACAGCATTCGCCACAGCATCGGTGGTGCCGTTGCTCAGGTTTGTGGCCACACCATTCTTCCACAGTTTTGCTATTTTTTTAGTGCCATTACTTTCGTAGCCGGCTACATACACATCGTTGCCAACGGCATAAATGGAGGAAGCTTCGGCATCCTGTGTTCCGTTGGTTAACACGATGGCTACTCCATCTTTCCAATACCGGGCAATGTACCTGTTGCTGTTGATCTCGAACCCGGAAATGTAAATGTGTTTTTGGGGTGTAGTGATAGATACCTGGCTGCCATAGATGGTATCCGAAAGCGTAGTTAAATACGCCCTGATATAGTAGGTGGTATTGGGTGTAAGGCCAACCAGGTTATTAGAGAATGTTCCGATAGTGGTACTGCCTGTTGTACGCAGGTTGGTAATGTTTGGGTTGGCTGTAGTGGACCAGCAGAGGCCGGAAACCAACACATTAACAGGTCCGTTGTTAGTAATGGTGCCGCCACATACAACGGTGCTGCTGGTAAGGTCTGTTGCCGGGTTGGTGCTGATAGAAGGCTTTTCAACTATTGCATCAACATCACCGGAATTTTTTTTGCAGCCTGCCAACGCAAGAGAAAGGAACAGGAAAAAAAATAATTTTTTAAGCATAGCGTTTACGTATTTATTATACTGAATAATGGCCTGCAGCCGATAGCTGACAGTTGCCAACTGGTTTGTTTTGGTTAAGGTTTGACTTGTACCGAGGTAAAAGTAGGATGACCAGATTACAATATCAAAAAAAATAAATACGATGTATAGGCCTTAAAACGGCTTTTCAACAGCATAGGTAAAAACCTGGGAATGATATGCGTTTACTTTATTTCCGTTAATTAAAGCCGGTACCCAGTTTGGGGTCTTTTTTATTACACGTATAGATTCCTCACATGAACCAAAACCAGGATCTTCTGTACAGTGCACATCACTAATACTTCCATCCTTACTTACAATAAACCTGACAATTACTTTATACATGCCGGGTTTTGCACCATTGTCAATCAGCTCTCCAGCTTTCAGGTTCTTACGTAGAAATTTTTTCCAGGCTTCGGCTCCTCCTTCAAAAGCTGCTTCTACATCCACCTTAGTAAATATTTTATTTGTATCATTTTCCTGCTTCTCCTCAATAACCGTTTGTGCCAAACTGAAATTGTTAAATGCCAGTAGCGTAAAGAATAACAGTAAATGCTTTGTATAGCTTTGTTTTAGTATCATCTCTTCTACTCAATTCTTGTTTTAAACTCCGATTTGTTTATTTCTTCATTACAATTTTTTCATTCATATCTGCCAGTACCTGCTTTTTAAAGTCAACCAGTTTTGTGTAGTCGGCTGCTTTAATTACACGGTCTTTAATTTGCAGTAATGTTATGGCAGTAAGCGTTCGTGTGGCTGCATCCCAATTATAATTACAGGTATAATGTGCAAAAGGAAAATCTACCAATTTATTTTTAGGAATATTTTCGGCAGTAAACCCAGTGGGAAATTTATACACCGTTGTATCTATTGCCTGATAAGGGCAGGTAAAATAATAATCCCTGATGCGTTTTTCATATTCCGGTACCTCTTCATCAAAAATGGGGTACAACCTTGGTTCAAAAAAAAGTTTGCTGCCTGCACTAAAGGAATAAATCTTTTCATAATCCATCGTTGCAGAAACCAGGTAAGGATTTGCTTTGTCTTTTGAATTGCTGATCTCGAAATTATCTGGTTGCTTCCATTCCATATTGGTGATGAAGAATTTCCTTTTTTCATCTTCCTGCAAATCATGATAGTACATCAGTAGTTGATTTCTGTCTTCTCCAATTAAAGAACAGGAAGTTTTTACTTTTGCTCCGCCATCCTCATTTACTTCAATAATAGTATGTATACTTTGGGTATTGTCTACATACTTACTGATTGGTGTATTTACCAGCACACCTCCATCATCAGTAACCATCATGGCTTTGCGGTTTTCTGTAAAGGGACCAAGTTGGGCAAAGGGTAATGTAGTACTGGTACACTCCAGCCAGATACTATCTTTGGGTTGCGGAATACAGAGTATAACATGATTGAAGTAATGAGCAGGAAAATCTTCCAGTACAATACCGGGAGTTGTTCCACCTTCTATTATCACCACATTCGATTTTACACCAACAGCATCCAATGCCGATTTTAAATAATTACTCAACGCTTTGCAATCACCATATTTTTTATTGTCTACAAAACTGGCAGAAAAGGGTTTTAAACCGCCAATACCCAGTTGTATGCTTACATACCGCATATTATTCTGCAGGTAATTGTATAATATTCTTGCTTTGCCTGCATCTGTTTTTGCATCTTTAACCAGATCAGCATAAAACAATTTCCTGTCTTCGGGCAATTCAGATGTTTTGAGGTAAACTTTTTTATACCAATCTCCAAAATTTTTCCAACTGGTCATATCGCCATCATACTCATCCAGCTGAAATTTGTTTGGCCCAAGTAAAACCTGTGGCAGGTAATTATCTGTTGAGCCAATGTGTTTTTCTGTTTTAAAAGCCCGTAAATTTTTTACTTCCCAGTGATACATATCTTTATTACCCGACCTGGTAATATCCGGATTGTAATTACAATTCAGAATTTTGTACCGCAGGGATAAATCTACAGGTACTTCCACATCAAAAACTGCCCGTTGAACAGATTGGTTTGAGTGTTGAAAATAGTTGCCGGGGTAATTGAATAAGCCTTTGTATTTTATACTGTAATTAATTTCAACAGTTACCGGATAGCCGGGTGGAGAAACATTAAAATAAGTCAGTTTCCCTTCCGGTACAAGGCCTTCGCCATAATTTAAAGAAGTCATGTCTCTTTTTGAGAACGTGTTTTTCTTAACCCCCAATGCATCGTACACTTTTATTTCAGCGTCGTCCAATACCCTGAATTCGTAGGAAAACTCGTTGAAATTTAAATACCTTTTACCCTGTTCATTTAAAATGGTAATTACCTGGTGTACATCATATCGTGCACTGTTGAAATCCTTGATGGTGAATTTTATTATTTCTTCTCTTACCACTATATCTGCATCTTTCTTTAATGAGTCGGGGATGGTAAGTGCCGAATAAATATTAAGTTGGGCATGACTGCAAAATTCTCCACCAGTCAAAAGCATCAAAATGAGCAATCTTTTCATAAACGGAGTTAAACACAATTGTTTATGAAAATTAATGTTTTTATTCAATCAATGCTTTGAAACATAACTGTATTTAATAAAAAAGGCCGCTCATCTTTCGACGAACGGCTTTACTGATTTTAAGCTTAAACTTACCAGGCTTGTTTGGCAACTCCGTTTTTAACGGCTTCCAGTGCTGTAGCTTCGCTAAGCATGGTGGTCATTTTGTTTCCTTTACCATCGTTGCCCTGGGCCATATAGCCACCACGGGAAGTTTTAGTTATTACTGCATCCTGCATCGGAACGTTTTTTTCCTTTGTTTTCATGCAATAGGCTGTTAGCATTTTTGACATTTTAATGAATTTATAAGGTTAGTAAATATGGGTTGAAGTAGTAAGCTTCAGGTTACAAGCTACAGAAAATATTGGTTTTGGCAAAAATCCACTACGTGATTCAGCTTGAAATCAGCTATAAACCCATTTGGTTATCCCCAATTGTGGATGCTGTATTTTACAAGTAAAAATTGTAAAACCTACCCTATAAATTAGCTATTATACTTAAAAGCCAGCTTAAAAGCCTTAACAGACAGTCATTTACCCAAAAGCCAAGCTAATGGGACATTTATATACTTAAAAGGCTACAGCTATTAAAAAAGGGGCCAAAGCCCCTTTAAAAATGTGATAAAAGATATTAAAAAATATTTTAAAAAACCTCGTTTTTAGCTTGAAAAAGGGATTTTTTACACGTCAATCTTAGCATATTTTGCATGCGTTTCAATAAATTCTCTACGTGGCGGAACCTCATCTCCCATCAACATACTGAACACACGATCGGCTTCGGCAGAGCTTTCAATAGTAACTTGCTTTAAAGTACGGGTTGCCGGGTTCATGGTGGTTTCCCAAAGTTGCTCGGCGTTCATTTCTCCCAAACCTTTATAGCGTTGTGTGTTTACACTTTCATCTTTTCCCTGCCCGTAGAGTTTAATTAATGCTTTGCGTTCTTCATCGTTCCATGCATAAGCCTGCTCTTTTCCCTTTTTAACAAGATACAATGGCGGCTGTGCAATAAACACAAACCCCTGCTCAACCAGTTCTTTCATATAACGGAAGATAAAGGTTAAGATCAGCGTAGCAATATGGCTTCCATCCACATCAGCATCCGTCATGATGATGAGTTTATGATAGCGCAGTTTAGATAAGTCCAGTGCTTTAGGATCTTCAGGTGTTCCAATCTTTACACCCAATGCGGTGAACATATTGCGTATCTCCTCATTGTCGTAAATTTTATGTTCCATCGCTTTCTCTACGTTTAAAATTTTACCACGCAAAGGAAGTATGGCCTGATAACTTCTGTCACGGCCCTGCTTGGCTGTACCACCGGCCGAGTCTCCTTCCACCAGGTATAACTCACAACGGTGTGGATCTTTTTCGCTGCAATCAGCCAGTTTACCGGGTAAACCACCACCGGTAAGTACACTCTTGCGCTGTACCATTTCACGGGCTTTTTTAGCGGCTGCCCTTGCCTGTGCGGCTAATATTACTTTTTGAATAATTGTCTTTGCATCTTTAGGATTTTCTTCCAGGAAGGCTGTTAGAACACGGCTTAAGGTTGAATCCACAACACCCATCACTTCATTATTACCCAACTTGGTTTTGGTTTGTCCTTCAAACTGCGGCTCCGGTACTTTAACTGAAATGATGGCACTCAATCCTTCTCTAAAATCATCACCTTCAATTTCTACCTTCGCTTTTTCAAACATGCCTTCTTTTTCGCCATAGCTTTTAAACACTCTGGTAATGGAACGGCGGAAACCAGCCACATGCGTTCCTCCTTCAATGGTATTGATATTGTTTACATAGCTGAAGAGGTGTTCCTGGTAGCCGGTATTATAAATCATGGCAACTTCTACCATTACATTGCTGGCAACATCGTGGCCATCGCAATAGATTACGGTTGGTAATAAAGAATTGCGGTTGGCATTTTTATCAAGCATTTCTACAAACTCTACAATACCACCTTCGCTGTAAAATGTTTTTGTGTAGGTAGTTCCGTCTTCTTCTTTTTCCCTTAAATCATTAATATGGATGGTTATTTTTCTGTTTAAGAAAGACAACTCCCTTAAACGTGCTTCTAATATTTCACGGTTGTAAACACTGGTAATAAATATCGATAGATCGGGCCAGAACTGAACAGTAGTACCATGTGTATCAGATGCTCCAATTTCACGTACTGTATATTGTGGAATACCTTTTGCATATTCCTGCTCAAACCTTTTGCCATCGCGGTTTACCACTACATGTAATTTGCTGCTGAGTGCATTTACGCAACTTACACCTACACCATGCAAACCGCCTGATACTTTGTAAGAATCCTTATCAAATTTACCACCTGCATGCAATACTGTCATTACAACTTCCAATGCACTTCTGTTTTCTTTGGTGTGCATACCAGTTGGAATACCACGGCCATCATCTTCTACAGTGATGGAATTATCTTCATTAATGGTTACAGTAATATTTTTACAATGACCGGCAAGTGCTTCATCAATAGAGTTATCTACTACTTCATAAACCAGGTGATGCAGGCCTTTTACACCTATATCTCCAATGTACATGGCGGGCCTTTTACGAACCGCTTCTAAACCTTCTAAAACCTGGATACTGTCTGCGCCATAACCTGTGTTGGCCGGGGTAGGAACTGCTGCTGTTTCTGTGCTCATATTTTCGTTCTAAATCTCTTTTAATCAGTAAAATCAAGATTCGGGCGAAGGTAAGGAAAAACAGGGGTTTAAGGCAATTAAAAGGGGTTTATTTTGAGGTGATTTTTTGCACCAGTCTCCACCATATCCTTTTGCATTTATTACACGAATTTTGGGCACGAATTACACGAATTTTCATGTGTTCTTGACAATTGGCACTTAATTCTTTTGAAACGGTTTTATTAGCAGACAAATCATATCATAATGTGATAAAACTCATAGCCAAACTTCCAATTTTTAAACATTCTTTCGTATCTTTGTATCGAAATTTTTCAATGAATCAACAATTCGACATATTAAGTATTGCACACAGGCAACCTTTTTTACAGGATGATTTGGATGTATTGCTGCATGTTGACAGGGTGGTGCCTGGTTCGGTAAATTATTCTATTAACCGCTACCGTAAACAACCATTGTGGAATATTGATGATACCGGTATTTTAGTTTACCATGTTGAAAAAAACAATCCGGCTGCCAATTACCTGGAACTGAAATTTTGTGTTAGCGGCAATGTGTATTGCAGGCAAAAACAAACCGAATGCGATTTTTGTAAATTTAATACCAGTAAAAGCTGTGTTGAAAAAGTAGACAGTGTTGATGTGGTAAGCTTCAGCTTCAAACCAAATTACTTAACGCAGTTTACCAATAACAGCACAGAAACTGGTTTAACAGAAGATGTCCTTTCTTTTAAACACAAAACTTCCTTTAGCAAACAATTGCCTTTGTGTGGTAAAACAAGAACGGCTATTGAAGCTTTGTTGAATCACACTTATACCGATACCAGGGAAAATATTTTCATCAATGCACAAACACAAATTCTGCTACTTTATAGCATGGATTGTATGCTGGGCGATGACAAGGAAACTGAATTTACCTGCAAGTTTTTACAAAATGCCGAAGACAGGGAAAAGATCATAAAAGCCCGTGAAGTTTTACTGCAACATATTGGCGAACCCATTACCATCAAGGCACTCAGCCGCAAAGTTGCCATTAACGAATGTTACTTAAAGAAAGGTTTTAAAGAAATTTTTGGTACAACGATATTTGATTTTTATCAAAGCCAAAGAATGGAGCATGCCAAATATTTACTGTACGATAAAGGCCTTAGTGTAACAGAAGTGTCTATGTTACTGGGCTATTCTTCCATCTCTCATTTTTCTACTGCGTTTAAAAAACACACCGGCATTAAGCCTTGTGAGTTATTGCTGCACTAGTTTTCCTCTTTACGTAAATTGTTTTCCCGATTAAATAACTGTTTGTTTTTTTATGGCTGCAGCTTTGCCATCTAAAAAATAACGACGGTGAAAAAAATCAACATTTCAATTTTAATACTGGGTTTAGGCTTATCATTAACAGCACAGGATAAAAACAATCTGCCCAAGGCAGACACAACAGAACCAAATCATAAATACCTGCCAGATGTTACCGTAGTAGGCCGCTATAGCAAAAGCGATATTCAGCAACTGCCCGAAATTGTTGGCACATCAATATATGCCGGCAAAAAAAATGCATTGATTGTTTTAGACAATGTAAAGGGAAATGTAGTAACAAACAATATGCGGCAGATTATGGCTAAAGTACCAGGTATTCATATCTGGGAAAGTGATGGAAGTGGCATTCAAATTGGCCTGGCAGCAAGAGGATTAAGCCCCAACCGCAGCTGGGAATTTAATGTAAGACAAAATGGTTACGATATTGCAGCAGATCCATTCGGATATCCAGAAGCGTACTACAATCCGCAGTTACAAGCTGTGCAGCGCATTGAAATTGTAAGAGGCCAGGGTGCCTTGCAATATGGCCCGCAGTTTGGCGGCCTGGTAAATTATATTTTACGCAATGGCAGCGAGATCAATAAAAAATTTGAATTTGAAACACAACAAACAGTTGGCAGCAATGGGTTATTCAACAGTTACAATGCTGTTGGAGGTAAAACAGAAAAGCTTCATTACTACGCATTCTTCGATCACCGCAATGCCGATGGATATCGCCAAAACAGTAAATACTATACCAATTCGGGTTTTGGAACATTTACATACCGCATCAACAAAAAATTTACTGTAACAACAGAAGTGATGCGTTCAAACATTCGCAGCCAGCAGCCCGGCGGATTAACAGATACGCAAATGAAACTGGATATTAAACAAAGTTATCGCAGCAGAAACTGGTTTGATATTACCTGGACCACTGCAGCAGTAATTGCCAATTATGAGTTTACTGAACATGCAAGACTGAATGTAAAACTATTTGGCATTTGGGGCGACAGAAATAGTGTTGGCTATATACCTGCAGGAGGAATTATTGTGGCAGATACTATTAATAAAATAACCAACCAATACAATGCCCGAAATGTAAATGCCGATAAATACCGCAATGCCGGCATGGAAGCACGGTTTTTAACTGACTATAATTTATTTAATGCCAAACAAACTTTTTCAGCAGGTATTCGTATTTATAAAGGCAATACATTTCGCTATGTTGCAGATGGCAAAGGCACAACAGGCAGCGACTATGACATGACTGTATCGAATAATATATGGCTGCGAGATATCGATTTTAAAACAATAAATGTGGCGGCATTTGCTGAAAATATTTTTCATGTTACAAAAAACTTTTTAATAATACCGGGCATTCGTTATGAGTACATTACAGGAAATGCTAGTGGCAGAAATGGTTTTACCAATACCGGAGCCGAAATTATTTTACAGAATCAAAAAAAATCAAGAGGATTTGTACTTGCCGGAATAGGATCCGAATACCATACCAGTAAAGCAACAGAAATATATGCAAACATTACACAGGCATACAGGCCGGTGCAATTTGCCGATTTAACCGCACCGCCAACAACCGATGTGATTGATCAGGATTTGAAAGATGCAAAAGGCTACAATGCAGATCTTGGTTACCGTGGTAAAATAAAAAATTACCTGTTTTTTGATGCTGGTATTTATTACCTGCAATACAATAACCGCATTGGTATAATTGTGCAGCAACGAACCGATGGCAGTTTTTATAACTACCGTACCAATGTGGGCAACAGCAGCAGTAAAGGATTTGAAGGATTGATTGAATTCAGCCCGGTAAAAGCATTCAGCAAAAAAAATACAAAGGCTGATGTAAGTGTATTTGTAAGTTACAGTTACACCAATGCACAATATGGTAACCTTAAAGTTATAACCAAAAACAGCAACAACCAGTTAGTAGAAACAAATCTTAAAAATAAAAAAGTGGAGAATGCACCTGAAAATATTATCAGAAGTGGAATGACTGTTTCTTACGATAACCTTTCCTTAACCGGCCAGTTAAGTTATACCGGCCAATCGTATGCAGATGCAAACAATACTGTTACTGCCACTGCCAACGCACAAAACGGATTGATACCCTCTTATTCGGTTATTGATTTAACGGCGATATACAAATACTCAGCAAAACTGAATATAAAAACCGGTATTAATAATTTAGGTAACGAAAAATATTTTACCCGCCGTGCCGGTGGTTACCCCGGCCCGGGTGCATTGCCTGCAGACGGAAGAACATTTTTTGTTTCAGTTGCAGCAAAATTCTAAAGAAATCTTTACACAACATTTTTATTTACCATCAGGTGCTGACTTTCGTCAGCACCTGATTTGTTTTTGGTCATGTTTTCTGTCATCATTCCGTAAAAGAATATGATTTACAACAGGTATTTAACATCTTGACAAATTCATGATAATTGCGCAGGTATGTGAAGCCAACTTTGCATTTACAAAAAACCAAAACAATAAATCTTTCTTTGAATTTACAAATCTCATACATGAAAAAAATTATCAAATCCATTGTATTACTCACTGTAGTATTCAATACCAATGGCCTGTTTGCACAACAGGATTCTCTTTCTGTTAAAAACCTGGAAGAGCTGATCGTTACCGGTCAGTATAAACCGCAAAGCTTAAAAAAATCTGTTTACCAGGTAAGGGTAATTAATAACGAACGTATTAAACAAAGTGGCGCAACCAATATACAACAGGTGCTGAACAATCAGATTGGCTTTCGTTTTTCGAACGACAATACCATAGGCACAACTGATGTGCAACTAATGGGTATGAGTGGCCGCAATGTAAAAATTTTATTAGACGGCGTACCCATGGTTGACCGTGGCGATACCCGTGAAAGCCTTGGACAGATTGATGTTAATAGTATTGAGCGTATTGAGATTGTAGAAGGGCCCATGTCGGTTTCTTACGGTTCCGATGCATTGGCAGGTGTTATCAACATCATTACAAAAAAGAATAAAATCAACGGGCTTTCATTAACTGCCAAAGTGCAGGAAGAAACTGCTGGCTCTGAATATCATCCATTTGGTTATAAAGGTGTACACCAACAAAATATAACACTTGATTATAAAAAAAATAACTGGGGCTTTGCTACAGGTGGTACACATAATGCCTTTAATGGTTTTGGCGGCGATGCTTACGGCAGGGATAAAGATTGGTTACCAAAAGAACAATGGATGGGTAATGCAAAGATTAGTTATGATAAAGGCCCATTAAATGTTTATTATCGCATAGATGCATTACATGAAGACATCATTAGCAAAGGCCCAATCAATTACAGTAATTATAAGGCAATTGATCAGCGATACATTACAGACCGATTTACAAACCAGTTACAAGGTGGTTACACATTCAATAAAAAATTGCAGATGGCAACCACAGTTGGTTATACCGATTATAAAAGAAGAACTAAAACAACCCGTCATGATTTTGAAAAAGATACCGATGAACTTACAACCGGCGATGGAGAACAGGATCTTTCTAAATTCAACAGTTTTGTTTTTAGAACAACAGTTCAGTATCAGATAAACAATAAAATTTCTTTACAACCCGGTGTTGACATCAATCGTGAAGCAGCAAGCGGACAAAGGATTTCAAACAATCCTGTCATTACAGATTATGCGGCTTTCATCTCTGCCGAAATAAAGCCAACAGCCGGTATCAATATTCGTCCGG
>JAYUZB010000082.1:0-2449 GCA_043752185.1 Chitinophagaceae bacterium
GATAAAACATTGCAGGCAAAAGTAAACTGGCATTACGATGAAATATACAAACTCATTCATTCCTTGCAACCGGCATGTTTAATCTCCAACAACCATCATCTTTCACCCAAACCCGGAGAAGATTTTCAGGCTTTTGAAAAAGATTTACCCGGTGGTAATTCTACCGGCTTTGGCGGTGCATCTGTTTCTCAACTGCCATTAGAAACCTGCGAAACCATGAATGATTCCTGGGGTTTTAATATTACCGACCGAAAGTATAAAACCAGCAAAGTGTTGCTTCATTACATTATTAAAGCAGCCAGTTTAAATGCCAATTTTTTATTGAATGTGGGCCCTATGCCGGATGGAACGATTCAACCCGAATTTGCTGATACATTAAAAGTAATTGGTAAATGGATGGAGCAGCATGGTGAAACAATTTATGGAACAAGAGGAGGAGTTGCAAAAGAGCAAGGCTGGGGTGTGGTTACAGCAAAAGAAAAAACATGGTATGTACATATCATTACCAAACCTGCACAGGGATATATTTTTATTCCTGATGTAAAAGTAAAAATTACAAAGGCAATTTTATTTGCCAATAAAGTAGAACTGAAATTTAAACAACAGCCAGAAGGTGTGTTTATATATTTAGATGGCATTCAGGTTGGTGCTGTTGATACAATTATTGAATTACAATTAAAATAAAAATTACGTGAAACTTATTCGCTTTGGAGAAGCCGGAAAAGAAAAGCCGGGTGTTATTGTTGATGATAAATACTTCGACCTGTCTTTGTATGTAAAAGACTACGATGAAGATTTTTTTGAGTATGATGGTATTGCCGGGTTAAAAAAAATAATTACTGATAATAGTTTGCCGGAAATTTCTAAGAACATAAGATTAGGGGCTCCGGTTGCAAGGCCATCAAAAATTGTTTGCATTGGTTTAAATTATGCCAAACATGCAAAAGAAACCAAAACCGCAATACCTGTAGAACCAATTCTTTTTTTAAAATCTACCACTGCTATTGTTGGGCCATATGATAATATTATCATCCCCATAGATTCCCGGAAAACAGATTGGGAAGTAGAACTGGCGGTAGTAATTGGCAGCAAGGCGAGCTATGTAAGTGAAGAAGATGCTATGGATTTTGTGGCAGGTTACTGTTTGCATAACGATGTAAGCGAAAGGGAATTTCAACTGGAACGTGGCGGCACATGGGATAAAGGAAAGGGCTGCGACAGTTTTGCACCCTTGGGCCCCTGGTTAGTTACAAAAGATGAAATTGAAGATGCAAATAATTTAAGATTATGGTTGAAAGTGAATGATACAATAATGCAGGATGGCAATACAGATGATTTGATTTTTAATATTCCTCATTTGGTTTCTTACATCAGCAGGTTTATGACCTTGCTGCCGGGTGATATTATCAGCACCGGTACACCTCATGGCGTGGGGCTTGGTTTTAATCCGCCTGTATATTTAAAACCCGGCGATTTGGTAGAGTTGGGTATTGATGGATTGGGAACAGCTAAACAACAGGTAGTAGTTTATGGTAGTTGATGCACACAATCATTTTTGGCAATACCATCCAGTAAAACATTCTTGGATAAATGAGGATATGGCTGTGTTGAAAAAAGATTTTTTGCCCGACAATTTATCCCCTCTGATACAAAAAAATAAAATAGATGGTTGTATAGCAGTGCAGGCAGATGAGAGCGAAACAGAAAATGATTTTTTATTACAGCTTGCAACAGAAAATGATTTCATAAAAGGCATTGTTGGCTGGATAGATATGTTGGCTGATAGTGCAGAAGAAAGATTACAATATTATAGCCGCTTTAAAATCATGAAAGGCTTCAGGTATGTATTGCAGGATAAAAAAGACAGGGCATTGATGCTTCATCCTGCATTTATAAAAAACATGGTATTGTTACAGCGGTATGGTTTTACTTATGACCTGTTGATTTTTAAAGACCAACTTGGTTTTGCAGACAGATTGGTACAACAATTTCCGCAACAGAAATTTGTGTTGAATCATTTGGCAAAGCCAGAAATAAAAACAAAGAAGATACAAGATTGGAATGAAGCTATTGTTGCCATTGCAAAAAACGAAAATATTTATTGCAAATTATCAGGCATGGTTACAGAGGCAGATTGGAACAAGAATACCTATCAGGATTTTGTTCCTTACATGGAAACAATATTGGAAAATTTTGGAAGCAAAAGAATAATGTATGGAAGCGATTGGCCGGTTTGTTCATTGGCGGCTGATTATGAAAATGTTTTTAATATCGTTGAACAGTTTATTGGTTCTTTATCTAACAGTGAGCAGGAAGATATCTTGGGCAATAATGCAATTAATTTCTACAATATATAAGGATGGATTTACAATTAAGCGATAAAATAATTATAGTAACTGGCGGTGCCAAAGGTATAGGCGAAGCCATTTGTAAAGTGCTGGCAGGCGAA
>JAYUZB010000083.1:0-6422 GCA_043752185.1 Chitinophagaceae bacterium
AAGCACAGGTTGTGGGAATATTTTTTAGTAGAAAAATTAAATTTTGAATGGGATAAGGTACACGCTATTGCCGAAGAACTGGAACATATCAGCAGCGAAGAACTGGTACAAAGGCTTGATAACTTCCTGGGCAACCCCGCCTTTGATCCGCATGGAGATCCTATACCGGATAAAAACGGTAAAATACCTGTCATCAAACAACAAAGCCTTTCTGATACTTCTTTTAAAAAAACTGTAACAGTAAGCTCAGTAGGCAACCAAACAGCGCAGATGCTTGATATGCTTAAGCATTATAACATTGCCATTGGTACACAACTTACGGTACTTAAGAAGTTTGAATTTGATGGATCGCTGGAAATAAAAGTTTCAAAACAAGAAGCCTGCATCATTAGTGAGCAGGTTGCTAAAAATGTA
This sequence comes from Chitinophagaceae bacterium, assembly GCA_043752185.1. Classification (GTDB taxonomy): domain Bacteria; phylum Bacteroidota; class Bacteroidia; order Chitinophagales; family Chitinophagaceae; genus Ferruginibacter. Next base: position 415 of record JAYUZB010000083.1, read on the forward strand.
TTTGTACATGATGTTCAATAAAACAAACAACGATGCTTCACTGAGTGAAGTGCATGAGTCGGTTGATACTACAACAAAAAAGACGGGTTGGAGAAAAGGTTTTTCCTTTTTAGGCCCGGCATATTTAGTAAGTGTTGGTTATATGGACCCCGGGAATTGGGCAACCGATCTGGCAGGCGGTAGCAAATTTGGTTACTCCCTTATTTGGGTTTTATTGATGAGCAACCTGATGGCACTCTTGCTGCAAGGCCTTTCGGCAAGATTAGGAATTGTGAGAGGTAGAGACCTGGCACAGGCAAACCGGGAAGCATATCCCAAAGCAGTAAATTTTGTTTTATACATACTTGCTGAAATAGCCATTGCCGCATGCGATCTGGCCGAAGTATTGGGTATGGCCATTGGTATTCAGCTATTAACCGGGCTGCCATTGGTTTGGGGTGTATCCATAACTGTACTCGATACATTTTTGTTGCTTTATTTACAGCGCCTTGGCATTCGTAAAATGGAAGCGTTTATAATTACACTGGTTGGTGTAATTGGTATTTCCTTTTTAATTGAGATGATTTTAGCCAAACCCGAACTTGCAGATATTGCCAGTGGTTTTATACCAACCACCATGAGCAAAGAAGCATTGTATATTGCCATTGGTATTATTGGTGCCACCGTAATGCCTCACAATTTGTATTTACACTCTGCCCTTGTACAAACACGAAAAATTGACCGCACTGATTTTGGAATTAAACAGGCAATTAAATTTAACCGTATTGATACTACCATTGCATTAAACCTTGCCTTTTTTGTAAACGCCGCCATATTAATTCTGGCTGCAAAAGTTTTTTTTACATCGGGTAATTCTGATGTGGCAGAAATTAAAGAAGCACACCGCTTGCTTCCTTCGTTTTTAGGAAATGTAGCGCCGGTACTTTTTGCTGTTGCATTAATAGCAGCCGGGCAAAGCAGCACCGTTACCGGAACCCTTGCGGGACAAATTATTATGGAAGGATACCTGAGCTTACGCATCAATCCAATGCTGCGCAGATTGATAACAAGAATGGTAGCCATTATACCAGCCTTAATAGTTATAATTATTTATGGCGAGGAAAATGTTGATGCACTGTTGATACTGAGCCAGGTTATTTTAAGTTTACAATTGGGCTTTGCCATTATTCCGTTGATACATTTTGTAAGCGATAAAAAAACGATGGGTAAATTTGCAATCAACTCCATTCAAAAAATTGCGGCCTGGCTGATTGCATCGGTACTGGTATTTTTAAATTTAAAAATGCTGGTAAATGAAATGAGCAAAGTATTTACTGATGGAGTTTTATGGCAACAGATACTGGTGAGTTTAGTAGCGCTGATTTGCCTGGCATTGTTGGTTTATATTATCATCAGCCCACTGATAACAAAAGTTGGAAAGGCTGCTGCATCTATAAAAATACATCCGGAAGAAAATACGCTTAACGATCTGGTAATTCCAAGCTTTGGCAAAATAGCCATAGCGCTGGACTTTAGTGAGAACGATGAAAAGCTATTTGCTTATGCCATTGGCCAGGGAAAAGAAAATACACATTACCTGCTTATACATATTGTTGAAAGTGCTTCTGCAAAATTATTTGGCCAGGAAAGTGATGACTATGAATCGAGGAAGGATAAAGAACGTATGGATTCTTATGTTTTACAATTACAAAACCGTGGCTTTACTGCCGAAGGTTTTCTTGGATATAAGAACAGATCAAAAGAAATTGTACGGATAGCAAAAGGTGTTAATGCAGATATGCTGGTAATGGGGGCACACGGACATACCGGAATAAAAGATTTTATTTATGGAGAAACTGTAAATACGGTAAGACACGAATTAAAAATACCAGTACTGATCGTTAATTTGTAGTAAGCGTTGCCAGTTGTGCATCAATTTTTTTATTCCAAAACATTTGCATGGCTTCTATTCGTCCGTTGGATGTTTCGCCATCATAGTCATCCTGCATTTTATTAAGTGCAGTAAAACACTCCTCATAAATTTTTTCAACCAGCGAATTAAAATTTGATTTAGTCAACTTTACTGCACTTAGCTTTTGAATAAACAGGCAGGTGTTGATGTAGGTGATATCATAATGGTGCTGTTCATGCAGCAGGGCATAAGCATTTTTCATCCCCCGCTTTACCCATGATTTATTTTTATTGAAGTAACAGTATACTGTAATATTAATGCTTGTTTTGTTGTTGTATGATTGCATGGCCATACGATAACCAAAGCCCGATTCAGTTATAGCCGCTGCCCGGCTGGCTGCATCCGGCCTGCCTTTAAAATCGGCCCAGGTAAGCTTACGGTCAGCATCATAATAAATACTATCGCCTGTATAGCCGGGCTTTACACTTTGCCATTGTATATTAACAGTAAACTGAGCAGCAACTGCATTACCACCCAGTATAAAATAAATCAGGAGAATATATTTAGACATACGAATTATACTATACCCAAAACAACAGCTTTTATTAATGCTTCAATCGTTGTTTAGCCAGATTTACAATATCATTAACAGCAATTTTTTCCATGCACTTAAAATGTCCTTTGGGGCATTTTTTATGCCCGATTTTGCTGCAGGGCCTGCACCATAATTTATTTATCTCAACCACATCATAGTTAACATTTGATTTTATACCATAATAAGGATACATACCAAAGGCAGGTACCGTATTTCCCCAAACTGAAATGATTGGTTTTTGTAAAGCCGCTGCAATATGCATCAGGCCAGTATCATGCGTAATCACCAGTTTTGATTTCTTTACAAGGTCTGCCGATTCATTCAAATTAAATTTACCGCAGGCATTGTAAATTTTTATCTCATCAACCTGTGCAATGGTTTTACCATCTTCGTAATCTTCCTTACCACCCAATAAAATAATAGGATGATCAATAGCTGCACACAGTTCTTTCAACTTATGCAGTGGCATTTTTTTTGTTGCTAATGCTGCGCCAATTACCAAAGCTATATATCCGTGCATGTGTGATGTAGGCAGGTCGCTTTCCTTCACCTGGTCAAAAGCAGGAATAAAATAATCCAGCCCCAGGCCATCATTTTCAACTCCCAGTGATTTAATGCATTCAAAATTTCGATCTACAATATGTTTTTTGGGAAGTGTATTTATTTTAAAATTAGTGAGTATAAATTTTTCTACATTCAGTTTATTAAAAGAAAAAGATTTTACATTTTTTAAGTGCTTTTTAATACGCAGGGTACGCAGGTTATGGTGCAGGTCAATGATGTAATCATATTCTTCCGTTGCCAATTCATGCAGCATTAGCTCAAAGCTATCGTCGAGTGTATGAATTTTATTGATGTAAGGATTATGTGCAACAATGTTTTTAAAAGTATGTTTGGTTAAAAAATGTATTTCCGCATCGGGGTATTGCTTGCGCAGGCAACGTACCACCGGCGTGGTTAACACAATATCGCCGATTGACGAAAAACGTATGATGAGAAATTTAGCCACGAATATTTTTTATAGTTAAGGGAGCATTTCTTCGCCTTCTGTATAATTAAGATCTTTATGAAATGTTTCTTCGGTAAAGTAAAATGCAATAAATGTTACTGCCAGTACAATGATGCCGGTAACAATTCCACTATCAATTAAAGACCATTGCCAGCTTTTTTGAAACAGGTTTAAGAATAAAAGATTGATTAAAGGTAAAGCGCCACGAACCATATTGGGAATAGTAGTTGCAGCTGTTGCCCTTAGGTTGGTACCAAACTGCTCGGCTCCCATGGTTACAAAAATTGCCCAAAAACCCGTACTGAAACCCAACAGGGCGCAAATGATATACATGCGGGTATCAGAATTATTAACACTGCTGAAAAAGATAATTAATGAAACAGTTGTGAGTAAATAAAATAACAGCAATGCCTTTTTGCGGCTTTTAAAATACTGGCTTACAAAACCAATTAAAATATCGCCGATGGCAATTGCTGTATAAGCAAACATAATAGAGCGGCCCGAATCAATGGTTGTGCTTCCAAACATAGCTTTACCAAACCTATCGCTTTGATTTACCAGAATACCAATTACATACCAGGTTGGAAGCCCGATTAAAATTGCCAGAAAGTATTTTTTAAACCTTTTTGCATTATTAAAAAACATTAAAAAATTCCCCCGCTGAACATTGGTTTCTTTTAATTGCTTAAACATACCCGACTCCGCTACACTTATCCTTAGAAATAATAAAAGGATTCCCAATCCGCCGCCAATTTTATAACATAACCTCCAGTCTTCATTTGTCCATTGATAAGTAAAGTAAGCAGCCACTGCACCAAATAATCCAATGCCTGCCACCAATGAAGTACCGATCCCTCTTTTATTTTTTGGCAGCAATTCACTTACCAGTGTTATGCCAGCGCCTAACTCACCAGCCAAACCAAGTCCGGCAACAAACCTGCACCAGGCATACTGGTCAACAGTTTGAATAAATCCTGTAATAAAATTTGCAGCAGAATATAAAATGATAGATCCGAACAAAACCGAAAGCCTTCCTTTTTTATCGCCTAAAACACCCCATACAATTCCACCAATTAATAAACCAAGCATTTGCCAGTTTATTATTTTGGTACTATCTGCCAGTAAAGTAGCGTCGGTGGCTCCTACTGCCAGTACACTTGCTTTTTTTACAATGGTAAACAACAGCAAATCATAAATATCAACAAAGTAGCCAAGGGCTGCTACAATTACAGCAATGCTGAAAACAGAGGTAGATTTATTAGAGGATATGTTCATCAACCTTTTTCTTTTTACCAAAAAATAATTTTATAAAAACCGGAGCAGTGGTTACCAAAACAATCGCTATCACTATTACTTCAAGGTGTGCTTCTAAATCTATATCAAATTGCTTTTTTGTAAATGCATTTAAATAATGCCCGATAAAAAGCATAGAAACTACCCAGGCTATACATCCAACAATATTATAAAAACTAAATTTCTTTTTATCCATATTAACTATACCTGCAACTATGGGTGCAAAAGTGCGTATGAAAGGTAAAAAACGGGCAAACACAATAGCTCCACCACCGTGTTTATCATAAAAGTCTTTTGCCTGGTGTAAATATTTTTGTTTAAATATCATCCGGTCTTTCCAGTTAAACATAGCCGGGCCAACTTTACGGCCCGTCATATAGCCAACAGTATTTCCTAAAATTCCTGCCAGGGTACATAAGCCGGCAATAATCATTAAGTTTAAAAAATCATTTCCTGTGTTTAAAGAAATAGAATCAACCAATGAAGTACTGAGTATACCTGCAACAAATAATAAGGAATCGCCCGGAAAAAAGAACCCGACAAACAATCCTGTTTCAGCAAAAATGATGAGGAGTAATAACCATACCCCACCGTATAAAATATAAAACATGGGGGTTAACAAGTCAGTCCAGGTAAATTGCTTGGTTATTACTACATGACCGGCCGTTGAAATATCTTTAACTGCTATTGTCTTACTATCATAACCCTCAATGGCAATGTTAAGTGAATCTGCAGCCGGATTGCTGATAACAACATCACCTGTCTTATCAGTTTCATAGTTAACATTATTTATTTTGACTATGGTATTTTTAATATGCTTTTTGTATTGGTTACCTAAACTTATAGTAAGCGAATCGTTTGCAAATATTTTTGGTATTGCCAGCAAAAAAAAGAAAAGAATAAAAATTGTTTGTTTCATAAATATGGCTTGGTCTCAGGTAATTTTTAATTCTTTTTATTTATGGTGTTTCTAATTGCCCTTCCCATTTGGCAACAGCAGCAGTTGCTAAAGCGTTTCCTAAAACATTGGTCATGGTGCGGCCCATATCGCAAAATACATCAATAGCTAGTATTAAACCCACACCTTCGGGTGGTAAACCAAACATGGCGCCGGTTGCCAGTACCACCACCAGCGAGGCCCTGGGCACACCGGCAATACCTTTGCTGGTAACTAAAAATACCAGCAGCATAATTATCTGCTGACTCACATCGCCCGTTAT
>JAYUZB010000084.1:0-15289 GCA_043752185.1 Chitinophagaceae bacterium
TGTCGGTGCCTTTTACATTTAAAACTGCACCTACCATGCCTTTGCGCAGGTGATCGTACTTCTTTTTAGCATCGCCATCCTTGGGTGCCGGACCGGTTACCTCCCAAAATCCATTGTATTGGTTCATCTGCCCTACTTTTTCTTCCAGTGTCATTTTCTGCAGCAAGGCATTTATTTTTTCTTCTAAAGTAACAGGCTCTTTTACGCTGTTTTGTGCCTTAACAAGGGTATTAAGAGCTAGCAGGCAAACAAGGAGTAGATAACGATTTATTTTATAAATGGTGTGGTTCATTAGATTAAAAACTTAAAAGGTTAAATAAAAAAGCGGAGGTATCTACCTGGATAAGTGAATACGATCCGCTTAATAATGATTGCTAAATGAGAAAACTAACTGCTTGTTCTAACTCATTTTGCAAACCATGTTTATTTAGTTCACGCTTGGTTTGCTGAGGAGCGGAGGAAGCAGAGATAAGTCAAAAACAAAACTTTGCGACCCCTGCTCCCCTGTTACCTCTGCGTGAAATATCACTGATACACTCTCACATAATCTATCTCAAAGGTTGCGCTGGTAAATGCAGGATCAATCGCACCACCAAAATTGCCGCCCATGGCCATATTTAATAAAATGAAAAAGTTTTGATTAAATGGCAGGGCTGTTGAATTGGCTACCGTATGATACAACTGAGCATCTACATAAATTTTTATTGATGTTGCCGACCACTCAACTGCATAAGTATGAAAAGCCGTTGTTGCATCGGGTATCATTATAGTAGCACCATCGGCATTACCGCCCGAACGGCCCGGATAATGGAGCGTGCCATAAATCTTATTCAGATCGCGGCCTAAATGTTCTACAATATCAGTTTCGCCACAGGCAGGCCAGCCCACAGCACCTATATTATCACCCAGCATCCAGGCTGCTGGCCAGGTACCAACACCCGTAGGAAATTTGGCTCTCACTTCTATCCTGCCATACTTAAACGAGTATTTATTTTTAGATAATAAACGGGCCGAAGTATATCCACTGCCCATGTAATTTTCTTTAAGAGCAATAACTTTTAATACTCCGCCCTGTACAATTACATTTTCGGGGCGGTTGGTATAATACTGTAATTCGTTGTTGCCCCAGCCACCGCTGCCGGTGCCAGTTTCGTAACCCCATTTGGCGGGGTCGGGTGCGCCATTTGTATTAAACTCATCGCTAAATACCAATGCCGGAGCACCACCACCTGCGGTATTTACAGTTACCTGTATTGATTTGCTGATGGTTGAACCTGTACTGCTTTTTGCAGTAACATTTACCGTGTAAGTAATGTTGCCAACAGTTGTGTAACGATAAGTAACCAAACCGCCTAGAACCGTCTCGATGATACCATTTCCATATTCATAAATGTAGGATACAGCATTAGTTGCTGTAGCTGTAAAAGCTACGTTACCACTGCCATCGGTACTGGCTGTTGCCGTAACCACCAGGTTTGTTGGTACAATTGGCGTAGTACCACTGCCTGTACTTGAGTTTCCTTTACTACAGCTTAACAATGCAATAAAAAGGAAGGTCAGAAAGGATGAATTTTTTGCTACAATCATGTTCGTTATTTTTTAATTAGTTTTTGATACCATGAATTGCCATCAGCACCGATATTACGCAAATGAATTTGCGTGTCAGTTATAGATAGTATTTCGTAAGTAGTTCCACCTGTTCCAAAATTAATGATACCATTACCCGGTACAGTAAATTGTATTTGGGTAGATTGTGCCGGAGTAGAATTGGTAGTTGAATTCATAAATATCAGCGATTTTAAACCACCGGTATTGATGGCATAGCAACCATCTCCCCCTGCGAAGCCATAAAATGCTGTGGCTGCCCCGATAGAGAAAGAAGCTCCTTTATTATCGATAGACATTTTTACATTGTCGTTTGCATCTTTAGAGAAAGTGATGTCATCATCATAGGCACATGGCTCCCTTGAATTGGGAGTAGCTGAATACCAGATGGGGGCAAATTCATTATTTGGCCCTACACCAAAATGCCCGGGGGCATTTTTATCGGTCTGCCATACTTTGGATGAACCGTTTGTAAGGTTTTGCAAAATGGCTGGCGGTATCTGAAAGTTTACAAACACTTTTACTTTTTTGGTAAGCGTGCTCATAACGCCTGCTGTGCCAATAGCATTAACAGAAATATTATATTCGGTGGTACCGGGGTTACCATAACGGTATTGAATAATACCGGTTGGAACCATTTGCGGTGCAGTGCCATCGCCGAAATCTATTTTGTAATTAAGCGCATTGCTGGCAGATACTGTAATATCTACTTTACCGGTTCCGTTTCCAAACGGATTAGCTGCATCGGTGCCAACCACAACCGCATTCAGTGTAAGGCCTGTTGGTGTTATAATATCACCAATAGAATATTCAGCTTTTTTACAGCCGGTGAAAACAACCAACAGCAGCAAAAGTGCAATGAATGAATTTTTTATCGTTATCATGATCTTGGTTTTTTTAAAATTAATTAAGTGTGATGTCATCAAAATAAAAAGTAAAGTTTGGAGAACCATCTCCTGCTACACCCAAATCAAAAATGAATACCACTCTTGAATAAGAAAAGCCGAGATTAACCCCTGTATAATCAAAAGTCAATTCTTCCCAGGCATTGGCTGTGGTGGTGGTGGCTTCCCTTTCATAGTTTTGTCCACCATTAGCCGGGTTCTCTACTTTCAACAGCAAGCGGGCTCCCACCCTTGGCGAATAAACTTTTACTTTAAATGTTCTCAGCACCGAAAAATTAATTGGATTTACCAGATCTATAAAACTGCCGGCCCATACTTCAGGAGCACCTTTTACCATTCTGCCTACTCGTGTGCTGGTATTAATGCCTGATGGATTTGGATTATTAACAACCGTTGCATTGGCGCCGCCAAAGTTTACAAAATTATAAGGGTAAGTGGTACTCTGGAAAGTGATGGGCAGTGCCATGTAATTAGGCGTTGTGTTTGTTGCCAGGAAGGTAACATCATCCCAATAAAATACGCTTCCGGTTCCGGCATTACCAAAATCAAAAAACACAGATGCCATATCGTAGGTATAAGTCAGGTTCATGGCTGCTGTTCCGGCAGATTGATTGGCAAAATCAAATACCAGGGTTTCCCAGGTATTTACAGCCTGGGTCATTGCTTCAGTTTCTACCGATCTTGTGTTATTTGTTTTATCCTCTACTTTTAACCTAACCCTTAAGCCGGCTGCAGGAGAATAAACCCTGATGCTCATTTGTGTTTTGGTTGCAGTAAAACCGATGGGGGCATTAAAATTTGCGCCAATGGTTGTACCGGCCCAGGTTTGTGCACCACCCGTCTTGGTTGTTCTCTTTACATTATTTGCCCCGTTGGTTGGGTCAACAGCCGGCACACTTGTGTTGCCTCCAAAATCGGTAACCTCATAATTCACATTAGCCAAATCGAATGTAACCGGCAATGCCAGTACACCTACCGGCATCTGGTTGGTAAGCCTGATATCATCAAACAGCCAGGTAAAATTGGCCGAGCCATTTCCTGCTGTACCCAAATCAAAAATCAACACAACTTTTTGGTAGGTATTGCTTGTATTGATAGTTCTGAAATCAAATGCCAGGTCTTCCCATGCATTGGCAACAGTTGAAGTCACTTCTTTTTCAAAAAAGATTCCGCCGTTGGTTAGATTTTCAACCTTAAGCAAAACTTTTGCACCAACTCTTGGAGAAAACACTTTCATTCTGAAAATTTTGTTCACCGAAAAATCAATTGGCGTTCCTACTGTTATAAAACTACCACCCCAAACTTCGGGTGCATTTTTTACCATACGTGCTACATTAGCCGAAGTATTAATGCCATTCATTTGTGGGTTGGCTATTTTGGTTGAAACACCGCCACCAAAATTTGTAAATGCATAATTAACCGATGGCGACTCGAAGGTTATTGGTATTAAAACGGGATCTACAATATTTACTGTTGTGGTATAAGTGGTGGTTGCAGCACCACCGCTGTATGCCACTACTCTTAAAGTATAAGAACCTACAGCAGCATACACATGACTTACATTCTGGCCTTCTAAAAATGGTTGGCCCGGTTCGTTGGCAACATCGCCCCAAAACACTTTAAAAGCAGTTTCATATAAAGCTGTAGCCGAAAGATTTACTTTAAAATTGTTTACGCCATCAATTGCCCAGGTAACCACCAGGTTTTCCGGCGCCCTAAAAGAGACGGTGAGTTTCTGAATCAATTCGGTTGTTTTACCATTAACTGCATGGCCAACAATTTTTACATTGTAAGTGCCTTCAGCATAAATGTGCGTTGTACTTTTTCCTGCAGATAAATTTACTGGTGTTGTAGTTGCATCGCCATAATACACATCATAAAAAATGGCACCTTCGCCATTTGGTGTAATGGTTACCAGGCCTGTGTTATCCTGTGTAATATCAAACATTACAGATAATTTGCCGGGTGCAGCTGCAGCATCAACAAATGAAAGATCATCGTTTACTGTTTTTGTACAGCTACCCAAAACCAGTAAGAGGCAACAGGTTCTGAAGAAATATTTTATTGCATTCATAATCGTTATTTTTAGTTAGTTAAATATTAGTAACCGGGGTTTTGTGTTAAACCCGCCAGATCAACTTCGCCCTGTGGTATCGGAAACAGTTCATGTTTGCCGGCAACAAATCCTAATGTGCCTAATACTGATGCTGCTTTTCCGGTTCTTACCAGATCAAAAAAGCGTTCGCCTTCCATAGCCAGTTCCAGTCTTCTTTCATTTAAAATGGCATCGTATAATGCTGTTCCGGTAGCTGTAATATCATTTAAAGTATTTCCAAATGCACGGCGACGAACCAGGTTCACATAGGTTTGTGCCTTTACATCATTACCTGATTTATTGAATGCTTCGGCAGCCATCAGCAATACATCTGCATAGCGTATGGTGCGGAAATTGTTTGAGTAGTTTAATTCTACCTGTCCGGATGTTTCGCCTTTACGTGGTAAATATTTTTGATTGTATAAACCGGTGTTTTGATAAGGTGCTACCTGGTAAGTAATATTTAATGCAGGATTGGCAGTTTTATATGCTTCTATATCCAACACAGTTACTGCTTTTCTTCTATCGCCTGCGGCATAAGCTGCTGCCAGGTTTTGAGTTGGCAAGTTGGTACTCCAACCCGGGTTGTAGGGCATGGCTGCAGAACCATTTAAACCACGTACACCACATTGCTGTACCGAATAATTTCCTTGTCCACGGGTTACATGCGCCCAATCGTATGTAGCCGAACCGTTTGAGTATTGAATTTCAAAAACAGACTCCGATCCATTTTCGCCACTTGGTAAAAAGATAGAGTTGAAATCGGATACCAGTGAAAAAGCATTTGAAGTGATTACATTATCAAGCATGGCCGCAGCCGGTGCATATTTATTTTGATACAATAATACTTTACCCAATAAAGCCTGTGCAGCATATTTGGTTGCTCTTCCTTTTTCTACCTGCACAACAGGTAAAACCGCAATGGCGCTGGTAAGGTCTGCTTCAATTTGTTTGTACACATCAGCCTGGCTGGCTCTTGTAATGGTACCCAGGTCCGAAAAAGTAAGTCTTTTATCAACAAACAACGGTACACCACCAAACATTTTTACCAATGTAAAATAGTAGTACGCTCTTACAAAATAAACTTCGCCGTATAAAGCATCCTTACCGGGAAACGTAATAGATTGGCCTGCAGGATTTTTATCTTTGTACTGATGCAAGTAATTAGCCCGGTTAATGCCTTCATAACTGGATTGCCACAAGTCGGAAATGGTGCCATTGATGGGTGTATGGGTAAAATTATTGATCTGCTGCAGCGATAATACATCTGATGCACTTTCGCCACCAGTTACAGAATTATCAGAAATGATATCCCCAACCGGAACAACCTGGTTAAGCCATTGCAAAGGAGCATAAACACCTACAGCTATTGATCTGTAATCTGCTTCGCTTTTAAAATACTCCAGGTCGGTAATTTTAAAATCATCTTTTGGATCATAATCAACCCATTTGTTACAAGATACAAGCATAGTTCCTGCGAGTAAGATGCCTACTATTTTTATTTGTATTTTTTTCATTTTACTATTATTTATTGAATGAATTAAAATTTAATATCCAGTCCAACAGCGTAAGTTCTTGCCTGTGGATATGCACCACGGTCAACCCCTACATCCTGCAACGGAGCAGCAATTTCAGGATCATAACCAGTGTATTTTGTAAAGGTGAATGCATTTTTTACCTGTGCATACAACCTTACTGTTTTAAATACTTTTTTAATTGGTGCAAACTGGAAATTGTATCCCAACAGTATATTCCTGATCTTGATGAAAGAACCATCTTCTACATACCTGTCGGATACACGGCTGTTGTTATTAGCATCGGTAAACGAATATCTTGGGTTGCGGGCATCATTGGTTGTTCCTGGTCCTGTCCACCTGTTTAATACACTTGCGAATTTGTTGGTCAGGTTGCCATTTCTTTCCAAAGCACGATATACATCGTTACCAGAGGAAGCATAGGTTAAAACAGAAAGATCGAAGTTCTTATACTCCAGGTTCAGGTTCCAGCCAATGGTGAATTTTGGAAAAGGATTACCTATTTGTGTTTGATCTTTAGAATCAATGATACCATCACCATTCAGGTCGGCAAATTTAATATCACCTGGCTGTGCGCCTGCTTGTGTAGGACTGGCTGCAATTTCAGCATAGGATTGAAATAAGCCCTGTGTTTTATACCCATAGTAATAATAAGGTGCTTTGCCTTTTTCAAATACGCTTACAGTTTGAGACTGGCCGTTAAAATAGCCACCACCGGTAATTCTTGCTGTACCTTCTGCATTGGTGCCGGTTACCAGGTTTTTAACCGTGGTAAAAGTTGCTGTGGTAGAAAGTTTAAGGTCTTTGCCTATTTTGCTGCTGTATCCCAATGTAAGATCTATACCACTGGATTTAGTAGATCCAATGTTGGCAAATGGAGCAGAAAGCCCTCCCAGTATAACTGCAGGGGCTGAGGCCTGATAAATCAACCCTTTTGTTCTTTTCTCAAAATAATCTATTGATACATTAAATTTGTTCTTATAAAAATTCATATCAAAACCGGCATTAAGCTGGGTTTGTTCTTCCCATCCCAGTTTCTCATTACCTAAAGAGGCTAAAGTAGATCCTGAAATGAAGTTATTACCGTAAGTATAACCTATACTGTTTCCTGAACCATACAAAGAAGCCAGGTAATCGGTAAGAATGGTACGGTATTGTGGGTTAACATTATCATTACCTATTGAACCATAACTGGCCCTGATCTTAAGAAAATCAATCAATTTTGATTTAAAGAAGTTTTCCTTACTCACTACCCATCCTACAGAGCCCGAAGGAAAAATTGCCCACTTATTATCCTTGCCAAAGGCTGTAGAACCGTCTCTGCGTGTTGTTATAGAAGCAAGATATTTTTCTTTATAATCGTAATTTATCCTACCAAATAGGGATTGATTCCTTTTTTCATATTGATAATAGTATCCTGTATTGGCAAAAAGGTTTGTTGCTGAATTATTTCCAGTTGCTGCTGTATAATCTGCAAAGTCCCAGCTGTTAAACGGTACATCCTGCCTGTTGCTGCCGGCAGTATTACCGCTGAATTTCTGAAATGATATACCTCCGGTTACTTCAAAAGCATGATTCCTGGCCAGCTTAAAATTATAATTGCCAAACAACTCATAGGTAAAAGTGTTATAGTTTGCTTTTTCCTGTGCTACGCTATTGTGTTTGCCGATAACAGTGGTACCATCACCGTTCATTGAATTATCTACATTATTTAAACCGTAAAATACAAGTGGCGTAAATGTTTTGGCATTACCATCGTACTTGGTATATCCAAAGCGTGTACTTATCTTGAAGTTCTTGATCACATCATACTGCAATTCAAATTTGCCGTAGATCTTATTGCCCACATTTTTGTTGTAGGTATTTTCCAGCTTGGTAAGCGGATTAAATATTTCAGATAAAATATTATTACTGAAACCATATTGACCAACCGTATTGGGAACAGTATTGTAAACCGGTACAGTTGGGTCGTAGTTTAATGCACTACCGATAATACTGTTAAAAGAATTTTCCTGAATACCTTTTGAGCTCAGATTTGCATAATTGGCATTTATAATGAACTTAAGTTTAGACGTAAGATCAAATGCAACATTGGATGTGAAATTGATACGGTTAAACTTTGATTTATCGATGCCGCCTACAATACCACCCTGGCTTAACCAGGCTCCCGATATAAAGTAGGTTACTTTTTCTGATCCTCCTCTTGCTGAAATATTATGTGTTTGCAAAGGAGCCTGCTTAAAGATCTCTTTTTGCCAATCGGTACCTTTACCTAAAACGGAAAGATCGGGAAAAACGATATTGCCACCGCTTAGGGTACTTCCTTCATTAACCATGGCTCCATACTCTGATGCATTTAATACCGGAACTGTATTTAAAACCTGCTGAATACCATAAAAGCTGTTGATGCTAAATTCAGTCTTTTGATTTTTACGTCCGGCTTTTGTGGTAACTATTACTACGCCATTACCGCCACTTACGCCATAAATAGCAGCAGTGGCCGCATCTTTTAGTATGTTTATACTTTCTATATCGGCAGGGTTAATTGAATTAAGGTCGGCCTGCGATTGAGGAACACCATCTACCACTACCAATGGTCCATTATTACTATAAGAAGGAATACCTCTTATCAAAATTAAGGGCTGTGCACCGGGTGAGCCGCTTTGAATAACATTTACACCCGAAGTTCCCTGAATAGCTTCTTCAACCCTAACCGGTTTAAGCTTTTCAATAGCCGCAGCTTTTACGCCAGCTATTGCACCTGAAACCTTGGTTACTTTTTGGGTGCCATAACCAACTACTACCACTTCATCCAGGTTTCTGGAAGACTCTTCGAGTAGCACTGTAACAGGGCTTTCATTATTTACTTGTATACTCGCTGGCACATAACCAACACTGGTAATATTTAATTTACCACCCTTAGGGATTGAAATGGTAAAATTACCTGATCCATCTGTTGATGTAGATTTGGTGGCGCCCTGCAAACTGACAGTGGCACCAATCACAGGATCGCCTGTGGTAATGTTTTTTACTTTACCTGTGGCGGTAATGTTTTGCCCAAAGGCATTGTTAAGAAAGAATGTGCTTAGTAAAATACTCAGGCACAGCATGCTGATCTTTAATTTCATATAGCGCTCGTTTTAGTGAATCAAAAAATGGTCAGAATTCGAATTGTAAATGTAGATTACACCACTTCAATTTTAAAATATAATACCACATCATTACTACATCAGTACTTATAAAATGACAGTTTTTAAGCTATTTTCCCTACATCATTACTACGTCATATTTTTTTTGTATAATTACACTCTCGTTTTTGCTATAAATATGAAACAACTCCTTTTACTAATTTTCTTTCCGTTGCAGGTGGTTTGCCAAAACACAATTGGCTTCCCTGATATTATTAATTATTCAAAGCAAACCTATAAAGCTGGCTTGCAAAACTGGGATATTAAACAGGATAAAAAAGGAATTGTTTATTTTGCCAATAACGAAGGTTTATTAAGTTTTGATGGTAAGTATTGGAATAATTATCCTTTACCAAACAAAACCATTGTAAGGTCGGTTGAAATTGGTCAAGATGATCGCATATATGTGGGCGGCCAGGATGAAATGGGATATTTTGCCGCTGTTAACAATGGCCGGTTGCAATACCATTCCTTAATTGAGCAGATACCAGTAAAAGACAGATCCTTTGGTGATGTTTGGGATATTATTTCTTTTAAAGGGAATACCTACTTCCGCTCATCAACTAAAATTTTTAAAATTACTGACCGCACTGCAGTAGTATATAATGCTGCTGATGAGTGGGCTTTTTTGGGAGCCTGTAATGGAAAATTATATGCCCAGGATATTAAAACCGGACTTTTAAAATTTGAAAATGATGTTTGGGCACCAGCCTTCGCATTAAATACATTACCAACTAATGATGCAGTTACAGGCATTTTGCCAATAAATCCAGAAAGCGCTGTTATAACTACTTTAAAAAATGGATTGTACAGCCTTTCAAACAAAGGTATATCTGTGCTGCAATCAGTTAACAATGCTGTTTTTAAGAGTGACCGTATTTATGCCGTTACAGCTGTAAATGCAGCATGGATGGCTTTGGCTACCAACAACAATGGAGTTTACATAACCGACTTTAAGGGAAATATTGTTCAAAGTTTTTCACGAACAGAAGGGTTGCAGAATAATAATGTACTCAGTATTTTTTCGGACAGCCAGCGTAATTTATGGCTGGGGCTTGATAATGGCATAGATTTAATCACCTACAACAGCTCCATTAAACAAATAAAACCGTTACTGCAGGATGGATCTGGTTATACTGCCATTTTGCATGATAACCGTTTGTATTTAGGAACTTCAAATGGATTGTTTAGTGTGCCTATGCAACCTGTTCCGGATATGAGTTTTTCTAAAGGTAATTTTACAGTTGTAAGCAATACCAATGGACAAACCTGGGGCCTTGCAAATATAAACAATCAATTGTTGCTTGGTCATCACGAAGGTGCTTTTGAAATCAACAACAATAATGCAATCCCAATTTCTTCCACTAAAGGTTTTTGGAATTTTGTTCCGCTTTCAAACACGTATCCTTCGGGCCAGGTTGTAGCAGGAGGTTACAACGGCTTAAATATTTTCAATTATGAAAATGGGCAATTTAAATTTGCAAAATCGATAGGTGGCTTTAACGAGTCATCCCGTTTTGTTACGCTTGATAAAGACAATAATATCTGGGTATCACACCCCTATCATGGTGTTTTCAAAATTATTAAAACCACTGATGAAAGTTTTAACACATTTACATATTCAGACAAAAAAGGACTTCCGTCTTTATTAAACAATCATATTTATACCATTAAAAACGAGTTGGTAGTTGCCACTGAGAAAGGTGTTTATGTTTACAATAAGGAAAAAGACAGTTTTGAGCCCTCAGCATTTTATTATAAACTGCTAAAGGACCAAAGCATCAGATACCTGAAAGAAGATAGCAACGGCAATATCTGGTTCATTCATGAAAAGACATTGGGAGTAATTGATTTTTCAAAAAAAGAACCTGCCATCATTCAATTACCCGAATTAAATAATAAAATGCTGAGTGGATTTGAATTTATATATCCTGTAAATGAAAACAATATTTTTTTGGGTGGCGAAAAAGGTTTTTATCATATCAATTACGAAAAATACAAAAAAACACTATCCCGCCTGAGTGTGCATATAAGAACCCTGAGTATTATAAATAAAACCGACAGTCTTTTGTTTGGCGGCTATTATAATAATGATAAACAAACACAGGATGCCGATAACATTCCTTCTATCAATTACCGCTGGAAAACAATTCGCATTGAATACTCCTCTACTCTTTTTGGCTACCAGGCCAATCTTGAATACAGTTACCGGATAAAAGGATATGATAACAACTGGAGCGAATGGACAAACAGAACGGAAAAAGAATACACCAATCTGCCGGCAGGTAAATTTAGTTTTGAAGTTAAAGTACGCAACAACCTTGGCAACGAATCGGAAGTGGCAACGTATACTTTTAATGTTTTACCACCCTGGTATAAAACCAACTGGGCAAAGGCTTTTTACCTGCTGTTAATTGCTGCCGGCCTGTATTTTTTATACAAATGGCAGGAGAAAAAATTTAAACTGCAACAGGTTAAATACGAAGCTGAGCAAAAAAGGCTGCGCTATATTCATGACCTGGAAATAGCTAAAACAGAAAGTGAACTGGTTGCCTTACGAAACGAAAAACTGGAAGCGGATATTAATTTTAAAAATTCGGAGTTGGCATCATCCGCTATGCACCTGGTTAAAAAAGGAGAGCTGGTTTCTAAAATGAAAACTGAGTTGGGGCATGTAATGAAAGGTATTAGTAACCCGCAGGCCGAAGCTGATTTAAAAAAAATGATAAAGTCTATCAGCGAAGATGATAATATGGACCAGGAGTGGGAAAACTTTACCCTGCATTTTGATAAGGTACACAGTGATTTTATAAGTGCATTAAAAGAAAAACATCCCAGCATTTCCAATAATGAAATTAAGCTTTGTGCTTATCTGCGCATGAATTTATCAACCAAGGAAATGGCACAACTGATGAATATATCGGTAAGAGGTGTGGAAGTAAGCCGCTATCGGTTAAGGAAAAAATTGGAGTTGGCAACGGAGGTAAGTTTGTTTGATTATTTGATAAATATGCAGGTAAAGAATTAATTAAAACTATAAGTGTAAGTTTTCAGGCAACATATTTTATCTTTATAAAGATGTAATAGCATTTTAACCTACCTTAAAAAAAATTATGAAAAAGATCTTTTTTGTATTTGCTGTAGTAGCCTTGATATCCACCACATCCTGCGATAAGTATAAATGCTGGATAATTATTGATTGCATTGGTAATGATCTGGAAAAACGGTGCGGCTCCGAAAATGATATTCAGACTTACTGTGCTTCACAAAGTTCCCCCGGCTGTGCCTGGACATACAGAAGAGAATAATTTTATAAAATCATTTGCCCAACAAAAAACCCAATATTACTATTGGGTTTTTTGTTTTCTCATAAGCAAATTATTTATTCGCTATCCGAAGGCTCTGCTGGTTCTTCGGGTTCTGCTGCTGTTGTATTTTCATCAGTAATTGTTTCTGCAACAATTGGGTTTCCTGCTTCATCCAATAAAATTTCTTCTTCTACTTCTTTTTCATCCAGCTGTGTTATGGCTGCAATTTCATCGCCTTCATCAACCCTTATCAGTTTTACCCCCTGTGTAGCACGGCCTTGTTCGCTTATCTGGTTTACCGGCATACGAATGGTAATACCGCTTACGCAGGTAATCATCAAATCTTCTGCTTCGGTTACTGCCAGCAAACCAACCAGGCTACCGGTTTTAGCAGTTACGCTGATGGTTTTTACACCTTTACCACCACGGTTGGTAATACGGTAATTGGCTTCGCCGGTTTCGGGGTCGTCTAAAAATGTACGCTTACCATAACCATTGGCACTTACCACTAATACAGTTTTAGTTTTATCTTCTACATTAACGCAAACCATACCTACCACTTCGTCTGTTGCATCATCTACATCAATACCACTTACACCAATGCCGCCGCGGCCTGTTGGCCTTACTTTAGCCTCGGGGAAACGTATGGCACGGCCGCTTTTAACAGCCATCATAATTTCGCAATTACCATCGGTAAGTTTGGCTTCCAGTAACTGGTCGCCTTCTTTAATGTTAATTGCATTAATACCATTCTGGCGTGGGCGGCTAAAATCTTTTAATCTTGATTTATTAATGATACCCTGTTTGGTACATAAAACAATGTAATGGTTGTTTACATAGTCTTCGTCTTCCAGATTTTTAATATCAATAATGGCACGCACTTTATCATCGGGCGGTATTTGTATCATGTTCTGCAATGCCCTGCCCTTACTGGTTTTATCGCCTTCGGGTATCTCGTACACTTTTAACCAGAAGCATCTGCCCATTTCGGTAAAGAATAATAACGTATGATGGGTGCTGGCTACAAAAAGGTGTTCAATATAATCTTCCTGTCGTGTGCTGCTGCCCTTGGCGCCACGGCCACCACGGCGCTGCTGGCGATATTCGGCTGCAGAGGTACGCTTAATATAACCCAGGTGAGAAATGGTAACTACCACATCTTCATCTTCAATCAGGTCAAGCATATTTATTTCGTCGCCTACATAAACAATCTCCGATTTACGTTCGTCGCCAAATTTTTCTTTTACTTCTAACAATTCTTTTTTGATGATATCGTAGCGCATATCTTCATTGGCAAGTATCAGTTTCAGGTGTTCGATCAGTTTCATGATCTCAGCATGTTCTGCACGAATCTTATCAATCTCCATACCGGTTAACCTTTGCAAACGCAGTTCCAGTACAGCTTTTGCCTGTATCTCACTCATGCCAAAGCTGGTCATCAAACCATCCTGTGCAATATTTGGTGTAGATGATTCACGGATAAGTTTTATAACTGCATCCAGGTTATCCAATGCGATAATATATCCTTCTAAAATATGAGCACGTTCTTCTGCCTTGCGTAATTCGTATTGTGTTCGGCGCACCACCACTTCGTGACGAAACAAAATAAATTCGCTGATGAGATCCCGCAGGTTTAAAATCCTGGGCCTGCCTCTTACCAATGCCACATTATTTACGCCGTAAGAAGTTTGTAATTCTGTTTGTTTGTAAAGATGATTGATGACAACCTGTGCAACCACATCTTTCTTCAACTCAACTACAATACGGGTTCCTTCTTTATTATTGCTTTCATTGTTTACATCCGAAACACCTTCAATAGCTTTATCGTTGATCAGGTCGCCAATCTTGGCTGTCAACAAATCTCTGTTTACCTGATAAGGCACTTGTGTAATGATGATCTTTTCACGGCCGTTTTTTGCCATTTCTATATCTACCTTGCCTCTTAATACTACCCTTCCACGGCCTGTTAATAAACCTTCTTTTACGCCTTCGAAACCGTAAATAACGCCACCTGTTGGGAAATCGGGGGCCTTTACATATTTGATCAGTTCTTCGCAGGTTATCTCTTTATTATCAATATAGGCTATACAACCATCAATTACTTCACTCAGGTTATGAGGCATCATATTAGTTGCCATACCTACGGCAATACCACTACTGCCGTTTACCAGCAGTTGCGGTATACGTGTAGGTAATACCATCGGTTCTTTCAACGAATCATCAAAGTTCAGCTGGTAATCCACGGTTTCTTTCTCAATATCTTCCAGCATGGCTTCAGCAAATTTTTCCATGCGTACCTCGGTGTAACGCATAGCTGCCGGCGGATCTCCATCTTCGCTACCAAAATTACCCTGGCCGTCAATCATCTTGTATCGCATGGCCCAATCCTGCGCCATACGTACCATGGTATCGTAAATGGCTTTATCACCATGTGGGTGATACTTACCCATTACCTCTCCCACAATACGGGCCGATTTTTTGTAAGGTTTGTTGCTGGTATTACTCAGCTCACTCATGCCGTATAAAACACGCCGATGAACGGGTTTCAGGCCGTCCCGTACATCTGGCAAGGCACGCCCAACAATTACACTCATGGAGTAATCAATGTAGGATGTCTTCATTTGCTCCTCAATATTCACCGGAATAATGCGGC
>JAYUZB010000085.1:0-15198 GCA_043752185.1 Chitinophagaceae bacterium
TTTTGGAGAGGTGCCTGAGAGGCCGAAAGGAACGGTTTGCTAAATCGTCGTACGGGTTAAACTGTACCGTGGGTTCGAATCCCACCCTCTCCGCAAAAAAGTTCTTAAAGATCGGTAACCAAATAGTTCGGGATGTAGCGTAGCCCGGTTATCGCGCCTGGTTTGGGACCAGGAGGTCGCAAGTTCGAATCTTGCCATCCCGACACAACAACTTAAGCCCTTCGATTCATTTCGAAGGGCTTTTTTGTTTTCAAAATTTTAAGTTTGGTTCCAGGAGGTCGTTGTCTCGATAGTGATCGGGACCATCCCGACACAACAACCCAAGCCCTTCGATTCATTTCGAAGGGCTTTTTTGTTTTCAATTCAGCTGCTATTGCAATAAGGTAAATTCGGCTTCAATTCTCTATATTCTACCTAAAATCAGTTAAATTTAGGTTTACACTTTTTTAAAAAACGATTCATATGAAATATAATCCAATACAGAATTTTATTGGCGGAAAGTTTGTCGCTTCACAAACTCAAAAAACAATGGATGTAATATCACCGTTGGATGGTACATTACTTTCAAAAGTGCCAATGTCATCTTCAAAAGAACTGGATGATGCAGTTAAAGCAGCTTCGGCAGCATTCCCGGCCTGGAGTAAAACGCCCATTAAAGAAAGAGTACAGGTTTTCTTTCGCTATAAAACATTACTGGAGAAAAATTTAAAAGAACTGGCTGAATTGTGCAGTGAAGAAAACGGAAAGACTTATGGAGAGTCTGTAGCTGAAATTGAAAAATGCATTGAGCTTACAGAGTTTGCAACTTCTTTACCACAACTGGTTACCGGCGAATTACTGGAAGTAAGCAGGGGAGTGGAATGCAGAACGGAGCATGTTGCGTTGGGAGTTGTTGCTTCCATCGTTCCATTTAATTTTCCAAGTATGGTTCCCAACTGGACATTGCCCAATGCAATTGCACTTGGCAATTGCATGATCATGAAACCATCTGAGAAAGTGCCATTGAGTTGCGGCCGTTTGGCGGAGTTATTAAAAGAAGCCGGATTGCCTGATGGGGTTTTCAATGTAGTACATGGCGATGTTGAAATTGTAAATGCAATTTGTGATCATCCGCAGATTGAAGCTGTTTCATTTGTTGGTTCAACAAAAGTTGCCAAAATTGTTTATCAACGTGCAACATCAAACTATAAAAGATGTTTGGCTTTGGGTGGCGCAAAAAATCACCTGATGGTTTTACCCGATGCAATACCTGGCATGACGGCGCAGAATGTTGCCGCAAGCATGAGCGGCTGTGCAGGACAGCGTTGTATGGCTGCTAGTGCTATGATTGGTGTAGGTAATGTTGATGCTATTATTGATAAAATTTGTGATGAAGCTAGAAAAATTATTCCCGGCGAAAATTTGGGTGCTGTTATAAATAAAGAAAGTAAAGAAAGAATTGAACGATACATCGGCGAAGCAGAAAGAGATGGTGCTAAAATTTTGGTTGATGGCCGCAATGCAAAAGTTGCCGGTAAAGAAAACGGAACGTATGTGGGCCCAACAGTAATTGATTTTGTAACACCACAAATGAGTGTTGCTACAGAAGAGATTTTCGGGCCTGTTATTTCCATCATGCGTACAAAAACAGTTGATGAGGCATTAGCTATTGAAAATGCAAACCCTTATGGAAATGCCGCCAGCGTATTTACGCAAAACGGCGCCATGGCACGTTACATTATTGATCATGCCAGTGCAGGAATGATTGGTGTAAATGTTGGCGTACCCGTGCCACGTGAGCCTTTTAGTTTTGGAGGATGGAATGAAAGTAAATTTGGTGTGGGTGATATTACCGGGAAGAGTTCGATTGAATTCTGGACGAAACTGAAGAAAAGCACAACCAAGTGGAATGCTGAGGCCGGAGTGAACTGGATGAGTTGATTCCCGCAAAGCCGCCAAGGAGCAAAGTACGCTAAGATTCTTTGCGCCTTTAAATCTTTGCTTCTTTGCGTGAAAAATTTTATACGAAAAAATAATTTTATATGTCAGAAGCTAAAACATTATCAGAATCAACTGAGATAATTCAAAATAATCTCGATTACACATTATTCAGCTGGAGCAAACAAAAAGGCATTGCGCCCATAGCTGTTAAACATGCCGAAGGTGTTTATCTCTATGATTATGATGATAACAGGATCATTGACTTTTCATCAGGACTGATGAATGTAAATATCGGCCATGGTGACCAAAGAATAACAGAAGCAGTTGTTAGGCAAATGCAGGAAGTGAGTTATGTAACACCAAGCTGCGTTACCAAAGTGCGTGGTGAGTTAGGAAAGAAGCTGGCGGAAATTTGTCCCGGTGATTTGAACAAGGCATTCTTTACTTTGTGCGGAGCCACTTCAATAGAAAATGCAATTAAGCTGGCGAGACTTTACACAGGCCGCCATAAAATATTAAGCCGTTACCAATCTTACCATGGGGCATCTATTGGTGCCATTAGCGCAAGCGGCGATCCACGCAGGATTGCAGTGGATGCACAACAGGCTCCAAACTTTATACACTTCGATCTTCCTTATTTATACCGTTGGGAATATGGCGAAGAAAATATGCTGAAGGAATCCGTTGCACAATTGGAAAGAATGATCGCTTATGAAGCTCCCGGAAATATTGCAGCTATTTTGTTGGAAGGAGAATCCGGTTCATCAGGTTGTTTGCAATATCCAAAAGGTTATTTAAAAGCGGTAAGAGAAATCTGTAACCAACATGGCATCTTATTAATTATGGATGAAGTGATGAGTGGTTTTGGCCGTACCGGTAAATGGTTTGGTTTTCAAAATCATAATATAGTTCCAGATATGATCTGCATGGCCAAAGGATTGACTTGTGGTTATCTTCCTTTCGGTTGTTTGATGGTAAGTGATAAGATTGCAGCAAAATATGATGATAATGTGATGGCACTTGGCTTAACTTATTCTGCTCACCCGGTTAGTTGTGCCGCAGCTTTGGCAACCTTAAAAATTTATGAAGATGATGATCTGATTGAAAATACCGTGGCCATGGGAAAATATATGGAAGCGCAGGTTGAGTTGTTAAAACAAAAACATCCGAGTATCGGTGATTTTAGAAACACCGGTTTGTTAGGTTGTATTGAACTGGTAAAGAACAGAACAACCAAAGAACCCATGGCACCATTCAATGCAAAGCCTGATGAAATGGTTGTGATGAATAAAGTGGCTGCTAAATTAAAAGAACTTGGCCTATACACTTTTGTAAGGTGGAGTTATATTTTTGTTGCACCACCATTGTGTGTTACCAAGGAACAGATTGATGAAGGGTTAGCAATCATCAGCGAAGCGATAAAAATAGCAGACGATAACGTAATGTAGAATTTGAGTGATGAATTATGAATGTAAAATAAATATTCCTAATTCCTGATTTTAAATTCATAATTATAAGTATGACAGAAACTAACCACGAAACCTCTCTTTACAACGAAGACCTTGCACCCATTCCGCAAAGCAATCGCACCTGGGGCACCTGGAACTATGCTGCCTTATGGATAAGCATGAGTTTGTGCATACCTACATATATGCTGGCAAGTTCATTAATTGAAGGTGGTATGAACTGGTGGCAATCGGTCCTCACCATTTTTATTGGCAATACAGTTGTTTTAATTCCGATGATATTGAACGGACATGCAGGTGCAAAATACGGCATACCATTCCCGGTTTTTGCAAGAGCAAGTTTTGGAACCAAGGGAGCAAATATTCCGGCCATTTTAAGGGCCATAGTTGCCTGTGGTTGGTTTGGTATTCAAACCTGGATCGGCGGTTTTGCTATTTACCAGATGATGAAACTTTGGATTCCTTCATTAGCAACTTTACCACAAATTTTTCCCGATTCTTTTGGTTTGCAAACCGGTCCAGCTATTTGTTTTTTTATTTTCTGGTTGCTGAATATGTTTGTGGTTTACCTTGGTGTAGAAAGCATCAAAAAATTATTGGTGTTCAAAGCATTCTTTTTACCATTAGCTGCACTGGCATTATTATTCTGGGCAATCAATGCTGGCCATGGTTTGGGGCCAATATTATCACAGCCATCAAAATTATCCGGCCCATCATTCTGGGCATATTTCTTTCCGGCATTAACAGGTATGGTTGGTTTTTGGGCAACACTCTCTTTAAATATTCCCGATTTTACCCGTTATGCAAAAAGCCAGAATGCACAAATCAAAGGACAAATAATTGGCTTACCGCCATCCATGACTTTGTTTGCATTTATTGGAGTGGTAGTAACATCTGCCACTTTTATTATTTATGGTGAAAGTATCTGGGATCCGGTTGTACTGGCTGGTAAATTCGAAAATAAATTACTGGTGAGTGTTGCTATGATAGCTGTTGCTATTTCAACCTTAGCTACAAATATTGCGGCCAATATTGTAAGTCCTGCAAATGATTTTGCAAACCTCTCACCAAAAAAAATAAATTTCAGAACCGGTGGATACATTACTGGTGTTATTGGTATCTTGATCTTCCCCTGGAAATTAATTGCAGATCCCAACGGCTATATTTTTACCTGGCTCATTGCATACTCCAGCTTGCTTGGCCCAGTAGGAGGTATTATGATCGCCGATTATTATTTTATGCGTAAACAACAATTAAATGTAGATGAACTGTATCAACATAAGGGCCAATACGGATTTAAAAATGGATTTAATTCAGCAGCCATCATTGCATTGCTGGTTGGTATCGTTCCAAACATCCCGGGTTTTTTATTGCAGGTAAAACTAGTTTCAGCAACTGCATTTCCTGTTTGGATATCAGACTTGTATCATTATGCCTGGTTTGTTGGGTTTATTGTAAGTGGTTTTGTATATTTATTGTTGATGAAGAAAAGGGGATAACATGAAAATTGAGATTATACAAAATAAAATTTATGAGATAAGGGGTGAAAAAGTTATGCTTGACTTTGATATTGCTCACTTGTATGAAGTTGAGACCAGGGTTTTCAACCAGGCAATAAAGAGAAATATTGAAAGCTTTCCAAAAGATTTCATGTTCAGGCTTACAACTTCCGAATGGCAAGAAATTCCATCATCACAAATTGTGATGATGGAGGATGAAAATTTAAATAAAAAGATACCTTCCAACTCATCACAAATTGTGATGAGTTCAAGAAAGCATAGAGGTGCAAAATATCTTCCTTATGTTTTTACAGAACATGGAGTTACAATGATAGCCAGTGTACTAAAAAGCCCCAAAGCAAGAAAAATGAATATTGCTATTGTTCGGGCATTTATCGCTTTAAAAAAACTGGCACATTCCGGCTTATCAGCAATAAATTTACTGAAAGAACTACGAGATAGAATTGATGAACATGATGTACAGCTAAAAAGTATTTACGATGCGTTGGAAAATATGCTTGACGAAAAAGAGGAAGAAAAGCTGCAAAAATTAAAATGGGAAAAAAGAGAACGTATCGGGTTTAAAAATAAATGATAATGTCTACCTTAATTAAGAACGCAAATATTATTGGCGCTGCAGAAAATTTTATCGGTGATATTTATATCCAGGGCGAAAGCATTGCTGCCATTGGAAAGAATCTCGACATTAAAGCTGATAAAATTATTGATGCAACCGGCTTGCTTGCTTTTCCTGGCTGTATTGATCCACACGTGCATTTAGAAATGCCTTTCATGGGCACATTCAGCAGCGATAATTACGAAACAGGCACCCGTGCAGCTTTACATGGTGGTACTACAACGGTAATAGATTTCATTCTGCAAAAGCAAGGCAACTCTTTATACGATGCATACAACGAATGGAGCGGCCGTGCAAATGGAAATGCAGTAGGCGATTATAGTTTTCACATGGCGGTTACAGATTTTAATGAAGATACCTGCAAAGAAATTGTTGACCTGGTAGAAAAAGAGGGCATCACTTCTTTTAAAATATTTATGGCCTACAAAGGTGCGTTGATGATTGATGATAAGCAGATGGTTGGCTTGATGAATGAAGTAAAGGAACGTGGCGGCATGGTTACGGTACATGCAACCAATGGAGACATGATTGATTTTTTAATTGCTAAAAATAGAGCTGAAGGAAATCTTGCACCCATCTATCATTATTTATCTCAACCTGAAATTACCGAAGCAGAAGCATCTGAACGGTTTGCATCAATAGCAGGCTACACCGGTTGCCCCGGCTATATTGTACACATGACTTGCGAAGGCGCATTGAATGCTGTGCGAAATAACAACAGAGAAAATCAAAAAGTATTTGCCGAAACCTGTATTCAATATTTATTACTCGATGCATCTTTATACGAACAGAATTTTGAAGGAGCCAAATGGGTGATGAGTCCGCCACTGCGTGAAAAGAAAGACCAGGAAGCTTTATGGGCCGGCATCAACCAGGGATTGGTGCAGGTTGTTGCAACAGATCATTGTCCGTTTACCTGGGAGAAAAAATTATTGGGTAAAGATGACTTTTCTAAAATACCCAATGGTCATCCGGCCATTGAACATCGTGTTGAATTATTGTATAGCGAAGGTGTGCGTAAAGGAAGAATAACAGCTAACAAATTTGTAGAAGTATTATCAACAAACCCTGCAAAAATTTTCGGGATGTTTCCACAAAAGGGTTGCATAGCACCAGGCTCAGATGCTGATATTGTTTTGTTCGATCCGAATGAAGAACATACCATCAGCGCAGCAACCCATCACATGAACACAGATTATTCTGCCTACGAAGGATGGAAGTTAACAGGTAAAACAAAAACTGTTTTATTAAGAGGGCAGGTGGTTATTGAAGGAGGAAAATGTCTGGTAGAAAAAGGGAATGGGAAATACATTAAGAGAAATAAAGTTTCTCAGCTCATATAAATACAGCGCAGAGAAAAAGAGAAGCAGAGTTAACGCAGAGTATCTCTGCGAAATCTCAGCTACTCATTTTCTCTGCGTTAGAAAATTAAAAATCTAAAAATAAAAATATGCCTAGAATAATTAAGTCAGGACTTATTCAAATGTCATTACCCAAAACTGAAGGCGAAGGAACTATTCCGGAAATTGTAAATGCGATGGTGCAAAAACATATTCCGTTGATTGAGGAAGCAGGAAAGCAAGGCGTACAAATTCTTTGTCTGCAGGAAATTTTCAATACCCCTTATTTCTGCCCCGGGCAGGATAAGAAATGGTACGAAAGTGCAGAATCTGTTCCGGGTCCTACAACAGATCTGATGGCAACCTATGCTAAGAAATATAACATGGTTATCATCGTTCCCATTTATGAAAAAGAGCAGGCCGGTGTTTTATATAATACGGCTGCCGTGATTGATGCTGACGGAACTTATTTAGGTAAGTACAGAAAAAATCATATTCCACATACCAGCGGCTTTTGGGAGAAGTTTTTCTTTAAGCCGGGAAACCTCGGCTATCCTGTGTTTCAGACAAAGTACGCAAAGGTTGGTGTGTACATTTGTTACGACCGCCATTTTCCGGATGGTGCAAGATGCCTTGGGTTGAATGGAGCAGAGATCGTTTATAATCCTTCGGCAACTGTAGCAGGCTTATCGCAATATTTATGGAAACTGGAGCAACCTGCACATGCTGCGGCCAATGGATATTTTATGGGTTGCATCAACCGTGTTGGTGAAGAAAAACCTTGGAACCTCGGTAAATTTTATGGCAGCAGTTATTTTGTTGATCCACGTGGACAAATTTTTGCACAGGCCAGTGAAGACAAAGATGAATTGCTGGTTGCTGCATTTGACCTGGACATGATCGAAGAAGTAAGAAGTGTATGGCAGTTTTTTAGAGATAGAAGGCCGGAGACTTATGGTAAGTTAACGGAGCTATAAATTTCACGCAAAGCTGCAAAGAAGCAAAGCGACATAAGTTTTCTTTGCGTCTTATTTCCTTAGCGCCTTTGCGTGAAAAATAAAAAATTCAAAAATGATTCAACCAAACAGATTATCACAAGAACAATACGCCGAAAACTTCAGCGATATTCATCCGCCTTTTGAAACAAAAGATGCAGCATTGGTAGAAGCCAACCGCTGTTTGTTTTGTTATGATGCACCTTGTATGAAAAGTTGCCCAACCGGGATAGACGTACCAAAATTTATCAAGCAAATTGCTACAGAAAATATAAAAGGATCGGCCCATACTATTTTTATAAGCAATATCATGGGTGCAGGCTGCAGCAAGGTTTGCCCGGTTGAAAAATTATGCGAAGGTGCCTGTGTTTATAATTTTTTAGAAGAAACACCAATTGCTATTGCAAAGCTTCAAAGGTATTCTACAGAAATTGCTATGAAAAAAAACTGGCAACTTTTTGAACGCAAAGCATCAACGGGCAAAAAAATTGCAGTAGTTGGTGCCGGACCTGCAGGTTTAAGTTGTGCCCATGTTTTATCAAGAGAAGGAATTGATGTAACCATTTTTGAGAAGGAAAGCAAGGGAGGCGGGTTGATGACTTACGGCATTGCAGCCTATAAAGTAACACCGCAGTTTTGCGAAGATGAAGTGAATTATATTTTAGGTATTGGGGGTATTAAAATAAAATATAGCCAGGAATTAGGAAAAGACATTTCATTGGCAGATTTACAAAACGATTTTGATGCGGTTTATTTAGGAATTGGTGTTAGCCTTGCAAGACAATTAGAAATTCCGGGTGAAGAACTGGAAGGTGTGGAAGATGCAATTAAATTTATTTATGATATACGGGATAAAGGATTTGATAAAGTAGCTGTTGGAGAAAAAGTTGCAGTGATTGGTATGGGCATGACAGCCATTGACGCCGCAACACAGGCAAAGCGTCTTGGAGCAAAAGAAGTAACAATGCTCTATCGTCGTACGCAGGAAGAAATGCCCTGTACACAGCATGAATTGGATATTGCCATGCTGGATGGTTGTAAAATAATCTGGCTTGCTTCTCCTAAAGAAATAAAAGGAACCGATGGTAAAGTAAATGACATTGTTTGCAGCATTATGAAACTTGGGGAACCAGATGCTAGTGGCAGAAGAAGCCCTGTTGATACCGGCGAAACATTTTCTTTAACTGTTGATATGGTAATTAAAGCCGCTGGGCAAATGCCTTTTGAAAGTTTAGTTGATGAATTCAAAATTCAAAATTCAAAAGGCAAAATAAATATTACAGATTCTGCTACAAATATACCCGGTGTTTTTGCCGGTGGCGATTGTGTGAATGGCGGTAAAGAAGTGGTAGATGCAGTGCAGGCAGGTAAAGATGGAGCAAAAGCAATTCTAACTTATTTAAGTATAAATTAAACCACAAAGAACACAAAGTAAATTCACAAAGGGCACAAGGCTCTCTTTGTGACCTTGGTGATAACCTTAGTGGTCTTTGTGGTAAAAAATAAATTTATGGCAAATATCAGTTCAAACTTTCTCGGCATAAAATCTCCCAACCCTTTTTGGTTGGCAAGTGCACCGCCTACCGATAAAAAAATAAATGTACTGCGTGCTTTTGAAGCAGGCTGGGGTGGTGTGGTTTGGAAAACATTGGGCAGCCAGGTAAAAAATGTTTCTTCACGTTATTCGGCTTTGAATTTTGGCTCAAAAAAAATGATGGGCTTTAATAATATTGAACTCATCAGCGACAGGCCATTGGATTTAAACCTGCGAGAAATAGCAGAATGTTTGAAACTTTTTCCTGACAGGGCCATGATCGTTTCGCTAATGGCAGATAATGATAAAAATAGCTGGCATGAATTGATAAAAAAAGTTGAAGATACCGGTGCTCATGGATTGGAACTGAATTTTGGTTGTCCGCATGGTATGACGGAAAGAGGCATGGGCGCTGCTGTTGGGCAGGATCCTGTAATTGCAAAAATGGTGGTAGAGTGGGTGATGGAAGCTGCACATATCCCGGTAATAACAAAGCTTACACCTAATGTGCATTCGCCGGTGCCAACAGGTAAAGCTTGTGTTGAAGCTGGTACAAATGCTTTGTCGCTGATAAACACCATTCAATCTGTAACCGGTATCGATCTGGATACACTTGTTCCAAATCCATATGTGGCAGGTAAATCAGTTTTTGGTGGTTATTGCGGCCCGGCAGTTAAACCAATTGCCTTAAAAATGCTCACTACCATTGCACAGGATGCAACAACATCAAAAGTTCCGGTATCGGGCATTGGTGGTGTAAGCACCTGGAAAGATGCGATAGAGTTTATGTTACTGGGAGCAAGCAATGTACAGGTTTGCACTGCCGCCATGAATCATGGTTTTAGAATTGTAGAAGATATGTGCGAAGGCCTAAACAATTGGATGGATGATAAAGGATTTAAAATACTGGATGATTTTATTGGTAAGTCGGTTGAGAAAATTACACATTGGGAAGACCTTGATATAAACTATCACCACATTGCCAAAATAAACCAGGATAAATGTATTCACTGCGGGCTTTGCTACATTGCCTGCGAAGATGCATCGCATCAATCCATAAATTTAGAATATGGTAAGCCCTACAATAATTATACAATTAAGGAAGATGAATGCGTAGGCTGTAATTTATGCCAGCTGGTTTGCCCGGTTAATGATTGTATAACCATGGAAGAGCATCGGGTAGCACCTGAATACCTTAACTGGATTGAGTTTCAGAAAAAAGGACTGCCACTGAATGATCATTGATGTGCATAACTATGTGCTAAACAGGTGCAAAACCAAAGCCCTAAAAACTTGGAAGTAAGTTATAGTATGAAGTATCTTTATTGTCCAATTGAGAGGTTGAAGTCATTCGAAAGATTAAAGTCCGTTAAAAGATTGAAGTCTTTCAAAAGATGAAAACCAATTAAGCGGGAAGCATCGGGTTAGTAAGTATTATGGAATGAGCAATCAGGAAGTAAGAATCAAACTTGATGCTTTTTTATTTTGCACCAATCAAGGATTTTATACTATTAGTATCAATAAAAAAGCTGTGAATTTTCACAGCTTTTTTGTTCTAAAGGAAGATTACCTTGTTGTTATGAATTAACTGCCTGGTGCAAATCCCTGTATTTCTTAATAATATCGTGCGATGTTTTCAGCTTTCCCTGCTGACCAGTAATCAACTGGCGTATATCAGCACTAATTTCAGCATCTGATGCCAGGGCGGCTGTGTAAGCTTTCTGGGCCGCATCTTCGCCAAATTCACATAACTCAAGTAGTGATTGGCGGTTATGACCGCTAAACATCGTTTTGATATCCATCCATACCCTGTAAACCTTTCCACTGTTTGTTGTACCATCGGCAGGCGTACCGCCTGATTCAGATACAATTTTTGAAAGTTCACCGGCATATTTCCGGCTCTCAGATGCCATACCATTGAAAATGGTTTTCAGATCCACGTCAAGATCTTTTGATTCCTCGACCGCTTTTTCATAACCATTCACTCTGTCATTATTGATTTCGATAATACCATTCAATACCTCAATCAATTTTTCGTTTGTTTCCATAATAATAGTTTTTTTATTCAATGGTCTAAAATTGTGCCAATGACGCTTTGAATTAAAGCATAAAACTATCAAATGAATTTGTGCAAGGTAAACTGTGAGAATTATATAACATGTTCATACAAATGTTACAACTCATGCGAATAGTTTATCAAAGAATTTAGAAAGAGAATTAAATTACACCAGCCAGTTCCAGGCTTCGCTTGCTTATCTTTTTATATTCCACATTTTCTATAATTGCATCCAGACAAAGTATTAATGATACGCCTTCCTGTTTCCACCAATCAGTTTTAAATAATTTTTCAGCATGAATAACAGCAACAAGCCAGCTATGCTTAAATTCATTGTGCCATTCTTCAATCCACTCAAACTCCTCTTTGTTTATTTTACTTAGATCATCTGTGCTGATAAAAACTTTTAAGTAATAATCATTTCTGAGTACAGTATCAGTTTGGTGATAAATTTTTTTATACTCGTACTTATAATTATAACCCAGTGCCGATATATCACTCAGCACTGCAGACGCTGTAGGGAATGCACCGGCACCCTTGCCTTTAAAAAAATGTTCATCCGCAAATGTGCTTTCGGTTGTAAGCGCATTAAACTCATTATGTACGTGGTACAGGTTGTCGTTTTGGTTTACGAACTGCGGTAGCACAAATGCAGCCAGTTGGCCATTCTCCAATTTTTTTGCTGTGGCAACCAGTTTAATGGTCTGCTTTTTTTCTTTGGCTAAAATGGCATCAGCTAAAGAAATATTTTCAATACCATTAAAAATAAAATCAGTTGGTTTTGCAATTACACCAAAAGAATGTGCCAGTAAAATACTCAGTTTATTGGCTGCATCAAATCCGCCAATATCCAGTTTGGGATTGCTTTCTGCAAAACCGAGTTGTTGCGCTAATGATAAGGCTGTTTTAAACTCCAGTTGTTCTTCCAGTATTTTGGTTAGGATGAAATTAGTTGAACCATTAATGATTCCCCGGATTGATTTCAACAGGTCATTATCGTAATATTCTTCCAGGTTCCGAACAATGGGCATGCTGGCGCAACAGGCAGCTTCATATAAAAGAGCTGTTTTGTTTTCCTGCTGCAATAGCAACAGCTCTTCAAAATGTTCAGCTATCATTTTTTTGTTGGCGCTTACAACCGACTTGCCTTTTTGCAAAGCTGTCTTTACAATTTCAAAAGCGGCGTCTGCATCGTCAATCAGTTCAACAACTACATTAATGCTTTCGTCGTTCAGAATTGTAATAGCATCTGTTGAAAAATTTTCAGCAGCAATACTTCTTTTTTTATCTGCATTTTTAATGACTATTTTTTTTATAGATGCCTGCAGGGTAGGAGTGGTATGCAGTACATCATAAAGGCCTTTGCCTACTACACCAAAACCAAAGAGACCAATATTGAGTTGTTTGTTTGACATTTTATTACACGAATTTCTTAAATGCTGGAAGTTGAATAATTTGATACTGTACAAGAGTGCGACGCCAATGAAGCTGAGCTATGCACTAATGCTTGGCTCAAAAATTTCCTTTTTGTTTTTTAGTTTTGAAAAAGCCTGTTCAAGGTCAGCGATTAAATCTTCCACCTCTTCCAGCCCAACGCTAAGCCTGATAAGACTATTGGCAACACCCGCGGCCTGGCGCTTTTCAGCAGGAATACTCTTGTGCGTCATTTGTGCAGGATGGCACAGCAAACTTTTTACACCGCCCAAACTTTCGGCCAGTTTAAAATAATTGGTATTGGTTACAAATGCAGTAGCTGCCTCCTCGGTGTCATTTTTTAAAGTGAACGAAACAATACCGCCAAAACCTTTGCTTTGTTTTTTTGCAATCTCGTGATTGAGATGCGTTTTTAAACCGGGGTAGTAAACTTTCTCTACCGCAGGGTTTGTCTCCAGGTATTCGGCCACCACCTGTGCATTGCGGCAATGCTGCTGCAACCGTAAATGTAATGTTTCAATACCTCGGATAACTAACCAGCTATCGAATGGTGCTAAAATGGCACCGCTTGCATTTTGTATGAATTTTATTTTTTCGCCCAGTTCTTTTTCTTTGGCAACAACAAGGCCTGCAATCAGATCGCTATGACCGCCCAGGTATTTGGTTGCACTGTGAATTACAAGATCAGCTCCCAACGTGAGAGGTTGTTGTAAGGCCGGCGATGCAAAAGTATTATCCACGCAAAGTAAACACCCATGGGCCTTTGCAGCCTGTGCAATGGCCCGTATATCGCTTACTTTTAAAGTTGGATTGGTTGGCGTTTCCAGCCAGATAAGTTTTGTGTTTGGCGTGAGCGCATTAAAAACATTGGCAGCATCTGTTGTATCAACATAGTTTACCGTGATGCCGAATTTTTCATAAATATGTGTGAAGAGACGGAATGCACCGCCATAAATATCATCTACTGCCAAAATCTCATCACCGCTTTTCAGCAATTTAACAACAGCATCAATGGCTGCAAGGCCGCTGCCGAATGCCACACCAACTTCTCCTTTTTCTAATTGAGCAATAATACTTTCTAGTGTGCCTCTTGTAGGATTGTTGCTACGGGCATAATCATAACCTTTGTTTACGCCTGGTGCATCCTGCACATAGGTACTGGTTTGATAAATGGGTACGCTAATGGCGCCTGTTAATGGGTCTACGGGAATGCTGTGGATCAGTTGTGTTGCGTTGCTCATCTTTTTGTTTTTTTAATGTTGATGAATGATTGTTATACAGGTTCTGTACAATCACTTATCAAGTAGCAACTTTATCGGAGAAGATGTTTTGAATAACCCTGACTTGAGGGCATTAAAAAAGCTCATCCGACAAATCAGATGAGCTTTAAATATGTTGAAGTATTTTTTTAAGCTTTGAATCTGACTTATCTGTCCAGTTTTAACTGGTTGGAATTGGCACCTTTTTTCGATAAAATCGAAATAGGTTGTCAAGGTTTCATCGGGCCATTACCCTCTACCTTTCTTGATAAGTGATATTAAAGAACTGGTACAAAGATAATGGCGGAATTTTCAAACAACCAAATAAGAATTGCACAATAATTTATTAAAAACTAAAAATCCTTTACAGTAAAGGCTTTTAGGCGAAAAGTTATTTTATATTTTTCCGCATCCATTCCTCTTGGGAGGCCGAAGATTGTTCTAAAGTAACCTGTTCAGCAATTTTTTCCTGGCCCTTAATGATGGATTTAGAGACCATACTATGTTCAATTACTTCATCTTCTTTCATGCCCATCATTTTCATTAGCGGTAATAGTTTGTCGCTGCCAAAATGTTTAAAAAGCGGTTCGTCCATGGCACTAAAAACAATTATTTTTTCAGCGTCCCAATTTTTTATTAATTCCAGTTCTTTTGTGTGCAATGGGTAATGCTCAACAAAAACTGGCTTCTTATTCAATAGTTTTGATGCATGCAGGTGGTGTGTTTCTGTAATAAGGTTTTCATCAAGCCCCTGTTGTTTGAAAAATTCTTTAAATTTAACTGCAGTATCTGCAAACCAGCAGATGAACAAACAGTCAGGTTCTTTTCTGGCTAATTCGGCGCAGGTATTCATTTTGGCTGCTGATGTAATATAAGCCTTGTCAATAAAAACATAATTGTCTGCCCCATCTTCCTTCTTACCAAATAAATTAAAAAGCATACATAAAATTGAGATGCAAATTTATGCAACAATGTTCCCTTCAACAAATCAACATTTAATTTGTTTGTATCTTTATCGTAAGTAAGTACACATGGCGAAAGTAAAAAAGGCTTCTTCT
>JAYUZB010000086.1:0-6334 GCA_043752185.1 Chitinophagaceae bacterium
GATGAATTTTTTGAAACACTGGCGGCATTAAACCATCACGGCTCATGCTCATCCAAATGCGTGGCTGGCCCATTTGAAAAACGAGTAACACACTCGTCATGGCCACAACAGCAACTACTGCAACCAGGAATTGCATCCAGCCTACATTAAGATTTTGTGGTTCAAAAATAAATGCCAGCGGATCGCCCACGCCATCAAAATTTCTGTAGTTAACTGCGCCGGTTAAAACAAGTGTTAATAAAATATAGATGATGGTACATATCACCAGGGATAAAATCATTCCCCGTGGTAAATCTCTTTGAGGGTTTTTGCTTTCTTCGGCCAGTACACTCACCGCATCAAAACCAATATAAGCAAAGAACACACTGGCAACTGCCAGCATTACACCGCTGAAGCCATTGGGCATAAATGATTTTACGCCTGCATCATTGGGTGGTGTCCAGTTTGCAGTAAGTCCGTTTGAAAAAACTAGGTAACCGCCCACAATAATAATAAGCGCTACAACGGCTATTTTCATTATCACCATTAAGTTACTGAAATTGCGACTTTCTTTTATACCCCTGTAAACCAGATAAGTTATAAGAAAGTTGATGATGAGCGCAGGCAGATCTAAAATAATTCTCAAGCCGCCAATTACCGGCGAATTGTTCCAGGCATCTAATACATCCGGATTTGTACTACCTCCTTCAATAGCATGTTTGGCTTCCATGTAACTGGTGCATAAATATTCGGGAATGTGCACATTCATTTTTCCCATCAGCGATGTAAAATAATCGCTCCAGCTGTATGCCACATAAATATTACCGATGGAGTATTCCATAATTAAAGCCCAACCAATAACCCAGGCGAACAATTCACCAAAGCTGGCATAGGCATAGGTATAAGCACTTCCTGCAACCGGAATGCGGCTTGCAAATTCGGAATAACACAAGGCAGTAAAAGCACAGGCTATACCGGTAATAATAAATAATACAACTACACCCGGCCCGCCATGAAATACTGCATAACCCAGGCTGCTGAAACTGCCGGCACCTAAAATGGCGGCAATACCAAAAAAAGTAAGGTCACGTACGGTAAGCACCCTTTTAAGTCCTCCTCCTCCATGCGGATCGTCGCTACCCTCAGCTAAAATATTTTCAATTTTTTTTGTGCGGAATAAGGAATTTGCCATGTTGGTTTTGGTTTTGAGAAAAGGAAATTAAGAAAATATTTTTACTTATGAGAATAACGCATGGCCTTTAAAAAGTCGAGCTGTCAGTCTGAGCTTGTCGAAGACGGTTTGGAATATGCTTTTGCCAGTTTTTTTATTTCCTCCCAATCTTCTCCAAATAAAGCCTCTTTCTTTTTTCTTGACCAACCTTTAATTTGTTTTTCAAATTCAATTGCCTGGTTAATATCCTGAAAACGTTGAAAAAACTTTAAGATTACTGGTCTTTTTTTGTGAGTGTAAGCTAGCGGATTATTATCATTGTTATGTTCAAATAATCTTTTATCCAGATCATTTGTTACACCGGTGTAGTAGCTTTTATCACTACATTCAACAATATAAACGAAATAGTTGTGGGCTATTTTCATTGCAGACTTATTTTGTAATTAAACCGGTTTCGACAAGCTCAACCTGACAACATACTGGTTAAAGATTTAACTCTCCCTCATCATCAAATAATCCGCTAGTTCTTGCAATGGTTTTTTACGTACAGAGAGTACGGCTGTATCTTCCAAATGTTTTAAAGCTGTTTGCAGGTATATGTTTTTTAATTCTTTTGCCCAATCATCTACTTTGCAATCGCGGAAAATCTGCATTACTTTTTCCACTTTATCGGCAGGATTGGTTTTTATCAGTTCCTTTAATTCGCTTAACTGCGCAGGCTTTGCAGTTTCAAAAGCATGAATCATTAAAAAGGTTTTTTTATTGGCAACAATATCACCACCTACTTGCTTACCAAATTTATCAGGGTCACCAAATGCATCCAAATAATCATCTTGCACCTGGAAGGCGATGCCAAGATTCTTTCCAAACTCGTACAGGTGATTTTGATTACCTTCTCCTGCCCCGCCTAAAATAGCGCCCAGCTTGAGGCTGGCGGCTACCAGTACCGAAGTTTTTAAAGTGATCATGTGTACATATTCATCCATGCTCACCATTTCCCGGTTTTCAAAATCCATATCCATTTGCTGGCCTTCGCAAACCGCACTGGCAGTATTGTTAAAGAGGTATAAAACTTTTTGAAGTTGTGCAAGCTTTATTTTATTCAGGTATTCATACGCTTTTACAAACATCACATCGCCTGCAAGTAAGGCTGTAGATTCGCCATATTTTGTGTGCACCGTTTCCATACCACGCCTCATGGGCGCTTTATCCATGATATCATCATGTATTAAACTGAAGTTGTGAAAAAGTTCAATGGCAGCAGCAGCATTGTATGCATCCGGATCTATTTCATTAAATAACTGATTACCCATCAACACACAAACAGGCCTAATTCTTTTACCTCCCAGGTTTAAAATATATTGTGCAGGATCGTACAAAGTTTCAGGCTGCCGCGGAAAATGGCGGCTGTTGAATTTTTCTTCGAAGATTTTTGAGAGTTCTATAAATGAATGCATATGCTTATCCACTAAGACACAAATACGCAAAGTATGCAGCGTGTTTGCAGTTTATAATTTTATTTTTTCTTTTTACCAGTAGCTTTTACGCCAGGCTTTGGTTTACTACCAGCCTGAACTTTGCCTTTTACATCTCTTCCCCTCTTTCCTAATTCCGAATTACTAATTCCCGTTTTTTCCGTCACCCATTCATAATCCAATTGCCTTTTACTTAAATTGGCTGCCACTACTTTTATTTTTACAGCATCCCCCATCCTGAATTTTTGGCCGGTACGCATACCTACCAGTGCATAGTCTGCTTCATCCAGGCGAAAATCGTCATAGGCACTCAAATCTCTTACAGTAACCATGCCTTCACATTTATGTAAAACGGTTTCAACAAAAAAACCAAAAGAAGCAACACCGCTAATGATACCATCAAACTCCTGTCCCAGGTAATTCTTCATAAACTCTACCTGCTTGTATTTATTACCGGCACGTTCGGCCTCCATAGCTTTACGTTCTCTATCGCTGCAATGTTTGCAACGCTCATCCATTTTTTTATCCAGTTTCAAATCCTTTTCAAGGCATTGAAGCAAAATACGGTGCACCATCACATCGGGATAACGGCGAATGGGCGAAGTAAAATGGCAATAATGCTCAAACCCAAGTCCGTAGTGGCCAATATTGGATGAAGTGTACACAGCCTTCGACATGGTTCTTATACCCAGTTGCTCCAGCACATGCTGCTCGGGTTTGCCCTGCACTTCTTTCAGCATTTTATTAAAAGATGCTGCTACAGCACGTTCATCATGCAAATCGAAAGTGTAACCAAACTTTTTGGCGAATGCCACAAAGGGTTTTAGCTTTTCATCATCAGGTGTATCATGTATACGATAAGGGAAAGGAATGGGTTCTTTATTTACTTTTATTTTAGAAACATAAGAAGCCACGGCCCTGTTTGCCAGCAGCATAAATTCTTCAATCAGTTTATGTGCATCTTTACTTTCTTTTACAATAATGCCAATGGGCTTTCCTTTTTCATCCAGCTCAAACCGCACTTCGGTAGATGAAAAATTGATGGCTCCTTCTTTAAAACGCTCGGCCCTGAATTTTTTGGCCAGCTCATTCAGTAAAATAATGGGTTTATTATGCAGGCCATCTTTCTTTTCAATAATTTCCTGCACTTCATCATAACTAAACCGGTGGTTACTGTGTATGATGGTGCGGCCCAGCCAGGTATGTTTTATCTCGCCACGGTTGGTAATTTGAAACACAGCAGAGAAAGTATATTTATCTTCGTGCGGCCTTAAAGAACATAACTCGTTGGATATTTTTTCGGGCAGCATCGGGTTCACCCTATCCGGCAAATACACGCTGGTGGCCCGTTCGTAAGCAACCTTATCCAGCAGCGTACCGGGTTTTACAAAATGACTTACGTCTGCAATGTGTACCCCAATCTCATAATTACCATTATCCAGGTTACGAATAGAGATGGCATCATCAAAATCTTTTGCATCCACAGGGTCAATGGTGAAAGTCAAAATATCGCGGTAATCTTTTCTTTTACTAATCTCTTCCCGTGAGATATTTGGCTGCAGTTTTTTAACTTCTGCCAATACTTCTTTATCAAAAGCCAGCGGAAAACCTGTTTCAATCAGTATCTCCTTCATGGCCATATCATTCTCATCTTCACTCTTTAATATACTCACCACTTCGCCAATCGGTTTCTTTTCGGTTTTATCCCAGCTTAATAATTTTACCACCACCCTTTCATTATCCTGGGCGCCGTTTAATTTATCGGCAGCAATATAAAAATCGGGAATTGGCTTTTCAGATGCAGGTATAAAAAAAGCAAAGCTTTTGCTCATTTGTATGTTACCAATAAACTCGGTTTGTTTGCGCTCGGCTACATCCACCACTTTACCTTCCTGCCTTTTGTCTTTTGATAAACCGCTGTTAACCTGTACCCGTACAATATCGCCATGAAAAGCCCGGTTAAAGTCGTTGGGCCGCACAATAATATCTTTATCATTTCCTTCTACAATTACATACCCCATCCCGCTTT
This sequence comes from Chitinophagaceae bacterium, assembly GCA_043752185.1. Lineage (GTDB taxonomy): Bacteria > Bacteroidota > Bacteroidia > Chitinophagales > Chitinophagaceae > Ferruginibacter. Next base: position 4,655 of record JAYUZB010000086.1, read on the forward strand.
TCGAAATATCAAGCCTTCCTTTTACAATGGCTGTTTGAGATGATTTCTTCCCGGCTGTTTTCTTCTTATGCATATTTCTTTTTTATGTTACCTACTTAAAACCACTAAAACTCATATTGATGCTCATTGTGATACAAGTAACAAATTATTTTTTTATGCCTGCAATGTACCAACAAATTGCTACATTCGGAAAAATGAAGGCTTGTGCAGGCACAAACAAATTCTCCACAAAAAATAATTACACAAACGATCTGGATACTCTCTCTGGTAAGTTTATTTACCGATATGGCCAGCGAAATGCTATACCCGGTAATGCCACTTTTTCTTAAACATATTGGCTATACTGCCCTGTTCATTGGGATTTTGGAAGGTATTGCAGAATCTGTTGCCGGCCTAAGTAAAAGTTATTTTGGCAAACTCAGCGATAACAGCGGCAAACGCTTACCTTTTGTACAACTGGGCTATACTTTAAGCGCCATCAGTAAACCCATGCTGGCATTTTTTATTTATCCCTGGTGGATATTTTTATCGAGAACAATAGATAGGTTGGGCAAAGGTATAAGAACCGGAGCCAGAGACGCTTTACTAAGTGATGAATGTGCAAAGGAAAACAAGGCAAGGGTTTTTGGCTTTCATAGAAGTATGGATACATTGGGGGCAGTTTTTGGGCCGGCTATTGCGCTGGTATATCTTTATTTTAATCCTGATGATTATAAAACACTTTTTCTGATTGCATTTTTACCGGGATTGCTGGCCATTATTGCAACACTACTAATTAAAGAGAAAAAGAAACCTGATATAACAACTGCCAACGAAAAACGGGCAACGGCCAGCGTTTTTGCCTTTGCATCTTATTGGAAAAACAGCCCTGCTCAATATAAAAAATTAGTAACCGGTTTATTGCTATTTGCCTTATTCAACAGCTCAGATGTTTTTCTTTTATTGAAGATGAAAGAAAGCGGGCTCAGTGATACGGCTGTACTTGGCGTATATATTTTCTACAACCTGGTATTTGCACTGCTGGCTTATCCTATTGGTATACTGGCCGACAGGATTGGACTTAAAAAAATATTCATTATCGGGCTTTTTGTCTACAGCCTGGTGTATACCGGGTTTGCATTTAATACCAGCATGCCTGTTTTCTTTTTACTTTTTTTTCTGTATGGTGTTTATGCAGCAGCAACTGAAGGCATTTCCAAAGCATGGATAAGCAATATGGTTGACAAAAAAGATACTGCCACGGCCATTGGCACCTATTCAGGCTTTCAGAGCATCTGTGCATTTATTGCCAGCAGCCTTTGCGGTTTGTTATGGTTAAATTTTGGCTCGATGATAACTTTCCTGATAACTGCAGCAGTTAGCCTTATTGTAATTCTGTATTTATCTTTTTTTAAAAGAATTAATGTTTCCATTTCGTAACTTCATTAAAATATTTTCATGAATTCAACTGATACGGTAACTGATGCTTTAAAAGAATTAAAACGCAGGGGATATACTGTTGATTTTAATATTGCATTTGATAAAATAATCTGCTCCGCTAATAAAATCTGTCTTAATCCGCATGAATTTGAAATTGTGGAAGTATTCCGTTTTGAAGGTGATAGCAACCCTTCTGATGAAGATGTAGTGTATGCCATCGAATCGAAAGATGGAAATGTAAAAGGAACCATAACAAGTGCC
>JAYUZB010000087.1:0-2405 GCA_043752185.1 Chitinophagaceae bacterium
CGCAGGCAAGCCCATTATAATTTTTGTACTGTCATTTCGACGATAGGAGAAATTTGTATTTTATTTATGTTTTCTTTTTAGATTTCTCCTATCGTCGAAATGACATTTTTTTTTATTTCTCCACTTTAAAAGTTCCACCATCCACATCTTTAATAAACTGTATCAATCCCGGAAAATAATTTTTCTGATCGTCATACATACTCATGTGGCTGCCGTTGGGACAGGTAATGTTGCGGCCTTGCTGTACCTGTGTACTCATCCATTTCATGTGCTCGGGATCCATCGTATCGTGTGCACCGCCAATAGTGAGTGTGGGTGTTTTTATTTTAGGTAGTTCTTTGCTAACATCCCAGTTTATTAAATTACCGCCAATGCCAAATTCGCTGGGGCCCTGCATGGTAACGTATAAACTCTGGTTTGTTTTTGATAAAGCCCTGTTCATAGGTTCGGGCCATTGATCCATTGGTAACCGGCAAATATGTTTTGCATAAAAATGAGGCATCAGCAGCTCCATATATTTTGGATTTTGAAAATCACCCTTAGCTTCAATCTGGCGTATAGTATCTAAAACTTTCTGATCAAATTGTGGAGCCAATACTTCCTGTGCATATTTGCCATAAGCCGGGCAACTGCTCATCATATTGCTGATGATAAGGCCTTTCAAATTGTCCTGGTATTTTAATGCATATTGCATGGCAAGTATGCCGCCCCAACTATGGCCAAGCAAGTAAAAATTATCTTTGTTTAAATTAAGTGCCTTGCGAACCTGTTCTACTTCTTCTACAAATCTTCCCAAATCCCACATGCTGGTGTCTTTGGGATTGTCGCTCAGGCCACAGCCAAGCTGATCATAATAAATCAGTTCTACATCTTCGGGCAGTAAAAAACTTTCGAAGCATTCAAAATATTCATGTGTGGCGCCGGGGCCGCCGTTTAGTAACAGCAGTTTTATTTTTGGGTTGTTGCCAATGCGTTTTGTCCATACATTGAATTTGCCTTTGGGGGTTTCAATAGAAATTACTTTAACGCCACCGGTTTGCACTTCTTTGTACAAATCATTTGTTGAAGCTGCAACCGTTTCTTTGTTATTATTATTGCAGGAAATAAAAATTAATGAAATGAAGAGAATAATTAAATTTTTCATACGCTTTAGTTTAGGTGAGAGAAGTGGTAAATTCTTTAAAGATAGTTTCTTTTATCTGCGGCCATTCGTCGTTGATAAAGCTGTAGTAAACTGTATCTCTTATGGCGCCAATATCATTAATGCTGTGCTTACGCAAAACACCTTCTCTTACAGCACCAATCTTTTCCATGGCCCGCTGCGATTTTAAATTAGTGCCGGCAGTTTTTAATTCCACCCGGTTAAGGTTTAATGTCTCAAAAGCAAACTGTAGCATCAGAAATTTATTATGCTTGTTGATGCCGCTGCCCTGTAGTAGCGGATCTATCCAGGTCCAGCCAATTTCCAGTCGCTTATCTTTAAATGAGATATTGGCATAGCGGGTGCAGCCAACATACCGGTTCTTTTTTTTATCAAACATAGCAAAAGGGTAGGAGGCTTTGTTTTCACGTTCTTTTAATGCAGTATTAAAATAAGTGGTGAAACTTTTTTCATCAATAATATTGGCAAGTGTAAATTTCCAGATATCACTGTTGCTGAGGGCAATTGCCATCAGTGTATCAAAATGTTTTTGAGTAAGTGGTTCCAGCCTGGCTCTGTCATCTTCGAGAATGATTTCCTGTTCAAAAAAATTATCTGTTGTTATCATTGCATTTGTTTTATCATGTTGGCTATTATTTTATCTATGGGTAAACTTACCGACTCTTCCGAAAAATCATCCCAATCTACAAAACGGAAAGTTTCTGTTTCACCAGTTTCTTCATACATCTTCATTTGTGTTACATCAAAATCAAAAGCTTTGCTGCGTAGGGGAACAGTTATTGGTTCCAGTGCTTCGGAAAAATAATAAATGGAGATGATCTGGTGTGCTGCATTGAAAGCACTCTGCTGATAAAAATCGGTAGTGTAAATATGATCGGTTACTTTTACTTTTAAATTCATCTCTTCCATAAATTCTCTTGCAAGGCATTCCCTGGTACCTTCACCAAATTCCAATCCACCGCCGGGAAATTTAGTGATGTATGCACCACGTATAAATTCATCGCTTACTAAAACCTGGCGCTTTTCATTTATTAAAATACCATAAACCCTGATGTTGAACATACTGATCATCGCCTGTATCGTTTTGCGTAATTCCATATTACAAAACCAAGAATGATTATGGAAAGTATAACAGGTAACCAAAAGGCCATGTGGCTGTCGCTATAAGGAATGGGAACATTCATACCATAAATACTGGCAATTAAAACCGGCACACTTAAAAAGATAGTTAGTGTGGTAAGTC
>JAYUZB010000088.1:0-56227 GCA_043752185.1 Chitinophagaceae bacterium
TATCAGCCGCCATTAATAGGCTTTAAGCAACTGCTTAATTTTGGTGCATACTCCATGCCTGATATAGGTGGATGGATTTTTGTTGGTGTTGGAGCTGTATTGGTTTTTTGTACTTTAATGGTATGGCGAAGCAGCCGGAAAAATTTACTGACAACAAAATTAACTGCCATAGCCGCTGCATGTATTTTTATGATGAGCCTCTCATCCTGTACTGCAGAGCCAGAACCAATTAAAACCGGAATTGATAATTGTTATTTCTGCAAAATGACCATCAGCGATGTTCGGTTTGGGGCAGAACTGGTAACCAAAAAGGGTAAAGTGTATAAGTTTGATGATGTGCATTGCCTTTTATCTTACCGGAAAACAAAAGATACAGACCCCGGCAATGTTAAAGATTATTACCTGACCAATTATGCCGGTGCTCATCAGTTGATTAAGGTAAATGCAGCTTTGCTTTTAAAAAGCGAAGCGTTAAGAAGCCCCATGGGTGGTAATGTAGCGGCATTTGATAATAAGGACAGTTTAGTAACTGTTCAAAAGCGTTTTACTGGTAGTACACTTACATGGAGCGATTTAATTAAGCCTTGAAAAAAATAATTTACATATCGGTGCTTGTTTTATTTGTAAACAATCTGTCTGCAAAAACTATCCGTATAGGACAACAACAAAAATTTAAAACCATTCAGCAGGGATTGATTTTTGCTGCAGATGGTGATAGTGTTTTGGTAGAGCCGGGAAAGTATCATGAGAAAAATATCATTATTACTAAAACAATATTCCTCATTGGTATCAATCATCCTGTGCTGGATGGGGATAATAAATATGAGATCATTTCCATTAAGGCAAACGGGGTAGTGGTTGATGGTTTTAAGGTCATTCATTCCGGCATTTCAAGTATAGAAGATTATGCCGGCATTAAAATTTACAGTTGCAGGGATGTGGTGATACGCAATAATATTTTAGAAGATACCTTCTTTGGTATTTACACGCAATACGGTACAAATTGCACTATTGAAAAAAACAAACTGGTATCGTATAGCAAGGAAGAGCAGCAAAGCGGTAATGGTATTCATTGCTGGAAAGCAGATAGCATGCGAATTATAGCCAACACCGTTTCGGGCCACCGTGATGGAATTTATTTTGAGTTTGTAACCAACTCCATCATCTGGCGCAATGTTTCAGAAAAAAATTTACGTTATGGCCTGCATTTTATGTTCAGTAATCATGATGCATACATCAGCAATGTTTTTATAAACAACGGTGCCGGCGTTGCCGTAATGTTTTCTAATCATGTAAAAATGATTCACAATTATTTTGAAGAGAATTGGGGCGATGGTGCTTATGGTTTGCTACTGAAAGAAATTAGCGACAGCTATATTGAGAATAATCAATTTGTGAAAAATACGGTTGGTATTTTTATGGAAGGTGCCAGCCGGATACAAGTGGAAAAAAATGTTTTTGAAGCCAACGGCTGGGCTATGAAGATTCAGGCCAGCTGTATGGAAGTTACTGTTACAAAAAATAATTTTAAGAGTAACACATTTGATGTAGGTACAAATGGAAACCTGGTGTTAAATACTTTCAATAATAATTACTGGGATAAGTATGAAGGATATGATTTGAACAGGGATAAGTTGGGAGATATACCATACAGGCCGGTTAGTTTGTATGCGATGATCATTGAGCAAAATCCACCGGCTATGATATTGTTTCGCAGCCTGATGACTTCGTTGCTGGATAAAACAGAAAAGATACTACCATCGCTTACTCCTGAAAATTTAAAAGACGACCATCCATTAATGAAACCTTTGCCGTTATGATTATAGCAAGTAATGTGTCGAAAAAATTTGGAAAACTAAAAGCATTGGATGATGTTTCTGTTACCTGTAATAAAGGTGAATGTATTGCATTGATTGGCCCCAATGGTTGCGGTAAAACCACACTTATAAAAAGTATACTGGGAATGGTGGTTTGCGACAGCGGCTTTATAACCTTTAACGGAAATAATATTAAGCATAACTGGAAATACCGTGCTGATATTGGTTATATGCCCCAAATTGGCCGCTATCCCGAAAACATGACCATTGGCCAGGTGCTGGATATGATGAAGGACATCAGGGGTAAAAAAGATGATATGCTTGATAAAGAATTGATTGATGAGTTTGCATTGAATGATATGTTAAAAAAAAGAATGCGGACATTATCAGGTGGTACCCGCCAAAAAGTTAGTGCAGCATTGGCCTTTCTTTTTAATCCAGATGTATTGATTCTGGATGAGCCTACTGCCGGCCTGGACCCTGTTTCATCAGAGATTTTAAAAACGAAAATAATAGCTGAAAAAAATAAAGGCAAACTGGTTTTAATTACATCACATGTATTGAGTGAGCTGGATGACCTGGTAAGCCAGGTTATTTATATGCAGGACGGAAAACTATGTTTTCATAAAAGTATTACAAGTTTACAGCAAGATACAGGGGAGGAGAAACTGTCAAAAGCCATTGCCAATGTTATGTTACAAAGATAAAACATGAAAAAGATCATCAAATATGTAATTATAGATATCCTGCGTAATAAAATTATGCTGGCCTATACCGTTTTTTTATTTTTAATTTCCATTACAATTTTTAACCTGGAAGATAATTCGGCAAAAGGCTTATTAAGCCTGCTGAATATTATTTTAATTATTGTGCCGCTGGTAAGTTTATTGTTTTCTGCCATCTACGTATACAACAGTTCCGAGTTTTTAGAGTTGTTGGTTAGCCAGCCTTTAAAACGAAAAACCATCTGGCTGAGTATTTTTACCGGTTTGGCTTCATCAATGGCATTTGCTTTTTTTGTTGGTGCTGGCATTCCTATCCTGCTCTATGAAGCTACGGCAACAGGTTTTATGATGTTGGGTACGGGGCTTTTGTTATCGGTAATATTTGTTGCCATAGCCATGCTGGCGGCAGTTATGGCAAGAGATAAAGCAAAAGGCATCGGCGTGGTAATTTTATTGTGGTTGTATTTTTCTATCATTTTTGACGGATTGGTTTTGTTTATCCTGTTTCAATTTGCCGATTATCCTTTAGAAAAAATGATGGTTGGCGTGGTTGCTTTTAACCCCATAGACCTAAGCCGGATTTTAATTTTATTGAAGATGGATGTATCGGCACTCATGGGATATACCGGAGCCATTTTTAAAGATTTCTTTGGTACACAGGCCGGCGTAGTCATATCCTTTTGTGTATTGATTACCTGGATCGTTCTTCCAACCTGGTTGTCTTTAAGAAAGTTCAATCACAAAGATTTATAATTATGAAAAGACATGAAGCCATAGCGCCATTATCAAGAGATCATCACAGTACTTTGATACTTGCACAATTACTAAAAAAGAATGCGCCCGTTTATAAAGGCCTGCCTGATACAACTGAGGGAAAAGTAAAGTATGCTCTGGAACTATTTCAAAACTCAATTCAAAAACATTTTCAACAGGAAGAGGAAATGCTGGAACTGGCAAAGGATTGTAATGTGGAAGTAAATACCATTGCCCGGGAAATAAAAACTGAGCATAGTGAATTAACTGCTTTATTTCATTCGCTTGAAACAGCAACTGATCTTACAAGCACCATGGATACTTTGGGGGTTAGTTTGGAAAAGCATATTCGTAAAGAAGAAAGAATTTTATTTCCATTGCTTCAACTGCATTGTAGTGATGAGCAATTTAAAGAGATATCTAAACTGTTACATTAAATATCGTTGTATGAAAAATGACATTGCTACAAGAAAAGATATTGAAATACTGGTTGATGAATTCTACCATAAAATAAGAGAAGATGAACAGATCGGGTTTATATTTTCTGATATAGCCAAAGTAAACTGGCAGAAACATTTACCCGTGATGTATGATTTTTTTGAGAACATGCTATTTTATACCGGTTCTTACACCGGCAACCCGATGGAACTTCACAAACATATAAACCGCCTGTTTCCTTTAACCGAAGACCATTTCAAGCAATGGATTTATTTATTCATCAAAACTGTTGATGAGTTGTATGAAGGCGCAACAGCAAGCCTTGTAAAACAAAGAGCAACAAGTATTGCAGCTGTAATGCAAATTAAAATTTTAAAAGAGTCTTCTTCATCAGATAAAATATTTTAAGTTTTTAATAAAAAAGCATTCCAAAATTCCGGAATGCTTTTTTTATCTGGCTCAATTAGCAAACTTATTTTGCAGGGGGCGGTAATAATACTCCATCTATAACATGGATAATTCCATTGGATGCCGGTATGGAAGCAAGAATTTTTGAGGTTCCGTTTACATAAATACCATCTGCTTTTTTTGTAATGGTAATATTTCCACCGTTAACTTGTCCAATTGATTGCCCATCCTGAAACATATCTGTTTTAAATACACCTACAGAAACGTGGTACTGCAGTATATCAGTCAGGTCATCTTTCTTTTCGGGCTTTAATAAACCCTCAACAGTTCCCGCAGGTAATTTATCGAAAGCTGCATTGGTAGGTGCAAATACTGTAAAAGGACCGGTAGTGCTAAGTACATCAACCAATTCAGCAGCTTTAACTGCTGCCACCAAAGTTGTATGGTCTTTACTGCCAATAGCTATCTGCACAACATTTTTTGCAGAGACATCATCCACAACACCAGACTGGCCTGCCGGTGAAGTATTCTCAGTTGCTGTTGCAGTAGTGCTTTGCTGCTCTGCATTATTACATGACATTGCAAAAATCAGTGTAGTTAATGCCAGTGTTGTTTTTAATTTATTTCTCATAATTTATTTTTTAGTTGTGAAATTTTGATGGCATAAATCTAAAAACAGAATCATCATCAGTTTATGATTATAATCACAATCATTTAAAACCTGATTAAGAACATGCGCTACAGGGTAATTTAAAAGCGGCATCCTCTTTGCAGTTTTAAGTTTTATGATAACAATCATTTTATTTCAAACTTTTTGTCAGCTTAATTAGTGGTGGTAGAAAGTAAATTTGGTATGTAACTTTTAAATTTAACAGTATGAAAAAATTAATTATAGCTTTAGATGGACAACATTTTCCAAAAGGTGCACTTGAATTTGTAAAAAATATCAACACAACAGCCAAAGTATTGCTGGCAGGGGTTTTTCTTAGCCCCGTAGATTACTCAAAACTGCTTGCCTATACCGGAATGGGCGGTATTACACTGATACCGGAATGGCTTATAAAAAATGATGATGATGTACTGGTGAGTAAAAATGTAAGTTTATTTACTGATGCCTGTACTGCAGAAGGAATTGAATTCAGGATTCATAAGGATACCGACCTGATGGCTTTGTCTTCTTTAATTGATGAAACCCGTTTTGCCGATGCCCTGCTCATCAGTAGCGATTTGTTTTATGCAAATGTATCAACCAATCAACCCAATTTTTACCTGGAAGAAGTTTTGAAAAGAGCTGAATGTCCGGTGATGCTTGTACCTGAAAATTATAAAGAGCCCGACCAGGTTATTTTAACCTACGATGGCAATGAGTCTTCTGTATTTGCAATAAAACAGTTTGCGTATGTGTTTCCTGAACTGGCCAAAAAAGAAAGCATCCTCTTATCAGTAACAAACCAGGATGATGATTTACCAGAGTACAATCTTATTACTGAACTGGTATCAAGGCATTATCCCGATCTGAAAATTCAAAATCTGCACCTGAAACACAAAAAAGACTTTGCAGCGTGGATGGAAGGCAAACCCAATAGTTTTATTGTGATGGGTGCTTTTTCACGATCGGTATTTTCGCATTTGTTTAAAAAGAGTTTTGCATCAACTGTGATACATGACATTAAGATGCCCCTGTTTATTTCACATAAATAATTTGTCATGATTACAAAAACAGATAAGCACCAGTACTTTTTTGAAGTTAACTTAAAAAGGACCGTGGGAAGAAAAGGAAAGCTTACAGCAAGAGATGTAAATGCTGCAATAGAAATTGCAACAGCCCCGGTATTTAAAGGTGGTGTACCCAATACCTGGACACCCGAACATTTATTTTTAGGAGCATTGAGCGGGGGATACCTTACTACATATCTGGCAATTGCTGACAAAAGAAACCTGCTGGTTAAAGATATTTCCTGCAACGCTATCGGGCAGATAAACCTGTATGAAAATCATCTTGAATTTACTACCATCAATCTGTATCCAAAAGTTTATATAGAATCTGATGATGATATTGCAGTAGCGAATGAAATATTGCTTAGTGCCTATATGCACAGCATTACAGCCAATTCGGTTAAAGCACTGCTGATTAATCATGGAGAAGTGGTGGTTGAAAAAGTGGAGGTTTCATGAAATTTAAAATACTCCGATTTCAAATCAATCAAAATAAGTTAAGTTTGGTTAGAATTGAAACAATATGACCAAACCCGAAATAAAGTTTTTAGAAGGCCCCCAAAGCCGATGGAAGGAATTTAGATTTGCAGTAAGTGTTTTGTTTGAATTTATAAAGGGATTACGTGCCCTGCATTTTGTTGGCCCATGCGTTACCGTTTTCGGTTCGGCCAGGTTTAAAGAAGGGCATCCCAATTATGAGTTGGCACGTGTGCTATCAGGTAAAATTGCACAGTTAGGTTTTACCATACTCACAGGAGGTGGCCCCGGTATTATGGAAGCCGCTAACCGTGGCGCCAGGGAAGTGGGCGGCAAGAGCGTAGGCTGTAATATTGAACTGCCGCATGAACAATATGCAAATCCATACATGGATAAATGGGTAAACATCAAATATTTTTTTGTAAGAAAAACCCTGCTCATAAAGTACTCTTATGCTTTTGTGGTAATGCCCGGTGGCTTTGGTACGCTGGATGAATATTTTGAGGCCATTACTTTAATTCAAACAAAAATGATTAGCGGATTTCCTGTTGTAATCATGGACAAAGAATTTCATAAAAACATAATGGCACATAATGAAGTGATGAAAGCCAAAGGAACCATTTCGGCAAATGATACAGAACTGTTTTTATTTACCGATGATATTGAAGAAGCTGTGGCATATATTCAGAACAATACTATTAAAAGATATAAACTCCAACCTAAAGTAAAAGTAAAGCCATTTGCTTGGCTGTTTGAAGGAAAGTAATTCAAGGTGTCAGGCCACTACGGGTAAGTTGTCTGGCCACTACGCAGATGTTTTTTTTCTTAGTTTATCAGCTATTCAAATAGCTCAAAAATAATTTAATCATTCGTAGTGGCCTGACAACTAAGAACTGACTAAACTCATGTTTTACTTTGATGCCCATCATTGATTACTATCTCCCGATTTTCAACATTTGTGCTCTAAAGCAAACATACATGAAATGCAATGTTGGAAATACAGATAAAGCAATAAGATTTATTTTGGCACTCGTTATAGGCGCAGTGGGCTTTTACTTTAAAAGTTGGTGGGGTTTGGTAGCGATTGTGCCTTTAGTAACGGGCCTGACCTCGTTTTGTCCGTTATATACAATTTTTGGTTTGAACACATGTTCTACTAAAAGTGTTCAGTAGTTTCTGTTTAATTTCTCCCGCTGCGCTTTCCAGTGCGGCGGCTTTTTTATTTTAAAAGATAAGTTATCAATATTTCAAAATCTATACCGGTTACCTGTTTTCATTGCGGCGATGTTTGCGATGATGCTACTGTTTCGGTAAATGAAAATCATTTTTGTTGCCAGGGCTGTAAGCAGGTGTATCTTTTGCTGAACGAAAACAATCTTTGCAATTATTACGACCTGGATAAAACACCGGGCTTAAAAGCAAAGGGCAAATTTCTTACCGGGCGTTTTGCTTACCTGGATGATGAAGCTACCATGCAAAAGCTTATCCGATTTCAAAGTGCAGAACAGATCAATGTAACTTTCTCCATTCCGCAAATTCATTGTTCTTCCTGTATCTATCTGCTCGAAAACCTGCACAGGATTGAGCAGGGTGTAAAGCAATCACAGGTTAATTTTCAGCTTAAAGACGTTTTTATCATTTTTAATCCGCAGGAAACAACCTTACGTAAAGTGGTGGAACTGCTTGCCTTTATCGGTTACGAACCCTATATTAGTTTGCAGGATTCTATAATAAACAAAGCACCAACTTTTAGCAGGCGGCAGATTTATAAGATTGGCGTTGCAGGTTTTTGTTTTGCCAATATCATGATGTTGAGTTTCCCTGAATATTTTTCTTCGGGAAACATTGATGAAGAAATATTAAAGCAAACATTTACCTGGATCAATTTTGCTTTGTCTTTGCCTGTTTTATTTTTCAGCGCAGCAGATATTTTTAACGCGGCATGGAAAGGTATGCGGCAAAGGTTTTTAAATATTGATGCACCCATAGCACTGGCCATCATTGTAACTTTTGCAAGAAGTTATTACGAGATCATTGGCGGACACGGAGCAGGATACCTTGACTCGGGTACCGGCATCGTTTTCTTTATGCTGATTGGTCGCTGGTTTCAAAATAAAACCTACGATTCTTTTTCATTTGATAGGGATTACCGTTCTTATTTCCCGTTGGGAGTTACCGTGACGGAAGATGGGACAGAAAAAAATATTCCGGTTACTCAGTTAAAAAAAAGCAGCCGTATTATTGTGCGTAACGAAGAAATGATACCGGCAGATGCTGTGCTGATGAAAGGTACAGCCACTATTGATTATAGTTTTGTAAGCGGAGAGAACACTGCAGTGGAAAAGCGGAAAGGAGAATTGATTTATGCCGGTGGTAAACAAATGGGTAGTGTTATTGAACTGGAGATCATTAAAGAACCATCGCAGAGTTATATTACCCAGCTTTGGAACAACGATATTTTCACCAACAAAAAAAATGAAGAAAAATCTTTTATTCATCCCTGGAGCCGCTATTTTACCCTGGCATTACTGTCCATTGCAACGGGCACATTAATTTTCTGGTTAATTGTTGATGCTTCTAAAATTTTACCGGCAGTAACAGCGGTGTTGATTGTTGCCTGCCCCTGTTCATTGCTGCTTTCGGCCACATTCACGTATGGTAATATGCTTCGCATTTTTGGCCGCAATAAGCTCTACCTAAAAAATGCTTCGGTGATTGAGGCACTGGCAAAAATAAACACAGTTGTATTTGATAAAACCGGAACACTCACCCAAACCAATGCCGCTGCTGTTAATTATGAAGGATTGCCGCTTACGGTAAAACAAATGGCAATTATTAAAACTGTTACCCGGCAATCATCTCATCCGCTGAGTAAAATAATTGCAACATCTATAAAAGCCGATAGAGATACACTATTAACTGTTAACAGCTTTAATGAATACACCGGTAAAGGCTTTGATGCAGTGGTGGAGGATATGCCGGTTAAAATGGGTTCAGCAGTTTTTATTAAGGCTGATGAATTTGCAACACAGGATACAGGAACATCGGTACATGTGGTAATGGATAAGATACACATTGGTAAATTCAGTGTAAAAAATCAGTACAGGCCTGGCGTTACTGAAATGGTTACTGATATAAAAAAACATAACAGCAGCATGTTTGTTTTATCTGGCGATAATGATTCAGAAAGTACCAATCTTAAAAAAATATTTGGTGCAGATACGCCACTTTGCTTTAATCAATCTCCACAACAAAAACTGGATTTTATTAAAAGCCTGCAGCAGCAAGGAAGCAATGTACTCATGCTGGGCGATGGCCTGAATGATGCCGGCGCTTTAATGCAAAGCCAGGTAGGTATAGCCGTTTCTGAAAATTCAGCTCAATTCTCGCCTGCCAGCGATGCCATACTGGATGGAACCAACGTTTCGCTTTTGCATCATTTTATCAGCTATGCAAAAGCCGGTAAAAAAATTGTAACTGCCAGTTTTATCCTTTCAATACTATATAATATTGTTGGTTTATCTTTTGCGGTGCAGGGTATTTTATCACCCATGATTGCCGCTATCCTAATGCCGGCAAGCAGTATCAGTATTGTGCTGTTCGTTAGTTTGTATTCTTCTTTTGTTGCCCGTAAGAAGGGCCTTTAAATGCTACATGATTTAAATCATATTTGAGTTTGATAGTCATCAGCCTTAAAAACTACTGCCACAGGTAATTTTGGCAATCATTAAAATCATCTCAGTTGAGCGCATTATTCGTATTAATAGGCATCAGTATTTTAGTAGCAGGTGGTTTTCTGGCTGCTTTTTTATGGAGCGTTAACAAGGGCCAGTTTGATGATGATTATACCCCATCCATCCGCATCTTATTTGATGATGAAATAAAAAAAACATCCTCAACCTCAACCTTAACCCAAACCAAATAGATTTATGCAGGTAGAAAAATTTTATTACGACAATAGAATAGTAAAGAATTTTGCTTATGCCACCATCTTATGGGGCGCTGTTGGTATGCTGGTAGGCTTATGGGCTGCATTACAGCTGGTATTTCCGCAAATGAATATTACGCAGTATGGATCCTTTGGGCGGCTTCGCCCGCTGCATACCAATGCAGTAATTTTTGCTTTTGTAGGCAACGGAATTTTTATGGGTGTTTACTATTCGTTGCAGCGCTTGTGTAAAGCAAGAATGTTTAGCGATAAACTCAGCAATATACATTTCTGGGGATGGCAATTAATTATTGTTGCTGCTGCCATTACATTGCCAATTGGATTAACGCAGGGTGCAGAATATGCAGAACTGATTTGGCCAATAGATGTGGCGATCACCATCATCTGGGTTGTGTTTGGTTGGAACATGTTTGGTACTATTATTAAAAGAAGAGAAAAACATTTGTATGTTGCGATCTGGTTTTACATTGCCACATTTGTAACCGTAGCAGTGTTGCATATTGTGCGTTCGGGACAATTACCTTATAGCTGGCTGCACAGTTACAGTTGGTACTCTGGTGTGCAGGATGCATTGGTACAATGGTGGTACGGGCATAATGCTGTTGCGTTCTTTTTAACCACACCTTATCTGGGCCTGATGTACTACTTTTTACCTAAAGCGGCCAACCGTCCTGTTTATTCCTATAAACTTTCTATCATTCACTTCTGGTCGCTGATATTTTTATACATCTGGGCCGGGCCGCATCATTTATTGTATACTTCATTACCAAACTGGGCGCAATCGCTCGGCGTGGTTTTTTCTGTTATGCTCATTTTCCCTAGCTGGGGCGGTATGATAAACGGCCTGCTTACTTTACGTGGTGCCTGGGACAGGGTGAGGGATGATGTAATTCTGAAATTTATGGTGGTAGCTGTTACCGCTTATGGTATGGCCACTTTTGAAGGGCCGATGCTTTCTCTAAAAAGTGTAAGTGCCATTTCGCATTACACCGATTGGATTGTTGCGCATGTACACGTTGGCGCATTGGGATGGAACGGTATGCTGACCTTTGGTGTTTTGTACTGGCTTATTCCACGCATTTTTAAAACCAATCTTTATTCAAAAAAACTGGCAGCCAATCATTTCTGGCTGGCAACACTGGGTATTTTATTTTATGCAATACCAATGTATTGGGCCGGCATACAGCAAAGCCTCATGTGGAAACAGTTTACAGATGCCGGACAATTAAAATATACTTTCCTGGAGACTGTTACTTACATGAAACCATTTTATGCCATGCGCTCTTTGGGTGGTACGCTATATTTAATTGGCGTTTTTATCATGTTCTATAATATTTATAAAACAGTTAAAAGCGGTAAGCTGGTTGCCAACGAAGCAGCCGAAGCAGCACCATTGGCTAAAGAATATGTTAAGCATACCGGCGAGCATTGGCATCGTGTTATTGAAAGAAAACCAATTCAGTTAATGATACTGAGTTTAGTGGTGATACTGATTGGTGGCATTATAGAAATGGTGCCAACTTTTATGATAAAATCAAACGTGCCCACCATCACTAGTGTTAAACCCTATACTCCGCTTGAGTTACAGGGCAGAGACATTTATGTACGGGAAGGATGCTATGTGTGCCACTCACAAATGATCAGGCCTTTCCGTAGTGAAACAGAACGTTACGGAGAGTATTCAAAAGCCGGAGAATTTGTTTACGATAAACCATTTCAATGGGGCAGTAAGCGTACCGGGCCAGATCTGGCAAGGGAAGGAACGGGTAATCTTAAAAAATCCGATGGCTGGCATTTTCGCCACTTCAGAGAACCATCTTCTATGAGTGAAGGATCAATTATGCCTGCTTATTCATTTATGATCACTCAACATATTGATACCGCATCAACAGCTGCAAAAATAAATGCCATGCGCTCGTTGGGTGTGCCTTACGAAAAAGGGTACGAAAAATTTGCTAACCAGGATCTGATGACTCAGGCCAACAGCATCCGTATCAATTTAAAAATGGAAGGAATTGAAGTGCCTGCCAACAGGGAAGTAATTGCATTGATCTCCTACATGCAGCGCCTTGGAAAAGATATCAGCAACAATAAAACAGCAACAACAAATAAATAAGCCATGTTCAAATTCATAAAACAATACGCCGAAACGATTAATAATGTAGATATATACCCAATGATATCGCTGTTCATTTTCTTTAGTTTTTTTATAGTGCTGATGGTATTTGTAAAAAAGATGAAGAAGGAAAGGGTAGAAGAATTATCAAATCTTCCTTTTGAAAATGAAGAATTAACTAACTCAACTTTATAAAATTTATAGTATGCTATTCTTAAAGTTTATAAAAAATAAAACAGTATTAACGGTACTTTCTTTTTTTACTGTTTCTGCAATGATGGCTCAAACAACAGCTCCGGCAGCCGCACAGCCGGCGCAGCAGGGCAGCAACCAGCTTGCAACGCTTTTAATGATAATGATTGTGGTATTGGCTTTTGTAATATGGGGCATGGGGCAGGTATTAACTGCTTTGGGCAGGCAATTGCTTGATAAAAGTAAAGCATCAAAACTGCTTTCGGTAATGATGGTGTTGGGGCTGTCGCTTTTAGCGCAGGCTTCGTTTGCACAGGATGCAGCCAACGCAGTTGTAAAAGAACTGCCTAATTATGGCGGACTATCAGCAACTACTTATTATTTATTTCTGACGGTATTGGGAATGGAAGTGATCGTAATTCTTTTTCTTACTTTCTCCATCCGCAGGATGTATACAGAATTATTGCCGGAAAAAATTAAGCAAATAGAAGAAGGATCAAAACTTATAACCTTGTGGAACAAACTGAATAATAAAATATTTACCAGGGCGGTACCTGTTGAAAAAGAAGCTGATATTTTATTAGACCACAATTACGACGGTATTAAAGAACTGGACAACGCTTTACCACCCTGGTGGAAGTATGGTTTTTATCTCACCATTGGCGTTGCATTTATTTACCTGCTCAATTTTCATGTGTTTGGTATTGGTTTAAATCCTACACAGGAATACAATGCAGAAATGGAAAGCGCAAGGATAAAAAAAGAATTGTATGAGGCCAGTAATAAAGACAGGATTGATGAAAACAAAGTGCCAATGGCAGCTGCAGATGGCTTACTGGCCGGTAAAAATTTGTTTGAAGTAAATTGTATTGCCTGTCATTTAAAAGATGGAGGAGGAAGCGTGGGGCCCAATTTAACAGATAATTACTGGCTGCATAAGGGCTCATTAAATGATATTTATAACACCATTAAAGTTGGTTATCCTGATAAAGGCATGCAAAGCTGGAGTGGACAGTTTACTCCTAAAGAAATAAGCTATCTGGCAAGTTATATTAAAACACTGGTTGGCACAAAAGCTGCTGCACCAAAAGCACAGCAGGGAGATTTTTATGTTGATGAAGTTGTGGCTGTTGATTCGCTTAAGGTTGTAAAACCTGATACAGCGGCAGTTAAAAAATAATAATGACAGAAACTATTGATATTATTGATGATGAATCTTTCAGAGATTCGGTTGCTACCATCAACAGTGATGGCAAAAGGAATTTTATCAATCCTAAAAAACCTAAGGGGAAACTGTATAATTTAAGAACCTGGTTCAGTATTGCTTATTTGGTAATATTTTTTACACTTCCTTTTATAAAAGTTAACGATGCACCGCTCTTCATGTTCAATGTGCTGGAGCGTAAGTTTATTTTTTTTGGTATGATCTTCTGGCCACAGGATTTTTTTATTTTTGCCATTGGGTTTCTTACGTTTGTTGTTTTTGTAATTCTTTTCACGGTTGTGTTTGGCCGCATCTTCTGCGGATGGGCCTGCCCGCAAACCATTTTTATGGAAATGGTTTTTCGCAAAATCGAATATTGGATTGATGGTGATTCTCATAAGCAAAAGCTATTACGGAATATGCCATGGAACGGGGAGAAGATCAGGAAACGCAGTTTAAAATTCGTAGCATTCTTCGCCATCTCTTTTCTTATTGCCAATTTTTTTCTGGCCTATCTTATTGGTATGGATGAACTCATCGGGGATATTAAAAACCCTGGTGCACATATAGGTACCTTGATTTCGTTATTGATATTTACTACTGTTTTCTTTTTTGTTTACTGGTGGTTTAGAGAGCAGGTTTGCATTGTAGTGTGCCCCTACGGCAGGTTACAGGGCGTATTGCTGGATAAAAATTCAATTGTGGTAGCATATGATCATAAGCGTGGCGAACCAAGAGGCAAACTTAAAAAAGCCGATGATCATGATTGTAAATGTACCGACTGTAAAGAAGATGGCGCTTGCAAAAGTATTGCTGCAAAATTTGAGGAATATACCCGACAGGGAGATTGTATTGATTGTTTTGCCTGTGTACGGGTTTGTCCTACCGGCATCGACATCCGAAATGGTACTCAACTTGAATGTGTTAACTGTACTGCTTGTATTGATGCCTGCGATGATATCATGGAGAAGGTTCATAAACCTAAAGGATTGATTCGCTATGCATCTGAAAACAGCATTGTTAATGGAGTAAAACTAAAATTGAACAGGCGGATAAAAGCATATTCTGCAGTGCTGCTGATTTTAATTTCGTTGCTGGTGTTTTTATTGGCAGGCAGAACCGATCTGGATGTAACCCTGATGCGGACTTCTGGGATGACTTATACAACCCTGCCTGATGGCCATTTAAGTAACCTTTACAATTTAAAACTTGCCAATAAAACGCATAAGGATATTAACTTTAGCCTAAAGCTGGAAAACCTGCCCGGTGAAATTGAACTGGTTGGCACCGGGCAGTTGAAAGTTAAAAAAGAGGATTATTCGCATTTGCAGTTTTTTGTAAAACTGAATAAGGCGGATGTTAAAAACTGGAAGACTGAAGTTAAGATTGGTATGTATGAAGGAGGAAAAAAAATAAAAAGCATTACAGCTAAATTCATTGGGCCGGAAGTGTATAACTAAAATTATTTATTATGAACTGGGGAACAAAAATATTGATTGTATACCTTGCTTTTGTATTGGGTATTATGTTTATGGTTGTAAAATCATCTACCCAAAATACCGATCTGGTAACAACGGATTATTACGCAAAAGAGTTGAAGTACCAGGATAAAATTGATGAAATAAAAAGAGTGTCTGCCTTATCTGCCCCACTTCAATATCGTATTAGCGATAACACATTGATTATATCATTTCCAAAAGATTTTGCCGGTAAAAAACTTATCGGCGAAGCCGTGTTGTATTGCCCATCAGATGAAAAGAAGGATATAAAACAGCCTTTTACCGTTCTTGATGAAGTGTTGGAGCTGCCAATTCCTGCAGGCAGCAAAGGATTGTATGAGTTGCATGTAAGCTGGCAGGATGGGGGAGTTACCTATTATTTTGAAAAGAAAGTATTTATATAAATGATACAATTGTTTTTTGTGGCTTTTATGATTGGCATTGTGGGGAGTTTTCACTGTGTGGGTATGTGTGGCCCGCTGGCTCTGGCGCTGCCACTGAGCCATGATAGTTTTGCTGCAAAAATTACAGGTGCATTTTTATACAATGCAGGCCGGGTTGTAACCTATTCTTTTTTCGGGCTGATATTTGGACTCATTGGCCAAACGGCAGCTTTGTTTGGTTTTCAGCAATGGCTGTCTATTGGGGCAGGGGCGATTATACTTTTATTTATTGTAATGCCCAAAAAGTATAAAATGCAAAGCACTGCTGTACATATTACAAATGGGGGTTTCAGCAGACTACGATCGGCACTGGCAGGGTTGTTTACCCAAAAAAATAATGCTTCACTTTTTGTTATTGGGTTATTAAATGGCTTACTGCCATGCGGCCTGGTGTATATGGCTGTTGCCGGTGCCATTGGCACAGGAGATGTTGGCAGCAGTATTTTATTTATGGCAGCTTTTGGTTTGGGAACATTGCCTGTAATGTGGAGCATCGCTTTTTTTGGAAATTATGTGGGATTAGGGTTGCGGCAAAAAATACGCAGGGCTTACCCTTATATGATGGGCTTGATGGCCTGTTTACTCATTTTACGTGGAATGGGATTGGGCATACCTTATGTGAGCCCCAAAATGAATACAGAAAAAGTAAGTGTACACGGTTGCTGTGCTAAACCTGACGAACCTCAGGTTTTGAAATGATAGTTATCCTGATGCAGCAATTATAAACAAAATAATTTTAGTAAATAAAGTGAACCAGTACAAGTGTATTATATGTTGCCGGTAAAAATATCAAATACAGAACAGTTTCGCCATGAAAATAAAACATGGATACGCTTATTGGAATTCTTTAAGCAGGAAAACTATTTTATGAAGAACCGTTTGTCGGAAGTACTTGACCACAGTGTGGATAAGGGTTTTTTGGCACTTGCAGAGCAGTTTCAAAATAAATTTATTTTGAAAGATGAATATATTGATGAATTGCGGCATGATATAAATAATCAGGATCAGATCTTAACAGACAGTTATGGAACTTTGATAGATAATAAAATGACCAAAACGCAGGAAAAGCTGAGGAACGAAATGGAATATTTTGAAAAAGAATTTTGTATGCTGAAAAACGAGTTCAATACATACCTGTCTTCAGTTTTATAAACTAGTTAAGCATAGCTGCCAGTTTTTTTTCATTGGTGATGATAATATTCCCCTCCTTGATTTCAATTAATTTTTCGCTTTTAAAATCGCTCAGCGTCCGGATAAGTGATTCGGTTGCAGTGCCGGCAATATTGGCCAGGTCTTCACGGCTGATGTGAATGGAAAAATTGCCCTGCGATTCTTTTTGATATTTGTTTTGCAAAGTAAGCAACGCATCGGCTACTCTTTTACGCAACGAATTGTAAGCAAGGCCTAAAAGTTGGTTTTCTTTTTCTGTAACATTTTTGGCCAGCAGCTTTATAAATTTATGTGTTACTTCCCTGCTGGTGTGCAACAGGTTTTCAAAATCTTCCTTTGGAATTATGGCCACATCTGTATCTTCTATGGCTTCTGCGGTTTCTTTATATACCGTTCCCTCCAGCAAAGCATTATAACCAAAAAAATCACCTTCATTAAAAAGGCCTACCGTTAATTCTTTACCGGCATCGTTTGTTTTACAGGTTTTTACCTTTCCTTTTTGTACATAGTAAAGCCGGTTTGGATGATTGCCTTCTGTGTAAATAGGCTGTTTCTTTTTATAATGGTTTATGTTCCTGTCTGCAGCAAGATCTACCAGTGGGTCCCTTCCTTTAAATTCATTCAGCATTTGCTTCATGCCATCAGCATCGGCATTGTAGTTTTTAGTAAGCAGCTCAGTTTTTTTAATCCGGCTTTCCACTGCATTCAATAATTCAATATCGCCGAAAGGTTTGGTAATATAATCATCGGCACCCATTTCCATACCTTTTCTAAAGTCGCTTCTTTCTGCTTTTGCGGTTAAAAAAATAAAAGGTATGCCGGTAAGCTCCGGATTTTTATTAAGCAGGTGTAAAACACCGTAGCCATCCAGCACTGGCATCATAATATCGCAGATGATGAGATCGGGTTTTTCCTGCAAAGCCAGTTCCACACCAACTTTTCCATTTTCGGCAGTTTTAACTTTGTAACCTGCCAGTTCTAAAATTTCGGCAGTGTTTTCCCTAATTTCGGTATTATCTTCTATCAGTAATAAGTGCTTCATATTTGCAATAATAAATTAATTATCAGCAGGATTGCGGTTTAAAGTTATTATAAATTCAGTGCCTTGTTCCAATTCACTTTTAAATTCAATCTTTCCATCCATAATTTCAATATACTTAGCTACAATATGCAGTCCCAGCCCGGTACCCTGTATATTGGTTACATTGGTACCCCTAAAAAAACGTTCAAATAAATGTTCCTGGTCTTCCTTTGAAATGCCCATCCCTTTGTCGTTTACTATTAAAATAATTCTATCGTTTAAAATGTTAGTGATTACTTCAATAATACTCCCTTCGGCCGAAAATTTTATGGCATTTGATAAAAGATTGGTAACCACATTACGCAATAAAGCAGGGTCCGAAAAAATCATTTCATCACCGGTATGAGCAAAAATAATTTGTTGGTTATTCCTGGTTAAACCTTCCATTTCGCTGCAAAGGGATGTAACCATTTCCTTAATATTGAAATGGAGGTTATTGGCAGTTATTTTACCATCTTCAATTTTTCCGATTGATAAAAATTCATTTAATAAATTAGTAAGATTATTTACCGAAGATTTGATGCGGTGAATATGCTTGTTTCTTTTTTCCTGCTCATCAGCTTCAACATATTTTGCAACCAACGAAGCAGAGGATAGTATAGTGCTTAACGGTGTACGAAACTCATGCGAAGCCATGGATACAAACCTGCTCTTTAAATCGCTTAGTTCTTTTTCCTTGCTCAAAGCCTTTGTCAGCTCATCTTTTGACATCTCCAGCTGCTGCAGCGTTTCCTGCAATTGTTTGGTTCTTAATTCAACTTTATCTTCCAGTT
Source organism: Chitinophagaceae bacterium (assembly GCA_043752185.1). Classification (GTDB taxonomy): domain Bacteria; phylum Bacteroidota; class Bacteroidia; order Chitinophagales; family Chitinophagaceae; genus Ferruginibacter. The sequence goes on from JAYUZB010000088.1 coordinate 18,762, forward strand.
CGTCATTCAGTTCTTCAATTTTACTGTTGGTTACCGCCAGCTGCTCTTTTTGGTCATGTATGGCATTTTCAAATTCTTTCCTTTTGGTAATATCACTTACAAAGGCAATAGTGAAAATTTCTTCAGTCATTGTATAGCTACTTAAACTTACTTCAACAGGAAATTCTGTTCCATCTTTTTTAACAGCAAATAAATCCTTACCCAAACCCATTGGTCTGGGATGGGGATCCTTAATATAATGATCCCGCTGATGAACATGTTTGGAATGATAGCGATTGGGGATGAGAGTTTCAATTTTTTTACCTATCAGCTCATCTTGATTTTGGTAGCCGAATTGGGAGAGCAGAAAATTATTCAGTAAAAGTATTTCAGCTTTTGCATTGGCAACCAATATACCCATGGAAGCAAATTGAAACAATGCTTCAAACTTTTCTTTCTCTTGTTGCAGTTTTTGTATGGACATAATTCAGTAGTAAGCATCTGTAATGCTTGTATAAAATTACAACAAAGCAAAGAGATAGTCTTAAAATAAAGCGCTTGATTTTTGAACTATATTTATAGGATGAATTGCAATATAAGTTTACAGAAAAATGCCGCTGCATAATAACGAAATTACAGGATTAACTGATGCCGGGGTTGCGGCTGCCAGAGCGCAGTACGGCGCTAATGTGCAAGTTGTAAAAAATAAATCGGGCCTTCTGGCTTCTTTGAAAGATATAGTAAAGGAGCCCATGGTTATTCTATTGGTTGCAGCCAGTACTATCTATTTTATTACCGGTAATACCACCGACGGTATTTTTATGTTATCGGCCATAATTATTGTTTCAGCAATTTCTTTATACCAGGACATCAGGAGCCGCAATGCATTGGATGCATTAAAAATGCTTACACAGCCCCATAGCAAAGTTATTCGTAATGGTCAAACCATCGAAATAAGCAGCGATGATATTGTAAAAGGCGATATGATGGTTATTGAAGAAGGCACTGCTGTACCGGCAGATGGAGTCATCATTCAATCCAACGATTTTTCAATTAATGAATCTATCCTTACAGGCGAATCATTAAGTGTATATAAATCTGCCATGGATAAAGACAAACTGGTTTACCAGGGAACCTGGGTTGCAGGCGGGTTGGCTATTTGCGAAGTAACTCAAATTGGTAGTGCAACCAAACTGGGTAAAATAGGCAAAAGCCTTGAGTCTATTACAGAAGAAAAAACCCCACTTCAAAAACAGATCAGCGATTTTGTAAAAAAGATGGCTGTTGCAGGCTTTATCATTTTTTTAATTGTTTGGGTAATCAATTATTTTCAGTCAAAAGATTTATTCGACAGCCTGTTAAAATCGCTTACACTGGCCATGAGTATTTTGCCCGAGGAAATACCGGTGGCTTTTACAACTTTTATGGCATTGGGTGCCTGGCGTTTAATGAAACTGGGTATCATTGTAAAGCAAACAAAAACTGTTGAGTCGCTGGGTAGTGCAACTGTAATTTGTGTAGATAAAACCGGCACTATTACCGAAAATAAAATGTCGCTGGTTAACCTGTTTGTTTTAGGTTCGGCAAAAATAATTAACCTGGATGAGGATATGGATGATGCTGCAAAAGGCTTAATACGAACGGCTATGTGGGCAAGTGAACCAATACCATTTGATCCTATGGAAACGGCTTTGCATAATAAGTATGCCAGTTTGTTTAGTACCGATGAAAGGCCTGGTTATAAAATGGTTCATGAATATCCGTTAAGCGGCAGGCCACCCATGATGACGCATCTTTTTGAAGACGCAAAAGGAAGCCGCATTATTGCAGCCAAGGGTGCGCCGGAAGCAATCATCTCTTTATCAAATCTATCGGCAGATGAAAAAAAACAAATTGCAGCAGCGCTGGATGAAATGACAAAAAATGGTTACCGGGTTTTAGCAGTTGCCGAAACAACACATGCAGGAAATGATTTTCCAAAACAGCAACAGGATTTTAATTTTCAATTTAAAGGGCTGGTTGCATTTTACGACCCTCCAAAGAAAAATATCAGCGAAGTGTTACATGCTTTTGAAAAAGCAGGTATAGCGGTAAAGATCATTACCGGCGATAATGAAGCAACAACCCGAAACATTGCTGCACAAATTCAGTTTAAGGATTACGATAAAAGTCTGGGTGGCGAAGAACTGGTTAAACTGTCAGATAAAGAACTGGATGAACAGGTAATGCACGTGAATATTTTTACCAGGATGTTTCCGGATGCAAAATTAAAAGTGATTGAAGCATTAAAGCGAAACAATGAAGTAGTTGCCATGACAGGCGATGGTGTGAATGATGGGCCCGCCTTAAAATCGGCCCATATTGGAATTGCGATGGGTAAGAAGGGAACAGAGATAGCCAAACAGGCCTCATCTATGATTATTACTGATGATGATTTGACAAAAATGGTTGATGCTGTTGCCATGGGGCGCCGTATTTACAGTAACCTTAAAAAAGCCATTCAGTATATCATCTCCATTCATATTCCTATCATACTTACTGTTTTTATTCCGCTGGCATTGGGTTGGGTGTATCCAAATATATTTACACCGGTGCATGTTATTTTTCTGGAACTAATCATGGGGCCCACCTGTTCTATCATTTATGAAAACGAGCCGATGGAAAAAAATATGATGCTGCAAAAACCAAGAAGCTTTAGCAGTACTTTTTTTAACTGGCGAGAATTGATGACGAGTATAGTACAAGGGCTTGCAATTACAGCCGGTACCATTTTTATTTATCAGTATGCAGTAGGGCAGGGTAGTAGCGAAAATGTAACCAGAACAATGATCTTTCTTACACTCATTTCGGCCAATGTATTACTTACACTCGTTAACCGGTCTTTCTTTTATTCGGTTATCACAACCAGCCGGTATAAAAATAATCTGGTGGTAATAATTATTTTTATTACTGCAGTGCTGATGGGTTTGCTGTTGTTTGTAAAACCGCTCAGCAATATATTTAAATTTGAAAGCCTCAATGCCACACAAATATTAATCAGTATTGGAGTTGGGTTCATATCAGTAATCTGGTATGAAGGGGTAAAGTTTTTTAAAAGGAGGCGGGCTAATTAAGTGCTATTTGTTCTATGATCTCATCCATCTGAATGCCACTATGGCTTTCTTCATAAACACATTCGGTGTTCTTAATTAAAAGTATTTGAGGAGATTCGTGGGTTACAGAAAAATCTTCGGCAACCTGGTTGGAGAGCGACCTGTGTTTTATAAGATCAAGAAAATAAAAGTCACCGGTTTCCGGTTGTTCATTTCTTTCCAAACGGCTTTTGGCCATCGTACTTATAGAACAACGTGTACTGTGTTTAAAAATTACCTGTGGCCTGGCTTTTGATAATTCTTTGATGTCAGCCAATTGCTGAGTATTATTCAGATCTATCCAATTCATATTTTAAGGGAAACAGGGATTAATGAATAATACCTTCAGACATTGGACAAGTGCCTTTGCGGCTTGATGTGCAGCTGCTGATAATTGCTGTTACAGCAATAAGAACAATAGCGATTAAAAAAATTCTTTTCATTTTATTACTTTAGAGGTTATAATTTATTAATGCAAAGATAATTTACACAACTTAAACGGAGAAATAGTAATTATATTACATTGCGGATTCAATTAAATCGAAAAAGTAGCAAATTTACCTCATAATCACTCATTTAACCCCAAAAAATGGAATCTAAAATGTTAAACTTAACCCGGCCAATTGCTTTTATTGATCTGGAAACCACTGGTGTAAGCCTCTCAACCGACAGGATTATAGAAATAGCCGTTATAAAAATTTTACCGGATGGAAACAGGCAGGTAAAGCGGAAACTCATCAATCCCGAAATGAAAATTCCACAGGAATCCATCGATATACATGGTATTACCGATGAAATGGTTAAAGATGCCCCCACTTTTAAACAGGCAGGCAACGAAATAAAAATGTTTATTGATAATTGCGATTTGGGAGGTTACAACAGCAACCGCTTTGATATACCCATATTGATGGAAGAGTTTTTACGTGCTGGTATGGATGTAGATTTAAGTACCAGAAAAATGATTGATGTACAGCATATATTTTACACCATGGAGCCACGAACATTAACTGCCGCCTATAAATTCTTTTGCCAGAAAGAACTGGTAGATGCACACAGTGCCGAGGCCGATGTAGATGCTACCATTGAAGTATTGATGGCACAGTTAGATCGCTATAAAAACCTGGGCGATTCGGTAGAAACAATTTTAAGCGTTATTGGCGAAGATAAAATTGTTGACTATGCCCGCCGCTTTAGTTTTAATGATAAAGGTGTTGAAGTATTTAATTTTGGCAAACACAAAGGCAGGCCGGTTAAAGATGTTTTAAAAGCCGAGCCACAGTATTACGACTGGATGATGAGGGGCGATTTTCCGCTACATACCAAACAAAAATTAACCGAAATACTGAACAGCACGCTTTTAAAAAATAACTAATTAAACCTTGTAGAAAATATGTTGATAAGGCATTCCTGTATTTAATGTAAATTTGAACTTGTCAATCAAGCATGTATTTTGGAAAAACTAGTTATCATACCCACTTATAACGAAAAGGAAAACATCGAAAATATAATCGGTGCTGTAATTAATTTGCAGCTGAATTTTCATGTTTTAATTATTGATGACGACTCTCCGGATGGTACTGCCGATATTGTTAAATCATTAATACCCAAATATAGCGGCCAGTTATTTTTAGAACAGCGTAAAGGAAAACTGGGTTTAGGCACTGCCTATATTCATGGTTTTAAATGGGCCATAGATAAAGGGTACAATTTTATTTTTGAGATGGATGCCGATTTTTCTCACAATCCCAACGACCTGGAAAGATTGTATGCAGCATGTAAGAAAGATGGAGACGTTGCTGTGGGCTCACGCTACGTAAAAGGCGGTGCTGTGGCAAACTGGCCGGCAGACCGTATATTACTTTCAAGAGGCGCTTCGCTTTATACACGTATCATAACCTGGATGCCCATAAAAGATCCCACTGCGGGCTTTGTTTGTTATAGAAAAGAAGTACTGGAAGCTATAAACCTGGATGGTATTGAATTCGTGGGTTATGCTTTTCAGATAGAGATGAAATTTGCGGCCTGGAAACTGGGCTTTAAAATTGTGGAAGTCCCCATCACTTTTATTGACCGTGAATTTGGCGCCAGCAAAATGAACAAAGGTATTATAAAGGAAGGTGTACTTGGGGTGCTTAAATTACGCTGGCATAGTATATTTAAAAATTACCGTAAACGTGTTACCAATACCGGGTACAATAATAAAGTAAATTTTCATCAGGCTGATGTATTGCTGGAAGGTAAATAATGACGCATTACATACGTTTTCTCTTTCTCAGAAAATATTTTCATAACTCTTTGTGTAATAGTTTTTAAAACGGCATCTGTATAATTAAAGTAATTAATTATGCAGAAACTGCAACTCAAAATTCCCCGACCCTAATGAGCGATAGCAGGAGGGTAGTGGGAATTTATTTTATCCGTGTATTTGATGCAAAAAATAAATTAGAAAGTAAAAGTAGTTTCATAGTACAATAGTGGTTGTTGTTTACGCCGGTCAAGTTTGATTCCTTAAATTTTTAAATAATAGAAAGGAGCAGCTGACCGGTTTTTTATCAGGTGTCTGGCCAGTACGCAGACACTTTTATTAATTGGATTATTAGTATTTCAAATAGAGTTAAAAAAATAGATTGTTCTTAGTGGCCTGACACCTACTTAAACGCCGGATGAAACTGGTACAGCGTATTTCTCAAATACTCTCTGTCTAAGTGTGTGTAAATTTCGGTGGTGGTAATGCTTTCATGTCCCAGCATTTCCTGCACAGCTCGTAAATCGGCACCGCCTTCTACCAGGTGAGTAGCAAATGAATGGCGGAATGTATGTGGCGAAATATTTTTTACAATGCCTGCTTTTTTAGCCAGGTCTTTCAGCATAATAAAGATCATCACACGGCTTAGTTTACTTCCCCTGCGGTTTAAAAAAAGAAAATCTTCCTCTCCGGGTTTTATGCTGATGTGAACCCTGATATCGTTGCGGTAAATATTTATGTACTTGATGGCATCACTACCAATCGGCACCAATCTTTCTTTATCGCCCTTGCCAATTACCCGTACAAAACCAATAGCCAGGTGCAGGCAACTGATACGCAGGTTCACCAGCTCACTCACCCGTAATCCGCAACTGTACAGGGTTTCCAGTATGGCTTTATTGCGGCCGCCTTCGGGTTTGCTCAGGTCAATATGTGCAATAATACTTTCAATCTCATCAAAACTTAAAGTATCCGGTAATATTCTTTTTTGTTTGGGAGTTTCTAAAAGTGCTGTTGGGTTTACGGTTACAATCTGCTCCATATAGCAATAAGCATAAAAACTACGCAGACCTGAAATGATTCTTGATTGCGAAGTAACCGTCATGCCCAGCTCACTAACCCATTGTATAAATTTTTCCAGGTCATCCAGTTTCAGTTCCTGTGGCGTTACTAATTTTTGAGTGGCTTGGAGGTAGTCTGTTAACTTATCAATATCACGCAGGTATGCCTCCACAGAATTTTCGGCCAGCGATTTTTCCAATTGCAGCCAGGCTTTAAATCCTTTTTTATAAGGTTCCCACATGATAATAAAATAGTTTTGTTGGTTAGGCTTTCTGCTTCAGTTTAATATTTATAATTGACCGATTTGAACCACATAGAAATATAGAAACATAGGCTTACACATAGGCTATGTTTTTTCTATGTTCCTATCATCCTATGTGGTTCAATATTATACGCTACTTTTTGTTACCAGATTGCTGAATAAAGTCAATTATACACTATTTTCGCAACTTAAATTTCGCTAATAGTTACAATATACAATATGGAGAGAGTTAATCTTCGTTCGTTTAAACAAAAAGTGCGGCACAATAAAAAAGCACTCAGGAGTTTTTTAAATAAACTTTTAAAAAATCAGCCCCGTGGTTTGGATAAGTTAACCACCGCACTTGAACCCGAAGTATGGAAAGAGATTGATTGCCTTAGCTGTGCCAATTGCTGCAAAACCATGACGCCAACATACACCAAGGCCGACATTAAAAGAATTGCCGCACATTTTGGCGAAACACCGCAGCAGTTTAGTGATAAATGGTTGATATTTGAAAAGAAAGAAAAAGACTGGCAAAATAAAAAACAGCCTTGCCAGTTTTTAAACCTCACCGATAATAAATGTTCAATCTACGAAATACGCCCGCTGGATTGCTCTGGTTTTCCGCATTTACCCAAAAAGCGAATGATTGATTATATACATGTACACAAACAGAATATTGAGTACTGCCCGGCAACGTATAAACTGGTAGAGAAAATGCAGGAGGCGTTGAAGGTTTAATGGTTTAATAGTTTAATGGTTTAATTGTTGGTTGCATCCAGTATCTTATAAATACACATCTTCAATCAAAAAGTATTCAACCGGTTCATCTTTTAAGATAGTAATAGCAAGCACATTGAACTGTATTCTTTTCCATTGTGGCTGTTGATACAAATATTCTTCGGCGGCATTGATGAGGTTCTGTATTTTCTTTTTGTCAACATTTGCCTCCGGATGTCCAAATTTTTTGGTTCGCCTGGTTTTTACTTCCACAAAATGCAGGATGCTATCTTTTTCGGCAATAATATCTACCTCCCAACGACTGTGCCGCCAGTTTTGATGCATCACCCTGTAGCCATTTTCGTTTAGGTAAACTGCTGCCAAAGCTTCGCCGGTATTGCCTGTAAGATTGTGTTGCGCCATATTTCAAAGATATGCAATCATGTAATTAACAGTATGAGGACAACTGCATCTATTAAAATGAACTTTGAAAAACTATAAATGCTTATTTTTGCACAAAGCATACTTAACATGAGCAAACAAAGTACATCTACATTAATTATAGCGGCCTTATTGGTTATTATTGCGGCATTGTCAAGGGTAATACTCTATCCTGATAATTTCAGTCCAGTAATTGGCATGGCTATTTTTGCCGGCGCAATTATTAAAGACAAAAGACTGGCTTTTGCATTGCCCCTGTTCGCTATGTTTCTATCCGATGTAATATTTGAAGTATCTGGTATTGCAGATGGCTTTTGGGGCTGGGGACAACTGGTGGGCTACTGCATTCTTGCTTTAATAACAGTTATCGCTTTCAGCATGAAAAAGATCAATGTACTTTCTGTTGCTGGTTATTCAATCGGTTCATCACTGTTATTTTTCTTCCTGTCAAATTCGGCTTTCTTTGTTTTTGATAATCCTCTTTATCATACATACACACAGGATTTTAGTGGCTATATTGCTACTTTAATTGGGGGTTTACCATTTTTGAAAACAGGTATTGTTGCTGATTTGGTTTACAGCACTGTTTTATTTGGAACGTATTTCTTAGTACAGCGTTTTGCTTTTAGTAAGAAAGAAGTTACAGCTTAATTTAGTAAAATATTTTTTGAGAAACACCTGCCATTGGCGGGTGTTTTTTTATAAGGATGCCTGTGCTTCTTCATAACCTTCATCAACAGCAAGGTCTTTTCCATCGGCGGCACTGGTGGCCAGTTCATCGCAGCGGTTGTTGTAAGGGTTATCGGCATGGCCTTTAACCCATTTTAATTTTACATTTATTTTTTGGGAGAGATGATAATAATGGGTCCAGAGGTCTTTGTTTTTTTTGCCGCCTTTAAAATCTGTTTTCATCCAGTTTTTTAGCCAGCCCTCTTCAATGGCACGTACCACATACTGACTATCAGAATAAACAATTACAGGCAATTCTTTTTTGGTAATGGCTTCCAGCCCGGTGATTACTGCCAGTAATTCCATGCGGTTATTGGTGGTATGCCTGAAACCTTTTGATATTTCTTTGCGGTGATTGTTGTACATCAATATCACGCCAAAACCTCCGGGGCCGGGGTTCCCACGGGATGAGCCATCGGTGTAAATATGTATTGTGCTCAAGAGTTATTTTGTTTTTTATTCGCTTAGATAAAAGATGCAAATTGGTATGTCGATGAAAGGATTGATTCTTTTTTCTTTTTATTAAAAATAAAAAAGAACAGAACAAGTTCGCAACGATGATGCCATTAAAAACTGAAGCTGGTATCAAAAAAGATTTCTCCTTCGTCGAAATGACAGGGCACTACACCTGAAACACACCCGTCTTAAACTCCGCAATATCCGGGTTATGGTCTGCTGCTGCAATGCCTTCCGATATCATCTTTCTTGTTTCAGCCGGATCAATGATGGCATCAACCCAAAGCCTGGCACCGGCGTAGTATGGTGTGGTTTGCGAATCGTAACGGGCAATTAATTTACTCAGCAGTTCCTGTTCTACTTCGGGAGTAATTATTTCGCCTTTATTTTTTAATGTGGCCACCTGAATTTGCAACATCGTTTTAGCAGCTTGCTCGCCGCCCATTACCGCAATTTTTGCTGTGGGCCATGCATAAATAAAACGGGGATCGTAAGCCTTGCCGCACATGGCATAATTGCCTGCACCGTAACTGTTGCCAACAATAATGGTGATTTTTGGAACAACAGAATTAGCCACTGCATTCACCAGTTTGGCGCCATCTTTTATTATGCCACTGTGTTCGCTGCGGCTGCCAACCATAAAGCCGGTAACATCCTGTAAAAAAACAAGCGGTATTCTTTTTTGATTGCAGTTCATAATAAAACGTGCTGCTTTATCGGCGCTGTCGTTATAGATAACACCGCCCAATTGCATTTCGCCTTTTTTACTTTTTACAATCAAACGTTGGTTGGCAACTATGCCAACGGCCCAGCCATCTACACGGGCATAGCCGCAAACAATTGTTTTGCCGTAATCTTCTTTAAACTGATCGAAGCTGTCTTTATCTGCAATGCAATTAATAAGGTCAACCATATCGTATGGCTTTGTGTTGCCTGCACTCATAATGCCATATACTTCGCCATTATTTTTTGCAGGAGGTTTTGCATCAACTCTATCAAAGCCAGCTTTTTTATGATGCCCGAGTTTGCTCATTATTTTTTTCACCTGGTCAAGGCATGCTTCTTCGGTCTTAAATTTATAATCGGCAATACCACTGATGGAATTGTGTGTATCTGCACCACCCAAAGTTTCACTATCAATATCTTCACCAATTGCCGCTTTAACCAAATAGGGGCCTGCTAAATAAATAGAACCATTGCCTTCTACCATCAATGTTTCATCGCTCATAATGGGCAGGTAAGCACCACCTGCAACACAGGCACCCATCACCGCAGCAATTTGCGTAATGCCCATGGCGCTCATTTTTGCATTGTTGCGGAAGATGCGGCCAAAATGTTCTTTGTCCGGAAAAATTTCATCCTGCATCGGTAGAAAAACACCGGCACTGTCAACCAGATAAATAACTGGTAAATTATTTTCCATGGCAATTTCCTGCATGCGCAAATTCTTTTTGCCGGTAATGGGAAACCAGGCACCAGCTTTTACGGTTTGATCGTTGGCTACAATTACGCACTGCCTGCCACTTACATAACCAACGCCGCTAACGGTGCCACCTGCGGGGCAACCACCTTCCTCGGGATACATATCAAAACCTGCGAAGGCGCCAATCTCCACAAAAGGTTTTTCAGCATCGCACAAATAGGTAATGCGCTCACGGGCGGTAAGTTTGTTGCGTTCTTTTTGTTTGGCTGCCGATTTTTTTCCGCCGCCTTCGTATATTTTTTCAAGATGACGTTTAACCTGGCTCCAGGCCATTTTCATCGAGTCTTCGTTTTTATTAAATTCTAAATCCATAATGATTTTTTTTACCGCAGAGCCGCTGAGGTTTGGTTTTCTATCTAAATTTAATCTTAATTTTATTATTCATCCGCCTGGCAGAAGGGGCAAATAATATTTCCCTGCGCCTTTGCGTCTCTGCGGTTTAATTACAAAAATATGGCTAATGAAATTAACCGCATATTAAAACTGTTTGCCGATTTGCAGCACGGCGATTGCTGGGTAGGAAATAATTTTAAAGAGACCCTGCATGGCATTGATGCCGGGATGGCTATAAAAACTGTTTCGGCTGATACAAACAGCATCTGGCTTTTGGTTGCGCATATCACTTACTGGCGCACCAGGGTTGTAAACAGGCTTACCGGAACCGATAACCCGCCACCGTTTCAGGATTTTTTGTTACCCAACGACCCCAATAAAGAAAACTGGAAACAGGCATTGCTTGATTTTGAAGCTGCCTATCATTTACTGCGGAATGCCATTCATCATTTTCCCGAAGATCATTTAGATAAACCCTCGCCCAGGGAAGGGCAAACTTTTTATGAATTGATAATGGGTTGCCTGCAGCACGATGCTTATCATTTAGGGCAAATGATATTGTTGAAAAAATCTGCCTAAACATACAGTGCGTTTGTTTGAACCATATAGGAACATAAGCAACAATAGAAAATCACATAGGCCTATGTGCAACTCTATGTTACTATGCTTCTATGTGGTTCAACCTCCTAAACATAGTTATTAAGGCCAAACTTTTTTAAGGTTGAAACCCAGCTACTTCTACTTAATTGAACAATACCCTTAATTCGCATCCATTTCCCGGTGAAGATATCATCGTGAGTTCTCCGTTAAACAAAGAAGCTCTTGTTTTTATATTCATCAGGCCCACACCATTGGCTTTTTTATGGGTATCAAAACCGATTCCATCATCTTTTATACTAAGCAGTGTTTTTTCTTTTTCCTGAATCAGCCTTACTATAACTTTTTGTGCACCGGCATGTTTTAAAATATTATTGAACTGCTCCTGAATGATTCTGTAAATGCTCAGTTTCAATTTATCAGGCATATCGGTTTCATCAAAGCCACAGGCCTGCAGACTAATCATGATACCACTGGTTTTTTGTGTTACATGTATTATATTTTCAATGGCTGCAAGCAGTTCGGATTCCTGTAAAGATGGAGCTATCAATGAATGTGACAGGTTTCTTATTTCGTTAATAGCAGTAAAAATGAGGGAATCTGTTTCATTCAAATGTGGGTGATCAATATTTAATTCTTTTTTTGCAAGACCAAGATAGAGGCGTGAGCCGGCCAGGATTTGGTTTATATTATCATGCAGTTCGCTACCCAGTTCCTGCCGCTCTTTTTCCTGGGCCGTTATCACTGCGCTCGTAATTTCCTGCTGTTTTAACCGGCGTTCATTCTCCAGTTCATGTTCCAGAATTACTTTATCTGTAATATTAGTAGCCATGACCAGAATTACAGATCGTCCTTTTAGCTGAATCAGGTGAGAACTGATATGCATATACATTTCACTACCTGATTTATTGATGTGTTTACAGGTAACTTCCGAACTGAATTCATTTTTTTGCCTGGCTATTGAAGCAAAATGTTTTATTTTATTATACTCTTGAGAAAGAGTCAGGTCAAAGGCCGTTTTGGTAAGAAATTCTTCCCTGCAATAACCATATAAGCCTACTGCGGTATCATTTACTTCCAGAATTTGAAAATTTTCAATATCCCAGATGAATATGCTGGCCGGGTTATTATTGAACAGATACCGATATCGTTCCTCAGATGCCTTTAATATTTCTTCTGCTTCTTTTTCTTTTGTTATATCTGTTTCAATAGCGAAGAAATATTTCAATTTCCCGCTTTCATCAAACTGAGGCTGGCATTGTATGCGTAGCCAGTATTTTCTGCCAGATTTTGAATAGTTGATAATATCGCATTCAAAGGGTACTGCTTGTTTAAGCTTTTTGCGCATGTATCTAACAACAGCCAGGTTGGTTTCTTCACCTTGTAAAAAATCGCCTGGCTTTCTGCCCATCACTTCTTCCAATTCAAATTCGGTGATTTTGGTAAAACCTTCATTTACCCAAGCAATTTCGCCTTCCGGGTTGGTAATGATAACAATGTTTGTAGTTTCACGGGCAATAAAAGAAAGTTTTTCTATTTCAGCCTCTGCAATTTTTCTTTCAGTTACGTCTCTGGAGTTAAAAACATATCCTTGTACTTCCGGATTGTCACGCATATCAGTGATCTTGGTTTCCAGCCATCTCCATTCTCCTTTTTTATTCTTAAAACGAAAAGCAGACACTTCAAAATTCTTTCCAGTTTTCTCTTTTGCTAAATCTGACTTTATGGTAACGATATCATCGGGGTGTATAAATGAAAATGCATTTTTGCCTGTCATGAATTCAGGATCGTAGCCTAATACCTTTTTAACAGCAGAGCTGGAATACAGGTAATAAGCCTTTTCATCAAGTATGCTTATCAAATCTGAGCTATTTTGTACAAGCGACCTGAAGCGTAATTCGCTTTTAGCAACCTGTAGCTCGGCCTCTTTTCGGGCAGTAATATCCTGTGTAGCGCCAATTAGTCTTACGGCTTTTCCCGTTTCGTTGCGAATAATATTTCCCCGTTCGTGTATATAAGCATAGCTGCCATCATCTCTCAGCACACGGCATTCAACCTCAAAAAAATCTTTTAATGATTTTTGTATTTCATGCTTTACCTCTTTTACTTTTCGCTTGTCTTCTGGGTGTACTCTGTTGTCCCAATCAGCTTCCGATTCATTTTTTATATCATTACAACCGGTTCTGAATATTTTTTTCCAGCCTTCTTTATTGCGGTATACTTTATCTTTTACTAGGTCCCAATCCCATACCATATCATTGGTAGCCTGGCTTATTAAGTTATAGCGTTCATTGCTTTCTTTAATACGTTGTTCTGCCTGCTTTCTTTCTGTTATATCCCTTACAATCATGGAAGTTCTGTTCTGTCCAAATGAGTCGATAAATATAGCCGAGGTAAGTTCTGCCTCAAACTTGCTACCATCTTTGCGAAGCATTGTAAGTTCTCCTTTTGCCTTGCCCGTACGTTGTTGTTCTTCCAACAGTAATTTTACTCTTGGATCCTGCGAATCCATAACACCTGATCTTCCGGTAGCACAAATTTCTTCCTCCGTCATTTTAAATATTTCGCAGGCTGCAGGGTTTGCAGACAGAATTTCGCCATCTGTAATTTTAAGCAGTATTCCATCCATGCTGCTTTCAAAAAATGAACGGTATTTGGCTTCACTTTCTTTAATTAACCGTTCAGCTTCTTTGCGTTCAGAAATATCACGGCCGAATACCATGACCCTTCCATCTTCCAGCATTTTACTGCTTATTTCTACCAATATGGCAGATCCGTCTTTTCTCTTAATCCGCCGTTCATTACTCGTTACTTTTCCTGCTTTTAACTCATCAATTTTTATCGGGTTTGTTTTAAGATCTTCTTCAAAAAGCACATCGGTCATGTAAAATTGTAAAACCTCTTCTTTTGTACAGCCAAACATATTGCAGCCGCTGGGATTTATTTCAATAAACTTAAAGGCCGAATCTAAAATACAAATGGTATCAGTAGACTGTTCATTAAGTGACCGGTAACGCAATTCACTTTCTTTAATCTTGTCTTCGGCTTTTTTACGTTCAGCAATATCATGACCGAACAGTATAAATCTTCCATCTTCCAGCATTCTTCCGCTCATTTCCACTTCAATGAGTGTACCGTCTTTTCTTTTAAATCTTCTTTCGTTTCTGATAACTTTGCCTGACATTAATTCTCCAATCTTAAAAGGATTTTCTTTAAGGTCTTCCTGCACAAATAGATCTGCTACTGTTAGCGGTAAAAATTCTTCTTTGGTATATCCCAACATCTGGCAGCAGTAAAGATTTACATCTATAATTTTCATAGATGCATCAGCAATACAGATGGCATCGGTTGCCTGCTCAATAATTGAACGGTAGCGTAACTCACTTTCTTTTAATTTTTCTTCGGCATTCTTTTGTTCTGTAACATCTTTAAAATATACCGATAAACCGCTGTCTGAGGCATAGGCACTTACTGCAAACCATTTATTGGTTCTCTCTGAGAATTCTACAAAATGTACTGTGGTTTTTTCCCTGATCGCTTTTTGATAATTATTGTAAAAAGCGATGGACCCGGGGGTGGTAAATACCTCATGCAGATTTTTGCCAATCATATCTTCACGTTCCGCATTGAGTAGAATTTCTGCCCTTTTATTCCAATAGGTTACTATTGAGTTTTCATCTACTGCAAAAAAACCATCATCAATTCGTTCCAGCACCATATTTTTCTCTTCATAGGCCTTTTGTAATGCGGCTTCTGATTTCTTGCGTTCTGTTATATCTCTCACAAAGGCACAAAAAAATTCTTCAACTTCCTGTTTGATAGGCATGATGGTTAACTCTATCGGAAATTCTTCACCGCTTCGTTTTACAGCCGATAGTTCCAGTAGTTTATTTAATGCAGGCCCATTACCTGTTTTTAAATAAAGCGCCATACCTTCATTATGCCGCTTGCGATATTGTTCCGGTATAATAAGTTCGGAAAGCTGGTGGCCCAATGCTTCATTTTCAGTCCATCCAAATATTGCTTCGGCCTGGGGGTTCCAAAAACTAATTTCTCCTGATGTATTTATGCAAATGATGGCATCCAGCGCAGCATTCATTACAAGCTTTAGCTTTTCCTCACTATGACTGATGGCTGTGCCTGTTTTTTTTCTGCCATCCCCTTTAACTACGGCAACCGGAATAACATTAAAGCCCGATTTGGAAACCCCGTTCGGTACCGGATTATCAACAGCATCCGCAATGCAATGCTTCTCTTTCTTGAAAGCAGGACTGGTACCTGTTTTTACCGAAAGATTTTTGTGTTTAATATAGCTCATTCTTTGTTTGGATATGGATTCTAAAAAGCAATCGTCATCATCAGGGTACAAAACCTGATCACACTAACAATTACAAAATTTCAAGCATTACAAATTTACCTACTCTAAAGTTGTAGATTGATAGTACCAGATAGTTTGTTTTTGTAGGCATTCTTCTACAAGCAGCTATTGGCTGTATATTACCACCCATGATTTACCTGACATTAACAGGGCGGAATATCAAAAATGAGCAGGGGCTGTTTTAAATATAAAATTAAAATGTGCAGGCAATATTTCTATATTAAACTCATTACTTTCCAAATATTCTCCATCTAAATGCGATTGAATTGGCTGATCGCTTTTAATGGTTATTTTCTGCGTATTGTAATAATCTATAAAAGGGAGGTTCAGGTGTTTTCCTTTTTCAATAACCGGCAAATAGCGCAGCCTCTTAAAAAGGGAGAGGGGCTTTACAAGAATTGTGTCAAATAATCCATCATCTGCCTTTGCCAGCGGAGCCACAAAAAAGCCACCACCATAGCGGGTTCCGTTGGCAATGCTGATCATCATAAATTTGCCTTCCATTGTTTTTTCTGCTGATGTGATGGTGTACTGTTGTTCTTTATAAAATAAAATATGTTTTAAAACAGATAACATGAATGATGTCTTTCCTCCAAATTTATTTACACCCTGCAAGCCTTTGGCAACAGCACCATCAAAACCAATACCCACACCGTTTAAAAAATACCGGTCGTTGCATTTGCCTGCATCAATTGGTTTGGGGGATGATTGCAATACATGGTCAATCTGTTCTTCCACAGTAGTTTTGCCATACAACAGTGCATAAAAATCATTGCCGGTGCCGCCGTTAAAAATGCAAAGTGGTATTTTAATATCGCTATACTGGTTTACAAAATAATTAACCGTGCCATCACCACCGGCAATCCAAACCTGGTCAAATTGATACAAACGGTTATCCCATTCTTTTTCTGTAAATATTTGTGAAGCAATTTTTTTTTCGGTGAGGATAGCCTGGATTGTAGCAGCCAGCTTAACCGCTTTTCCGCTTCCGGCAAGTGTATTGGTAGCAATAGCAATCTGCATGAAAAAATTTTTACCAAAGAAAGGAATAATAATTTATTAAACACAACGTCCAGCATTAATTACACGGTTACTGTTGCCTTCTTCCGCCGCCGCCATTACCACCATTCCGCTGCATTCTTGGCGCTGCCATTTGCTGCTGTGCCTTTCCGCCAAAGCGATTTAAGTTGTAGGTGAAAGTGAGCAGGAAGTAACGTTTTAAAACAACCGTTCGGCTGTCGTAATAATAATTTTCGCCCTGCATACGGGTGATGCTTTGGTTTTGATTTAGGAGATCGGTTACAGAAAATTTCAACTCGCCATTTTTCTTTTTAAATAACTGTTTATTGTTGGGTCTTACTTATAAATTATTGAGCTGTCAGCCTTGAGCCTGTCGAAGGCGGGTTAACTATAATAAACCGGGTTCCACAAGCCGCCTGCCGACAAAGGCAGGCTCACCCTTACAATCTTCTGAAAATCGAACATTACAATTCTAATCTAAAATGATGTGCAATAATTTTCATTTTCTTGTTCAAATAAAAACGGTGTGCATCATAGCGATGGTGTGCAGAGTTTAAATGAATCATTTTAATTCCTTTTTCTTTTGCAATGCCAATCAGGTGATCAAAAACCATTGCTCCATATCCCTTGCTTCTTCCATCTGCCAGGGTAACAAAATCATCAAAGTCAATGATGAGGCCATCGTATAATGTGGTAGTGAACCTGAAGCCTGCAACAGAAACCATGCGGCCTTCAACTTCCAGGTACAATAAATGATAGCCTTCTTTTTGCATGGCATCCATCGTAGTCAAAAAACTTTCCAGGTTGTGATGCGGTCTTAGTTCTTTCATTATTTCAAAGCATCTTGTATAATCAGCAGCAGAGGTTGCGTATTGTATATTCATGTTAGTTTTTGTTGTGGGGCATGCTGTCAAAATAATTCAGTATTGCTTTTGGGCTTATTTTGTGCCCAGCATCAGATAATACAAACGATTGCATAACAATTAAGATAGCCGCATATTTTTTCATAGATAGAAAATTATTCCAGTTCTTTTAATAAACCTTCCAGGTCAAGTGGATGGCTAAACATTTCCAGGCTGCCATCTTCTTTTTTGGGCCAAAGCTCAGCGGGCCTGTCCCAATACAATTCAACACCATTTTCATCGGGGTCGTTTAAATACAATGCTTCCGAAACACCATGATCAGAAGCCCCGGTTAAGGGATAATTTTCCTGTATCAGCCTGTTGTAAATTACTGCCAGGTCTTTACGGGTTGGGTAAAGAATAGCGGTATGAAATAAACCAACTGACTGGACAGGTGCAGCAGGCGAGCCTTTACTGTACCAGGTATTGAGGCCAATATGATGGTGGTAACCGCCAGCCGAAATAAAAGCTGCATTATCGCCGTACATGATTGTTAGCTCAAAACCCAGCAGACCGCAATAAAACTCCAGTGAGCGGTTTATATCGGCCACTTTTAAATGTACATGGCCAATACGGGTTTGTGCAGGAATGCTGTAATCGTTTTTCATTTGTATGAATATATGATTTAAAGGTAGCGATTTTAAAAAAAGATTTTTGTCTTGTCTTAAACCACAGCCGGTAATTTTGTGGAACGCAGTTTGTAATGTTAGTTGAAAAGATATTTCACTGTAATTGAATGATGACATAATTTTAAACAATGAATAAATTGATTTAGTATGAAAAATAAGATGCCATTTCTGGTTTTATTTTGCCTTGCATTTTGCTTTAAAGTGGCCACAGCACAAACTTCAATAGAAATAAACAACCAGGGGCTGGCTAAATACAAAGCAAAAGATTATGCCGGTGCCTTAGCTGATTTTAATAAAGCAGTTGCATTGGATGCCAAAAACGAAAAGGCCTGGCACAACCGCGGCCTGGCAAAATATGCACTGAAAGATTTTGCAGGTTCTATTGCAGATCAAACCAGTGCCATTGCCATTAACCCTGCTTACAGCAATGCTTACAACGACCGGGGTATGGTTTATTACAGACAAAATAATTATACTGCTGCAGTTAATGATTATACTGCTGCTATTAAAAATGATCCAGCTTATTTTTTGGCTTATAAAAACCGTGCAACAGCAAATTATGCGTTAAAAAATTATGATGCTGCTGATAAAGACTATGCAAAATGTATTGAACTAAAACCTGATGATGCAGACGGATACCTGGGAAGAGGTTCTATAAAAAGCAGCCAGAATAATTATGCAGAAGCAATAAAATTTTATGACAAAGCCATTGAATACGAACCCAACAATGCAGTAACAGTTTTAAACAGGGGCAATGCAAAATATGCGCTGAAAGATACAAAAGGGGCTTTGGCAGATTATCAAAAAGTAGCCCAGCTGCAACCAAACAATGTAAATGTATATTTTAACCTGGGTAACATTTACATGACACAAAACAGAAGTAACGAAGCCATTGAAGCATTTAAAAAATACAATAGCCGTTTACCTAACGAATGGAGCGGTTATAAAAACACAGCCGATGTGTATTATTTACAATTGAAGCAATACGATCAGGCCGAAATTTATTACAACAAAGCGTTTCAAATTAATAAAACGCAAAAAGATATTATTGAACGGCTGGGTTACAGTTTGCTTAACCAGAAAAAAGTACCCGAAGCCATTGCCATGTTTAATAATCAAATTGCATTATTGCCAAATGATTATTGGGGCTATTATAACCTGGGCGCAGCTTACAGCGTAGGCAAGCAACCGGCAGAGTCGCTTAAAAACCTGGATATTGCTTTAGCTAAACGTATGGTGGATCTTCCATATTGGGAAACTGATAAAAATATTGACAATGTAAGGTTCCTGGCAGATTTTAGAAAAATGCTCGAAAAATATTTTAATAAAGATATCCTGCTTAAATATCCTAACCTGAGAGGAGTGCTTTAGAAAACTGTTACCAAAACAATTATTTTATGAGAAAAATATTATGTTTACCGGTTGTTATAGGATTGCTGTTTTTTACTTCCTGCAATACTGCCAAGAAAGCTGTTACAGGCGATAATGGTAAAATAGATATTACCCTTGTGCAGATAAATGATGTGTACGAAATTGCACCGCTTGATGGAGGTAAAATGGGCGGCATGGCAAGAGTAGCAACTGTTAAGAAGGAACATCAAAACAAAAATGCAAATACCTTATTGGTTATTGCCGGAGATTTTTTAAGCCCTTCGGTGTACAACAGCCTTAAGTTTGAAGGCAACCGCATTCGTGGCAAACAAATGGTAGACGCCATGAATGCTGCCGGAGTAGATATCGCAGTTTTTGGCAATCATGAATTTGATATTCCGGAAGCAGATGTGCAAAGCCGAATTAATGAATCTGCTTTTCAATGGGTTTCTTCCAATACCTTTCAAAAAAAAGGGAATAGCATTATTCCTTTTGTAAAAAATGGTGTTGCTATTCCAGAAACTTATATCAAAACTTTTACCGATGCAGACGGAACCACTGCCCGTATTGGTTTCATCGGACTTACTTTGCCTTTTAATAAAGCCCAATTTGTAAGTTATACCGATGTATTTGCTGCCGCACAAAAATATTATGATCAGCTAAAAGGAACCTGCGATGCAGTGATAGCCATTACACATCAGGCAATGGATGATGATATAAAACTGGCCAGGCAAATACCAGGGCTTGCGCTCATCATTGGTGGGCACGAGCACGAAAGGCATTATGCCAAAATTGGCAACGTGTATATTACCAAGGCAGATGCGAATGCAAAATCTGCTTATATCATCAAACTCAATCTCAACAAAAAAAGTAAGGAGCTGAAATTAAAAGCAGCTATACTGGATGTAAATGAAAAGATTGCTTTGGATTCAACAACAAATGTGGTGGTAAAAAAGTGGACCGATATTGCCAACAAAAGTTATGCATCACTGGGTTTTGATGCAACAAAAGTTTGTATGCAAAACGGCGAACCGCTTGATGGGAGAGAAGCATATATAAGAACTCAGCAAACCAATTTTACAAAGCTGATTGTTGCTGCCATGGAAAAGGCATCGCCCACAGCAGATGCAGTAATCATCAATTCAGGCTCTATACGGGTGGATGATATTTTGCAAATGCCCGTTACGCAATATGATGTAATACGCAGCCTGCCTTTTGGCGGCAGCATTATGGAAGTAGATATGAAAGGTAGTCTGCTGATAAAAATTTTAAATGTTGGTAAAAAGAATGTTGGCAGTGGTGGATTTCTGCAATACGCTGCGGCACTCAGTAATGATAACAATGGCTGGTCTTTAAAAAATATTCCGGTTGATGCTGGTAAAACTTATAAAGTGGCGCTTACCGATTTTTTAATGACGGGTGGTGAAGCCAATCTGGAATTTCTTACAAAGGATAATCCGGATATAGTGAAAGTTTATCCTGTATTTACAGATTTGAATGATTCAAGATCGGATATAAGAAGGGCAATCATCAGGTACATGGAAAGTAAATAATCAACTCGGAAACCGAAACCACTTCCCATTCACTTCAATAAGTACATCGGCGGCGCTGGGCCATAGTGGTGGTACCGAATTTTTTTTCTCCCAATCCTGTAATGCATCCTGCAATTCTTTTACTTTATCGGGGTGTTGGGTAGATAGGTTGTGTTTTTCTTCCCGGTCTGTTGCAATATTAAACAGGTAAGTAATTTTATTTTTTTCGTTCACATACAATTTCCAATCGCCACGGCGAAATGCTTTTGAATAACCGCTACGCCAGAAAAAATCCTGGTGCGGCAATAGCGAATCATTTGCAAGATAGGGCAGCAGGTTAACGCCATCATAAGTACGATCATTTGCTAATGCAGCGCTGCTTACTGCAGCAATGGTGCCGTATATATCCAGTGCAGAAACCGGGTGGTTATAAACCTGCCTTGCCTTAAATCCATTTGGATATTTAATAAAGAAAGGCACCGAAATGCCGCCATCAAAATGTGTTGCCTTGCCGCCACGAAGCGGTGCATTATCGGTGGCACGGGTATAAGTGGCGCCACCATTATCGCTTGTAAAAAAAATAAGGCAGTTGTCTGTAAGGCCTTCCTGGTCCAGCTTTTTAAGCACAGTGCCTACGGCATCATCCAGCGCTTCAATCATCCCACTATATACACGCCTTACCGAATCAGTTTCGGTTAGTATGCGGTTATAATAAGTTTTAGGCACCTGAAAGGGATCGTGTGGTGCATTAAAAGAAAGTGTAAGAAAAAATGGTTTTGTTTTATTACGTTCAATAAAATCAATGCCTTTATCTGCCAAAGAAAAAGTAAGGTAGCCTGAATCTTTTACAATGCTTCTTCCTTCTTTAATGGCGGTAGATCCATGCCTTGGCGCCCATGCAGGAATTTCAGAAAAAGCCCAGGGTAAATGCATGTTGATGTAGAGGCTGGTATCAACGGGATCATCTACATAACGGCTGAGTGCACCATCAAAATAATAAGCGTAATCAAAACCATGCATATCGGGAAAAACTGTTGGCGAAGAAGTAAGGTTCCATTTACCAACATAACCGGTTGCATAGCCTTTTTGTTTCAACATTTCGGCAATGGTTATTTCGCTTGCAGGTAAATCGGTAACATACACCGAACGATCTAAAAAGAAATCGGGTTTTAATGTAGCAATGCCCACGGGTTTCTTTTTAAATGAAAAAAAATGGCTGGTAATTTTTTTCTTTACCGATTTGTCAAATTTATCATACAGCATAAACTCGGCTCCAAAGCGCTGCTGGTAACGGCCGGTGATAATACCCATGCGTGAAGGCGCACATATTGGCGATGTTACATAAGCCTGTGTAAAGCGGGCTCCCTTTATGCCCAGCGAGTCTATATTGGGTGTATGCACTGCTTTATTTCCGTAGCTGGCAAGGTCGCTGTAGCCAAGATCATCAACAATGATAAGGATGATGTTGGGTGGTGTTTTAATTTGAGCTGATACAAAAACAGTGTAGAATAAAAATATCAATGTAGTAAGCAATAGTTGTCTTATCATAAAGCAATTGAGTAAGCCTTTAGTTTGTCTAAGTACAAACAAGATAAAATAAAATGCGGAGAAAAGATTAATGAGGCTGTTTTGCTAAAATAAAATAAAGGCCCTGGTACGGCACAAACAAATACTCCAGCATTGATCAATCATAAATCCACATCAAAATTGGCTTTTGAGAAGACTTGATAAAACTACCAAGTATGGGAAGAAATAAAGGGCTTACTGTTGGGCAGCCTGCACTTTGAAAAATTTTACCCGGAAAGGTTTCCTTCTCCGGTACATGCTGATCTGAATGCAGGACGATGGCACGTTCAAATGCCCTGTTGTTGGTACTGTCTAAACCATATAATTTATAAGATAAGCCGTATTGCCCCTTGTATGGCTTACCAATTTTGTATTTACCCAATGATGTTTTAAAACTGTAATTATTATTGGAGAACACCAGTTGATCGCCACAATCTTTTTGGGTAGAACCAAAGCCATGCGCAACCAGTGCCGAAAACTCCAGAGAATCTTTTCGCATGTTGTAAACAAAAAAACGGTTTTTGCCTGAAGGGATGGACATGTCAACCAGGAAACAATATTCCATACTGTAATTATTTGTCTTTGCATAATCTCTGATCTTATTAGCCTGACGCCTTAAACGGCCGGGGCTGTTTAAGCTTTTTATATCAACAGGGTTATTTGAAGTATCAAGATCATTATCAAGGCGGGCAGTTTTTGTAAAATGATATGGGGCAGTTTTTAGTTTGTTTAAAGCAACCGCATTATCAGGTGATTTGCTTTTTATTGGAAAGATAAAAGTTGCAGGTAATGCACTACTTGTCGCATCTTTAGCTGCGATGAGTAAGGTAAGCGCAGTAAACAACTTTTTAACTTTTTTCATATTCCTGAAGATTTAATTCGGTACCTGATATAGTAACGATAAAACCGCCTGACTTATTTGTTACAAAGCTACTTCTTTTATGAACGTTATACCGGTTAAAATCTTTATTGGCACACATTTAGCCTAACCTTAACTAAATAGTGTTGTTTTAAGTTGTTTTAGGTTATTGCTGTTCATTTCAGGCTTCTGGAATGATTGTTGTCATGGTTTAGTATTCCTCTAGCATTTACTTTTATTCAGTTTACCCAGCTGTTTAATGGCCTGTTTAAAAATCATCAAATTGATAACAAAAAATAATCAAGTGCAAATAACCCTAAAGCCTTTAACCAAATCGTTCTGTTCTGTAATCGTGTTTTTTTCAGCATTGCTACTCATCTCTTTTACAGCTACCTCGCAGGACAGATATGCCTTTTCAAAAGCCAGGATAATAAAAACTTTAAAAACGAGATACATTGATAAGGCTTACAGCCAGAACATTGACCGGTTTTATTCAATCACCTGCGATTCTTTAATTAAAAAAAAGGTTACCATTGATAATAAGCCCATAAAAGATATTTTGATAAGGCTGTTTGATGTTTGCGATAATAAGGTCAATGCAAAAGCTGTTAATTCGCTGCGCATTCCTTCCATCAACCAGGATTTTCTTTTAACCCTGAAAACCTATAACAAAGCATCCATCATTAATTTATACAAGGGTATAAATGTTACCAAGAGCGGCATACTGCAATATGCATTTGACGGCCTGTTACTGGGCGACAGTATAAAAAACTTTAATGGCCTGCGGGAAATGTTGCATGATCCTTATTATATTACTAGCAACATTAAGTTGCCTCAATATGCTGCTTTTAAAGATACATTGCTTCGTGTACTGGCTAATGGGGCACCGGATATACTGATAAAAAAACTTGCTGACAATGATACCACTTACACCCAACTTGTTAATAACAGTAAAAGCATAAGCGTTAAGGCAATAAGCCAGATAAAAATGGATGAGTATTATGAGAGGGCAATACCATTTAGCCTTGCCATTTTTGAAAACCGAATTACTGCCGATTCAATAAAAAAACTTACACTGGTGCCGGCGGATTATTACCATGCTTTTGTTAAAGAAGCAATCAGGCTGCATACCAGTACAGATGCAGAAACACAGTCTTTTTTAAAACAACCAATTGCCGACCTGAATAAAAAAATTGCCAATCACTATTTTATAAAAGCAATAAATGATCTGCATGAGTCTCCGGACAATGTTCGGTTTGTCTCTATAAATACACTGCCCGTAAACGACCTGTACTTTTTGCTGGTTGCCGGCAGAAATGAACTGGTTATTGGCGGCAGCGATGCGCTATACACATCCAGCTTTTTGTATGTGTTTAAAAAATTCCTGAAAGAAGCAGACAAGGAAGGCCTTGATAAATTCTTTAATGATATTGGTTATTACGGGTTTGATGAGTTTATTTCAAACATTTCTGACTATGCTTTGGTTGATGAACTGGTGAACAATTTGAATGAGGGAAAAGTATCCATGTTATTTGGAAAATATCTTGCAAGCCTGCCCAACAAACAACTTACCGACAATGAAATTATTTTAAATGCTATGACAATGGCCGAAGTGCTCTACGAGATCAGGCACCACGAAGGGATAAAAAGTTCGCTGCTTACTGAAATAACCAACATTCAAAAGCAACCCAGTTTGCAGAATTTTTTTATGTACCAGCGCATGTACAGTGGGTTTAAAGATATACTGCTTGATAAAAACGAGTATAACAGCGACAACGCTTACGATGTACTGCAGATACAACGCTTACAAAAACAGGGTAACATTGTGCAGGCATGTTTTTATTACGATGATGATGATGCCGCCAGCTCCTTTAGCAGCAGCACCGCATCCTACGATGGTAAGCTGTGGGATAAAAAAGACCTGGGAAATTATATTGTCTTTAATTCAAGATCGGGTAACAAAATGCGGGTGTATATGAATAAGCCCAATACAAAGCAGGGCAGCGACTCATCGCAAAATGAAATGCTGATAGCCATTGAGCATGAGGGCTACGAGGTTACTTCTTTTATTCACCGGGGGCATAGTTACCATTTAATGCAAAGTTTACGAAAGATGACAGCATCAAGCCAGTTTGTATTTTTGGGCAGTTGTGGTGGTTATAGCCAGGTGTTAAAAGTATTTGAACTAAACCCCGATGTAAATATTATTGCAACCCGTAGTGTGGGGTCGAAACAAATAAACGATCCTTTGCTTAACAGAATAAACACAGAGATGGTTAATAACCGGGATATAAACTGGGATGTTTTATGGAAAGAGTTCTATACTAAATTTCAATCAAAGCAAACAAAAGACCTTTTCTCGGCCTATATACCACCTAATAAATATATTGGGGTGAAGTTTATAAGGAAGGTATTTAATTATTAAAGTGCAACAGTTACTGCGGAGACAAAGTTTAATCAATGATACCGTTTATTGAACTGCACCACAAACCTTAGTAGAAAATAAGCACAGCAGGAACAAAACCTTATTTGTAAAATCTTGAAGGCCTCCCTCAACATCCGCCACCGGGTAAAATAGTTCAATGATTACCCAGGCCGGCAGATTGCTTTTTATACAAGCGATAAGAATAAACACAAGTGATCAATATTGTTAAAGTAAGAATTACAAGCATAATGATCATCGATATTTTAAGAGAAGTAAAGAGGCCACATACAGCTATCAGCAAACCGCCCCCAAAAAATAACTTGCCACCCAGTAAGTGTGTTTTTCTCCAGTTCTCATCATTACTCAGGGTCCATGGTAAACGGAAACCTGCAAAATAATTCGGCTTGATGGTGTACATATAATTACCAAGAATAGCGAACAATAAACCCATTGCCGGTATCATGAATTGAACGCCCTGCTTTATATTACCACGTACACTGCTATAAATTATCATGCACAAAACAGCCGCCAGGAATATCACCACTGCACAGGCGATATGGTATAACCTGCTTTTATTTTCTCCTGCATATTTTTTAGGGTCTATCCGGTAAATATTGGGTAGCAATAAGTATATAGCTACATTCAGTGCTGTAAGTATCAAGATCATGGTGAGCAATTCATACCTGCTGCCATAGCGGTCTGCATTACCTTCCAGGTCAAAATGCATAGGTATGGATGCCGGCAACGAACTCCAGACAATAGCTAAGTAAGCGATTGGTATAACTATTACCAGCCAGATGGCTTTTTTCAATATTTTTTCCATAATCATTTCTTTTTTGATTTAAACTGAATGAACCATTTCATAATCTCATCCACCACGGTGGTATTAAGTGAGTAATAAATAAACTGCCCTTCTTTTTCGGCAGACACCAGTTTGGCCTGTTTAAGCAGGTCGAGGTGATGAGATATGCTTGGCCCCGATATGTTGAACTCTTCAATGATCTCACCGGCTGTCATATCCCTGGCAAGCAGCAGTTCCAGTATTTTACGGCGGGTGGGGTCGTTGAGTGCTTTAAAAACAATATTCATGGGTTTGTAATTCGATGTTTATATATTTAGACAAATGTCTAAATACTATTTCAAATTTCCAAATTTTTTTTTGTAAGGTGGGATGTTGGGTAATTCAGGAAACAGCAACATTGGCGTAAAAAGTGGTGGTATCTTTTAGCTATCGGCCTGCCAGCGTTGTTGGCCAGAGGTGTAACAACGGCGAAGAGTGGGCTTACGTAATGCCGGCAGCGGCGGAAGGTAAATAGGCAGGTTGTTAAAAATCTCAATTTTGATTTCTGGACACCTATTTGGACACCTAAAATGCAAAAACCCCCTCAAACGCTTTGTTTAAAGGGGGTTTTAATTTACCTTGGTGCCCACGAAAGGAATCGAACCTTCACGCCCTTGCGAACGGCAGATTTTGAGTCTGCTGCGTCTACCAATTCCGCCACATGGGCCATTCTTTAGTTACGAGTCGGGAGTTGGGAGTCTGTACTTCAATTTTAAAAAAGCTTTTCTAAAAATCATGTACCCGACTCTGAACTAATAACTATTAACTCCGAACTCTGAACAGGGCTGCAATATTACATTATCCTTCCAATCTGTCCAAAATACGCTGAAGGTATTTTTTCTTGAAGTAGTATTCTTTTAGTTTCAGCAATGCTGCGTTGGTGGCGGTTGAATCATTGTACTGTTCAATAATGGGTGCCACTTCATTGTACAGCGCTGTTTCCAGTTCCTGTATTTGTTTTGCACTGTCGGCAGATAGTTCTTCATTCAGTTCCATCATTTCCATTAAAAATGCCGGGGGCAACTGGTATTTTTCTTCTTCTTCCAGCAAGCCTTTTAACTGTAATACATATTTAATGGTTTGGTCTGTGCTTTTAAATGTTTTCAGTGCTTTGTTTAGTTGCGATGATATTTCCAATGCCTGTTCCTGTTCATGCTCGGTGCCGTTGGCAAAAAAATCGGGATGATTTTTTTTTTGGAGTTCAAAATATTTTTGGGCAAGTTTTGTCTTGTCTATTTTTATGGAGATGGGGAGTTCGAAAAGTTCAAAGTAGTTCATAGTGCAAAGGTAATGTATGAGTATGTTTTAAAAGAGCCAGCTGGTTTTTAAAGTTTATAATAATTCATCCTTTATCTTCTTTTTTGTCTTGATACAAAAAAGAAGCAAAAAAAATCAAGGCAAACACAACGCCTCCGGCTGTTTTGCCAGGCCAACGCCACGTGACCAGTATGCTGCGGGTTGAATCAGCAAAAAATCAATACAGTTTTTCAAAACCTTATAAAAATAATAATCAGTTCAATTATCATTAGTATGGCAGTTCACTTTTATACTAATATCAAAATTGAGAAATACCGTGGTCGCAGTTATATCAGTAAAAACAAGGCGTGGATATCCATTAAATTAAATGCTGGCATTATTATATTTAGGTGCAGCGCCTCATGGTATACTTATCCATGTGTAACCACAAGTATTTTTTTTCTGCCACGAATGGCACGAAGAGACACGAATAATTCGTGCTAATTAGTGTCATTCGTGGCGAAGTAAAATCTAAAATGTAAATTGCCGCTTTAAATAAACGATTGATGCTTACAATTGGATTAATACGGGAAGGAAAAGTTCCGCAGGATAATCGGGTGGCACTTACACCGGCTCATTGCAAATGGCTGCACATGCATTTTGATGATGTGAAAGTGGTGGCACAGCATTCAGAAAATCGCTGTTATAGCGATAAAGAATATGAAAGGGCAGGAGTGGAAGTTACCGAAGACCTGGGCGATTGCAACCTGCTGCTGGGCATAAAAGAAGTGCCGGTTGATATGCTGCTGGAAGGTAAGCGTTACATGTTTTTTTCTCACACTAAAAAATTACAACCAGCCAATCAAAAACTGTTTAAGGCCCTGATTGATAAAAATGCTACGCTGATAGATTATGAATGCCTGGAGCATGAAGATGGTACCCGCATTATTGGCTTTGGTTTTTTTGCCGGTATTGTGGGCGCACATAATGGCATGATGGCTTATGGCAACCGCACCGGTGCTTTTAAATTGCAACGTGTTGGCTCGGTTAACAGTTTTCAAAAACTAATACATACTTATTTTGGATTAAAACTGCCTAACATAAAAATTGCTGTAACCGGCACCGGGCGTGTGGCGCACGGTGTGCTTGAAATTATGAACCTGATGGGCATACATGAAGTAGAACCGGATGAATATGTTGAAAAAGAATTTACATACCCGGTATACGTACATTTAAAAGGAGTTGATTTGTACGCACACAAAGAAACCGGCAAATACACTCGCAACGATTTTCATGCCAACCCGCAGGAGTATAATTGCCTTTTTACAGAATACCTTGCCCACACCGATATACTGATGAATGGAATTTATTGGGAGCAAAATATTGCCCGTTTATTTGCCATGGAAGACATTCAAAAAACTGATTTTCGCATTCAAACCATTGCCGATATTACTGATGACAGAAATGGATCGGTGCCTTGCAACCTGGGCGACAGCACCATTGATGAGCCCGTGTACGGTGTTGACAGAAAAAGTTTTGAAAAAACTACTCCTTATTTACCAGGCTCGGTAGATGTAATGGCTGTTGGCAACCTGCCTAATGAACTACCAAGGGATGCCAGCCGTTATTTTGGCGAACAAATGATAAAATTTGTTTTAAATGATATACGCCAGGGTGGCAGCAGAATTATTGAGAACGCAACTATGATTGATGCTGGTAAACTCACTCATTCATTCGAATACATGAAAGAGTATGCCGGATTATAGTTATAGAAAAAGGTAGTAATCTTTTAATGCTGCGGCAAATTCAGGCGGATAATTATTTTCTGCATCCTTAATAATAATTTCACTCAATTCCGGTTCAGTTTGTGTACGGTTAAAAAACAGAATGCCTCTGAAAAATTTATGTTTTATGGTTTGTTTTACCAAAATCTGTTTGGTAAGATACAGGCCCATTTTTTTTGACTCCTCTATAAAATAATCAACCCGATGGTAGGGTAGCAATACTGCAAAAGTACCAGTTGTGGCCAGTTGCCTGTTAACAACCTGTAGCAGCTGCTGCAAACTCAGCGATGTATCATGCTTTGCATTGTTTTTGGCTTTAACAGCCGATTTCAGATCGTCTTCAAAAAACGGGGGATTCGAAAAAATGTAATTGTATTCTTTGCCTGTTTCAAATGCTAGAATATCTTTTTTAAAAACCTGTATGTTATCTGCCCATGGCGAAGCAGCAATATTTTCTGTTGCCTGGTCAGCAGCCAGTGCATCTATTTCAATAGCATCAATTTTTATCTGATTATTTTTTTGCGCAATCATTAACGATAATAAACCTGTTCCGGTTCCAATATCCAGGCATTGCCATGCATCATTTGTTTTGGTAGTTGAAAGTATATTGTTGGCAACCAGTGCTCCAAACAGGCAGGCATCGGTGCATACTTTCATGGCACATTTGTCTTGTTGAATGGTAAACTGCCTGAATTTAAAATAAGAATTTGCCATAGGGGTTGGTAAGTAAAAACAATTTAAAAGCCGCTAAAATTTTGGTAATCCATCAACGCTCAAAATACTATCTTATTATAGTGCATTTTACACAAGTTATCCCTACCATTCGGCTCTTGCTGTTGGGCTAATGCCCAAGTCTGTAAAATCTTTTTCAAGGTATTTATAATAACCGGTAATGGCTATCATGGCAGCATTATCGGTACAATATTCAAAAGCGGGTATAAATGTTTTCCAGTCTTCTTTTTCGCCCATGGCTGCAAAAGTCTTACGCAGTCCGCTGTTAGCGCTTACACCACCTGCCAGGCAAATATGAGTAATACCAGTTTCTGCAGCAGCTTTTTTAAGTTTATTTAATAAGATGCTGATGATACGGTCCTGGACTGATGCACAAATATCATCCATATTTTCGGTAATAAATTTTTGCCTGGTTTCTTCATCAGCTAAAAATTCTTCTTTAAATAAATTGCTGGTACCGGCATTTTTTAAAAAATAAAGGATAGAAGTTTTTAGGCCCGAAAAACTAAAATTCAAACCCGGTATCTGCGGCTCCGGAAATTTAAAACGTGTTGCATTGCCGAGGGCAGCGTGTTTATCAATTAAGGGGCCGCCGGGGTAAGGGAGGCCCAGCATTTTTGCAGTTTTATCAAAAGCTTCGCCGGCTGCATCATCAATGGTTTCGCCAATTACTTTTAATTGTGCAGGACTATCACAGCGTACAATTTGAGTATGCCCACCACTTACGGTCAAACATAAAAAAGGAAAGGACGGCTTGTTTTCGGGAATAAGGTTTGCCAGCACATGCGCCTGCATATGGTGCACTGCAATAAGCGGTTTATCCAATGCCAGCGCAAGTGATTTTGCAAACTGTGCACCAACAAGCAGTGAGCCTATCAGGCCGGGAGCCTGCGTAAATGCAATAGCGTCAACAGTTGTAATATCGCAACCCGCTTTTTGCAAAGCAATATCCACAACCGGTACAATGTTTTGCATGTGGGCACGGCTGGCCAGTTCGGGTACCACGCCGCCAAACTGCTCATGTACGGTTTGGTTGGCAATGCGGTTTGATAAAATTTTTCCATCAACGCAAACAGCGGCTGATGTTTCGTCGCAGGAAGACTCGATAGCTAAAATGGTTACTGACAAGTTATGAGTTATAAGTTTTGAGTTATGAACGTCGTAAAATTAATTCCTAATTCCTAATTCTTCATTCCTAATTATTTTGAACGTATCGCCGCCACCGGATCCATCTTTGCCGCCTGCGATGCAGGTATTATACCAGCAAGTATGCCCACCAAAATACAAATGATGATGGTGGCAAAAAGCATGGGCAACGAAATAAACACTGGAAATTTTAAGGGGCCCGATAATATCAAGGTGAGTATGTACACAAAGAATAAACCGATTGCGCCACCCAAAATGCAGAGCACTGTGGCTTCCATTAAAAATTCAAAAAGGATGCTGCTTTTTTTGGCGCCAACGGCTTTTTTTAATCCGATCATACTGGTTCTTTCCCTAACAGTAACAAACATAATATTGGCAATGCCAAACAGGCCTACAATTAAGCTGATGCCACCAATGATGGCACCCACAACATTAACTGTTGAAAAAAATCCGGTAATTGCTTTACTGATCGCCTCTACACTGTTTAAAGAAAAATTATCTTCCTGCCTGGGGCTTAATCTTCTTATCTGGCGCATGATACCTTCTAATTCATCCATTAAAGCAGCCGTGGTTACCCCTTCTTTTCCTTTAGCAATTAAAATAGGGTTGGCATTTTTTTCATCAAATAATTGTTTGCAGAATTTATATGGCAGCATGATGCAGTTGTCATAATTAAGGCCAATCATACTTTTCCCCATTTTTTTAATAACACCAACAATGGTTGTTTTTTTACCTTTTACTTCAATCTGTTTTCCAAAAGCCCTTTCCGAATTGCCAAATAAGCTTTCGGCATTGGTGAAACCAATAACACAAACATTACTCCCTGCACTAAATTCGCTGGCCGAAAAAAAACGGCCCTTTTCAAAATTCAGCGGCTGAATAATCATTTGCTCAGCAGTTACACCATATACACTTACATTTTGCAGCAGGTCGTCTTTGTGCGAAATACTGCCACCTGTTTGCATAAAAAAAGCAATTTCTTCCAGCAGTAATGCACGTTGCCGTACCATTTCCGCTTCTTCGTATTTGGGTGTTGGCCTGGCAATAAATTTCCAGAAGGGTTTGTCGGGGCCGCCACTGTAATCCCATTTATCAATATAAATAGAATTAGTGCCCAGGTTTTTTACTTCGTTTTGTATATTCCGTTCCAGGCTGTTAACTGTGGCCAAAACTCCTATAATACAAAAAATGCCGAATGCTACACCCGTAAGGCTCAGGGCCGTTCGCAGCTTATTTACTTTCAGTTCCTGAAAAGTTAACTTTAAAGAATTGCCAATAATATTCAGCGATTTTCGCATAGTTCAAAATTACGGGAAAAGCCCCACCTATCCTCCCCGAAAGGGATGGAAATGCCGAAGAGTGAAATGGAGAATTTTAAATTGTGAGATGCACCTTCGAGTTCCCTCTCCTTGGGAGAGGGGTTGGGGTGAGGCCCTTTTTTTTGTTTTTCAAACCTTACCTTTGCCGCTCAAAAATGATTTCAGTTAATCTCAAAAATAGATAATTCGGTTAGGGGTATGAAATACATCAACGAAATAAACAAACGCAAAACATTCGCCATCATCAGTCACCCCGATGCCGGTAAAACAACTTTAACAGAGAAGTTTCTGTTATTTGGCGGTGCCATACAAACAGCCGGTGCCGTAAAAAGTAATAAAATTAAAAAGCATGCCACCAGCGATTTTATGGAAATTGAACGCCAGCGTGGTATTAGTGTGGCTACCAGTGTAATGACTTTTGAATACGATGGACATTTGATTAACCTGCTGGATACGCCCGGCCATAAAGACTTTGCAGAAGATACTTACAGAACATTAACAGCGGTTGACAGCGTAGTGCTGGTTATTGACAGCGTAAACGGAGTTGAAGCACAAACACGCCGCCTGATGGAAGTAATTGCCATGCGTAATACGCCGGTAATTGTTTTTATAAATAAAATGGACCGGGATGGCAAGAACCGTTTTGATCTATTGGAAGAAATTGAAAATGAATTAAAGATACAGTTGCACCCCATGACCGTGCCCATTAACAGCGGTAAAGATTTTAAGGGTGTGTACGATCTGCATGAAAAAAGTCTGGTTTTATTTACAGCCGGCACCAAAGCCAATGATGAAGATGTGGTAGAGATTAAAGACCTGAATGATGCAATACTGGATAAAAAAATAGGAGAGAAGGATGCCGCTACTTTACGGGAAGATGTAGAACTGATTGACGGCGTATATGGCGAACTGCATGAGGCAGATTACCTGAGTGGCAAAACAGCGCCTGTTTTTTTTGGAAGTGCCGTAAACAACTTTGGCGTAAAAGAAATGCTGGATACTTTTATACGCATTGCACCAACACCCAGACCAAGACATACTACTACCAGAGATATTAAACCCGAGGAAGATAAATTCAGCGGATTTATCTTTAAGATACATGCCAACCTGGATCCTAAGCACCGTGACCGGATTGCCTTTTTAAGAGTATGCAGCGGACGGTTTGAGCGCAACACCTATTACCATCATGTGCGTATGGATAAGGGTGTTCGCTTTAGTAATCCCTATAGTTTTTTGGCCCGCCAAAAGGAAGTAATTGAAGATGCTTACCCCGGCGATGTGGTGGGTTTATTTGACACCGGTAACTTTAAAATAGGCGATACGATGACCGAAGGAGAGGATTTTTACTTCACCGGTATACCCAGTTTTTCACCTGAAATATTTAAAGAAGTAGTTAACAAAGACCCAATGAAAACCAAGCAGTTGGAGAAAGGGTTGTTGCAGCTTACTGATGAAGGTGTGGCCCAATTATTTACCCAGTTTGGCGGTAACAAAAAAATTATTGGCTGTGTGGGCGAACTGCAGTTTGAAGTAATACAATACCGCCTTTTGCAGGAGTATGGAGCATCGGTACAAATGAACAACCTGCCTTTTTTTAAAGCCTGCTGGCTTACCAGTAAAGACCCTAAAAAGCTGGAAGACTTTATCAAATACAAACAAGCCAATATTGCCGAGGATAAAGATAATCACCTGGTTTACCTGGCCAACAGTGAGTGGTTTTTAAATACCGAGATACAGAATAATCCGGATATTGAATTTCATTTTACGAGTGAGATACATAAGTAGCAAATGTGCTGATATGCTAATTTGCTGATGTGCTAATAAAAAGTTTTAATTTAGGATTGTAACTTTTAAAAATTCAGCAAATGAGTAAAAAATTACCTGCCAATCAACAGGCAAAAGATACAAATGAACAATCTCAATCTGAACAAAATATTTTGAAAAAACGCTTTCATGAAGCCTGGATTCTAACATGCAAAGCTTTTAATATTGACCCAGAAAATCCACCAAAAATGGACAAACGCTTGTTTTTTGCTGGTTCATTTGAAGATCACCAAAAATATGTGGATGAGCAAGAAAAAATATTAAAAGCAGCGAACTTGAATCAATAGAAAACTTACACAATAAAATCTCTACTCCCGCAACTTAAACGACACCGCCCCATTCGTTTTTTCGGTACTCTTTATATTCAACTCATACCTTTTCTTACCATCGTAAATAACCATCAATGCCGTGTTTGGTGGTATACTACCGAGGTTTTCGGCATACATTACCAGTTCGTTTCGGCTACTGCCAGGCGCAATTTTAATCCAGAAGGTGAGAGGTTTATCTGTAAGCCGCTGGTGTGTGGTTAGGATTTTATCGTTGTAAATAAGGGTAATGCTATCACCATCAATTTCAGCATTATCATACAGGGTTATTGAAAGGGAATCATTGTCAACCGTAATTTCCTTTATCAACTCATTTTTTCTTTTTTCCAATTCAACCACAGGTTTAACTAATGCTGGAGTATCAATTTTTTGGGGCTTTATACTGTCGTTGCACAAGGCAAATATTTCTTTATCATTTAATGCCCGGTTATAGACTCTGATATCATCCAGATCTCCATTTAACCAAAACGGAAAAATATCATCATCCGATTTTCCAAAAAACAGGTCTTCATCATTCGTGAATGTTTCAGGAAAAACAACTTCGTATTTTAACTGGCAATCAACATACAACCTTGCAGTGCGGCCATCATTAGTGTACAGCACATTGTACCATTGATTCTTTTTAATGAAATCACCTCCGTAGGGTTTCAGTACCGTGCCAGTTCCCCTGAAATTCTGATGAACGGAATCACAAACAGCTCCATTGCAACCGGTACCCAACGTGTAAAGGGCATCATCAAAACGCAATGCATAATTACCGGGGTTGTAGTTGCCACCACCTTTACTGATGATTTGACTGGCATGGCATATATCGTAATAAAAACCGGTGGGCCTTACCCAAACAGAAAGGGTTATCTCTTTACCAAAATTAATTGAGGGTTTGTTAGGAATACGCATGTATTGGTACACACCATTAAAGTGATACGCACTGTTTGCATTACCAAAGCGATCGGTGGTTATAGTTGCGTTGTTAAATATTGGGTTATTATTATTGCCGCTGGCATCATTGGCATTGCCATTAAATGGATAGTAGGCCTGTAAACCCTTATCAAGGTTTACCTGCGCCATACAAAATTCACTGAGGAATAAAAAGCAAAGTAAAAATCTTATCATCTTAAATTATAAGCAACAGTTAATTTGATAAAATTAAGCTTCTTCCGTTATTATGAAGCTCCTGATAAAAAAACGATTCGTTAATTTACTTATCGTATCAATATAAAATTTCCTTTTTGTTCTTCCAGTCCACAGTCTGTTTGTGCTTTTATAAAATACACGTAAGTACCTGCCAGGGCAGGTTTACCTTTATAAGTTCCATTCCAGCATGCATTGGCATTTGCCGTAGCAAAAACCCGTTCACCATAACGGTTAAAAATATAAAACTGCAGTTGCTTAACATACATCCAGTTTTTTAAACCATAGCAGTCATTAATACCATTGCCATCGGGTGTAAATGCATTGGGCATATAACGGGCTAAGCTGGCCGCATTATTCTTAAATACGGTAACACTGCTGGTATTTGTACAACCTGCAGCATCTGTTACCAGCACCGTATAGGTTTGTGTATTTGCAGGTGTTGCTACAGGACTGGAAATGTTTGGATTGCTTAATCCTGCAGGTGGCGACCAAAAATATTGATTGCCACCCGATGCAAAAAGTGTAGCTGATTTTAAAGCACAATCAAGATCATTTGATTTGCCTGCATTAATTACAGGTGCCGGCAATACTGTTAATAAGGTTGTGAATGTACTGTCGAAGCCGCATGTATTATCTGTAACCAATACAGTATAAACGGTTGTTTGTGGCGGATTAGCCAATGGATTTATAATGCTTGCATTTGAAAGATAAGTAGCCGGGCTCCACAAATAACTAACTCTTGTTCCATTATTACCATTGAGCAAAATGTATTGCTTTTGACAAATAGCAAATGAGGGCGGTTGTTTAAGTGAATCCGGAGAACTGATAATGATAATTACCATATCCGTGTTTTTACATCCATTGGCATCAGTACCTGTTACGGTATATGTTTGTCCGGTTGAGCCATTAAAAACCGGACTGGCAATGGCTGGATTAGATAATCCAATTGCCGGGCTCCAGGAATAGGTTTGGGCACCTGTTGTAGTTAAAGTGATGTTTTGTGCAATACAAATTGTTGTATC
>JAYUZB010000089.1:0-14856 GCA_043752185.1 Chitinophagaceae bacterium
TAAATTCAGACAGTTCATATTCCGTGTTTAGTTATTCAAATGGTCCAAACTCCCGTGGCCGTGACACTACTTATGTTTGTGCAGTTTTTTATAAAAGGATCAGCTCCGATTCAGTTTATTTGGAAGAAATGAGAATGATTAAACCTGAAAATGTACCCACTAACTGTATGCAAAAAATGTATCTGAAATTAGACAAACGCAAGAAGGGACTCACCTTGGAAGGAACCTGGAAAACTAATCCAAATACTTGTTCTTCCAGCGGCGAGATCAGGCTTTACAGGAAAAATTCATAATGTAACAAAATTACTTCTCCTCCGTATTCACCTTCTTTACAAAATTGTAATTGTTATTGCTAAAGCTGAAATGAAAAATGCGGTTGTAATCTTTATTAAAAAACTCATCATTGTCATCAACACCTAAAATATTACTGATCACATTAAAAGCTTCGGTACGGTAACAGAGTAAAATATTTTGCCGGCCACCTTCTTTTTTATTAATGTCATCAAAAATTTTGCTTAATTGTGTTTTATCAAATTCAGTCTTAACACCTTTGGTGCCCCGTATAGTACTGCGGCAACGGTTATAAGGGTCAGATGTTTTTACATCAATTGACATATACAGAATGTGATCAAAATAAATGTCTTTAAAATAATTATCGAGGTGCAGGGCAAAATCAAGACCTTCCTTAGACAGATGCAGGTAATCGGGCTTATTACGGTTTTCAATCAGCATTTTTCCGTGGCGAACAATGTACAGGTTATTAGTCATGATGCAGGCACCGGGTTTAATTCTTTAAATTTCCTGGAACAGCGAAGGCGGAAAGGAAAGAAGGCAGCCATGCGAAAATAGTCTATTAAAGACAGAATGTATTGTTTACATTATCAGGGTTGCCAACCTAATTTACAGATTTATAATACAACTGACCTTTATAAAGGTTGGCAAGCCTTGTGAAGCACCCATAAAAGCTTCTGACATCCTGTCACAATCTCCCTTATTATACTATCTTTGCTGCTCTAAAAAAATGCAGGTTAATGTTGAATGTAGCTACCAATAAAGAACACGATGAAGCAAGGCAGGGAGAAGCATTTGCCCCTTTTGCAATAGACAGTAACCCGTATAAAAAATATTTTTATATCGAAAGCTATGGCTGCGCCATGAACTTTGCCGACAGTGAAGTGGTGGCTTCTATATTAATAGAAAATGGTTTTGGCGCCACCAACAATTACAAACAGGCCGACCTCATTTTTATAAACACCTGCTCTATTCGTGAAAAAGCCGAAACCACAGTTCGTAAACGCCTCACGGAATTCAGGCAGATAAAAAAACAAAAACCGGGCATGCTGGTTGGTGTGCTGGGCTGTATGGCCGAGCGCCTGAAAGCACAATTTCTGGAAGAAGAAAAACTGGTTGACCTAGTGGTTGGCCCCGATGCCTACCGCAGTTTACCCGGCCTTATTGAAGAAGCCGAGACCGGGCAAAAAGCCGTTAATGTTTTGCTTAGCCGTGATGAAACCTATGCCGATATTGCACCCATACGCCTCAACAGCAATGGCGTTAACGCTTTTGT
Source organism: Chitinophagaceae bacterium (assembly GCA_043752185.1). Lineage (GTDB taxonomy): Bacteria > Bacteroidota > Bacteroidia > Chitinophagales > Chitinophagaceae > Ferruginibacter. The sequence continues at coordinate 1,568 of JAYUZB010000089.1, forward strand.
AAGCATCATGCGTGGCTGCAATAATATGTGTTCGTTTTGTGTTGTGCCTTTTACCCGTGGCCGGGAAAGAAGCCGTGATGCTGCATCCATCATCAGCGAATGCAAAACTTTATTTGATGAAGGTTATAGGGAAGTTACTTTGCTGGGACAGAATGTAGATAGTTACCATTGGGTGGATGAACAAAAAGAACTGGTAGTTACGTTTGCCATGCTTATGGAACAAGTTGCATTGATCTCTCCCCTGTTGCGTGTTCGTTTCTCAACATCACATCCAAAAGATATTACCGATGATGTATTGCACACCATAGTGAAATACGAAAACATCTGTAACTACATTCACCTGCCGGTACAAAGCGGCAGCACCCGTGTGTTGCAAATGATGAACCGTACTTACAGTCGTGAGTGGTATATCGCCAAAGTAAACCGCATACGGGAACTCATTCCTGATTGTGGTATATCAACCGATATGATCACCGGTTTTTGTACCGAAACAGAAGAAGATCACCAGGAATCATTAAGCCTGATGGAATACTGCAAATACGATTTGGCCTATATGTATTTTTACAGCGAAAGGCCCGGAACACTGGCTGCCCGAAGGTTTGAAGATGATGTGCCGCTGGAAGTAAAGAAAAGAAGGTTGCAGGAAATGGTTGATCTCTATCGTGGCCATTCTTTATTAGCCATGCAAAAAGAAGTAGGCAAAAAACGTAAGGTATTAATTGAAGGCGCTTCTAAAAAAAGTGAAAACGATTTGTACGGAAGAACCGATCAGAATAAAGTGGTGGTATTTCCTAAGGGGGATTTGAAACCGGGAGAATATGTCTTTTTAAAAATTGAAAAATGTACAGCAGGAACCCTCATCGGTAGCGTAACTGAAAATAACTAATAAAATTCTTAATCTAAAATTCCCCCTTCGGGGGTCAGGGGGCCATGGAATTACAATCAATAAAAAACCGTTTCGGCATTATCGGCAACTCGCCGGGTCTTAATCATGCTTTGCATGTAGCAGTACAGGTGGCCAACACCGATTTAAGCGTACTCATCAATGGAGAAAGTGGTGTGGGTAAAGAAGTTTTCTCACAGATCATACATTCATTAAGCGCCCGCAAACACAATCCGTTTATTGCAGTTAACTGCGGCGCCATTCCCGAAGGCACAATTGATTCGGAATTATTTGGCCACGAAAAAGGATCTTTTACCGGCGCTGTAGACAGCCGTAAAGGTTATTTTGAAACCGTAAATGGCGGTACCATCTTTTTAGATGAAATTGGTGAATTGCCTTTGGGCACACAGGCACGTTTGTTACGGGTGCTGGAAGCAGGCGAATACATTCGTGTGGGCAGCAGCAAAGTACAAAAAACAGATGTACGTGTAATTGCTGCAACCAATAAAGAGCTGATTGAATATACACAAACAAATAAATTCAGGGAAGATCTTTATTACCGATTAAACACAGTGCCTATCAGGGTTCCGGCATTAAGAGACAGAAAGGAAGATATTTATTTACTGTTTCGCAAATTTGTAACTGATTTTGCCGACCGCTACAAAGGCACGCCCGTGCAGCTGGATGAAGGGGCGAAAGATGTGTTAATTAACTACCCCTGGCCGGGTAATGTACGTGAATTGAAGAATATTGCAGAGCAGATATCGGTGCTTAGCCAGGATAAAATGATCAATGCAAATACCATGAAAAGTTTTTTACCCGAACATAATTATTCACGCCTGCCGGTTTTGGCTGGTGGTGCAGGTTCGGTAAGCCAGAGTGAATTTGCAAATGAACGGGATATATTGTACAAACTTTTCTTCGACATGAAGAAAGATGTGAACGAGCTAAAAAAAATGTTTTACGACCTGCTGCAAAATCCCGATATTGCCCGCCATGCGCCGGTTTATAGTGAACAGTCTTTTGCCGAGATCAATAATAACCCTTCCAATTTATCTTCATCAAAACCGGTATTTCTGCCACATAATAACGAAACTATTCACCAGCATGAAGACGTGGAAGAATCATTAAGCATCATGGATAAAGAAAAAGAACTCATTATAAAAGCATTAAAGAAACATAAAGGCAAGCGTAAAGATGCATCACTTGATTTGGGAATTAGTGAAAGAACTTTATACAGAAAACTGAAAGAATATGATATTGAAGAATAACAGACAGGATTCAAGATACAAGATACAAGGCACAAGACTGAGCAACCTGAAATTGCTTGTGCCTTGTTTCTTGTTACTTGTTATTTTCAATTACGCTACCTGCAAATATGGTTTTAAAGACATCGGCGGTTTACCTCCCGAAGTAAAAACCTTCAGGGTAAATTATTTTGAGAACAAGGCCGAGTATAAAAACCCGCAATTAAGCCCGCAGGTTACCGAAAAACTTAAACAAAAAATAATTGGTACCACCCGGCTTCGCCAAACCAATGATGATGATGCCCATTATGATATCAGCGGTTATGTTTCGCAATATTATACCAGCACAACCGGCATCAGCGGCAATAATACCAGCCTTAACCGGTTAACAGCAAACTTTCATCTTATATTTAAAAATACACTCGACGAGAAAAAAAATTTTGAAGCAGATGTAACTTACAGCATTGATTTTGATGCAAACCTCAGCCTGAGCCAGGTTGAGCAATCAAAAGGTGATGAAATTTCAAGGAATTTGACCGATGCTATTTTTAATAAGATTTTTTCTAACTGGTAATGTAGATTTGTACCATGCAGCACAACACAGCAATTTTTGAATCTTTTTTTAACAGAAATTTTTCTGATACCGGCAATGCTGATTTTTTAAAAGAAATTACAGACAGGCATCCTTATTTTTCGCCGGCACATTTTTTTTTATTGCAAAATATTAAAGATGATGGCGCTGCATTTGAAAAGCAGGCTGTAAAAACAAATCTATTTTTCAATAACCCCCATTGGCTAAATTTTCAGATAGCTCAAACTGGCGTAGAAGTAATTGCAGAAGTACCAAAAATTGAAGTACCCGAAACAATCATACCACAACCAGATATGGTATTAGTTGACGACCTGCCAGATAATACCGACGCACCAAATCCCGATACCTATCAGCAGGAAAAAGAAATTGAGCCCATGCATATTGAATTGAAGATGCCTGAGCAAAAATCAAATCTTGCCGCCGAAGCCATGCTTTTTGAACCCATGCACATGGTTGATTATTTTGCATCGCAGGGAATTAAATTAACGGAAGAAGTGCAAACGGCCGATAAACTGGGCAAACAGCTTAAAAGTTTTACCGAATGGCTTAAGACCATGAAAAAAGTACATTTAGAAAATGAGGCCGATAACGCCGTAAAAACTGATACCAACGTACAATTACTGGCCGAAAACAGCAATACAGAAACTGAAGTATTAACCGAATCGATGGCCGAGGTATTTGCCAGGCAGGGTAAAATGGCCAAAGCCAGCGAAGTGTACCAAAAATTAAGTTTGCTCAATCCTGCCAAAAGCACTTACTTTGCAGCCAAATTAGAAAACTTAAAAGCATTATAATATGTTGATTTTATTTGGAATTTTAGTGATTATTGCCTCTGTGGTGCTGGGATTAATTGTATTAATTCAAAACCCAAAAGGTGGTGGCTTATCCAGTAGTTTTGGTGGTTTTGGTAACCAGATAATGGGTGTAAAACAAACTACGGATGTACTTGAAAAAGGAACCTGGTTATTTGCTGCCATTGTTGGTATACTGTGTATCGTTTCGCCTGCTTTCATTCCAAAAGATGGTGCCAGTGCAGCACCCAATAAAGAATTACAGGAAAATATCAATACCAAGCCTGCGAAAGCAACTGCACCAAACACAGCTACTCCTGCCGGGGTTGATACAAGTAAAAAATAAATCTTACAAAATAATTTTGAACCCCGTCACTTGCTGACGGGGTTTTTTGTTTTACTTTGCCCCACATGAAAAAGAAACTGATTTTTGGAATTTTATTGATCGTATTGATGGTTGGCGGCTATGCATCCTGGCAAATTTTTGGCCCAACAGTATCGGCACCCGAAAGCAAATATTTTTACATTAAAACTGGCACCGTTTACAACGATGTAAGACAATCTTTAATTGATCAGAAGATCATCAGCTCCACTTATTTTTTCGACCTGGTGTCAAAACAATTAAGATACCCACGATTGGCTAAAGCCGGTCGTTACCAAATAAAAAAAGGCTCGAGCTTGTTAAGTTTAATACGAATGCTTCGTTCAGGTAACCAAGCTCCGGTAAACTTAGTTATTAATAAATTAAGGTTGAAGGAAGACCTGGCGCAAAAAATTGCTGCCAATTTTGAATGCGATTCGGCCAGTGTAATGAATGTTTTAACCGATGCGGAAACTTTAAATAAATTTAATGTAAACACCAATACGTTGATGACGATTGTGGTTCCAAACACCTACAGTATGTTATGGAATGCTTCTGCCGAAAAAATTATAAATAAACTGTACATCGAAAAAGAAAAATTCTGGAACACCGAACGAAAGAACAAATCAAAAGCTTTAAACCTTACGCCGGAGCAGGTTTATACCATGGCCAGTATTGTAGAAGAAGAAACAAACAAGGAAGCAGACAAAGGTAAAATTGCCAGTGTGTATATGAATCGCATAAATACAGGTATAAAACTGCAGGCCGACCCTACTGTAAAATTTGCCATGAAAAATTTTGGGCTGAAAAGAATACGGTTTGTTCATCTTAGTTACGATTCGCCTTTTAACACTTATCAAAATACCGGCTTACCTCCCGGCCCTATTTGCACCCCATCAACAAAAACCATTGATGCGGTTTTAAATGCACCGCAAACCAATTACATTTATTTTGTAGCAAAGCCCGATTGGTCTGGTTTATCAAACTTTTGCCAGTCGTACGAAGAACACCTGGTAAATGCAAAGAAGTACCAACACTTTTTAGATAGTGTAAATATTAAGTAAGCTGATGGGTTGCTGAATGCAGTTCAAATTGTTGCAACCCTTGCAGACATTATGGATGCTACGGGTTTATGGCTAATACAATGCTGAAATCTTTAATTACTATATTGCATACCTAATTACATGATAAAATTAGAACGCAAAATAATTAACAGTTTACCCATTGCATTTATCTTAAATAAAAGCAAGCACTGGTATTTACCCGGTTTTGAAGGTGTGCCGCTATACGATGTAGTGCTTTTTTTTTACCGCCAGGTACAAACAGTTGGTTTAACCGAGCGGGCGTCTGCCATTGCCTATAATTTCATCATGGCTATACCACCATCTTTTTTATTTTTATTTACTTTAATACCCAGCCTGCCATTCATTCCAAAAAAAAGTTTAAAGATACAACTGCATACCCTCATCAGAGATATTGTACCAGCTAAAGGATACAATACCAATATTATTAATTTTGTCGACACTTTTATTGACGGTAACAAAATTGGTTTACTGTCATTTGGTTTAATATTAGCATTGTTTTTTGCATCAAATGCCATGATGGGTTTAATGCGTTCATTCAATAAAAAATATGAAGGCTTCGAAAAAAGAAAAGGGCTGCACCAGCGCTGGGTTGCTATCAGGCTTACTGTATTAATTTTTGGCCTCGTTCTGGGTTGCCTTGTTTTATTAATAACTCAGGGTGTCGTTTTAAAATGGATGGGAATGGAGAGTAAATTCTGGAGAGATTTTATATTTTATGCCCGCTGGCTTTTTATCATAGCTGTTATCTTTTATTCAATTGCATTTATTTATAAATACGCCCCGGCTGTTGAAAAACGCTGGAAATTAACTTCTCCCGGCGCCATACTGGCAACCTTTTTATCTATTATGGCCTCAGTTGGTTTTTCTTATTTTGTCAACAATTTTGGTAAGTACAATGCGCTATACGGTTCCATTGGAACTGTAATAGTTTTAATGGCACTTATCTATATCAACTCGCTGGTATTGCTGATTGGGTTTGAACTGAACGTAAGTATTAAAACGCTACGATCACGGGCTATAAAGCGGGAAGCTGCAGAAAAGTTAAAACCACAGGCCGAACAAAAAACTACATGAGTGGTTATATTATCCATACTTCATTTACTAACTTTAAGAAAAAAATTAATTATGAAAAAGTTATTCTTTAGTCTCATAGCCGTTGCTTCACTGGCAACATTGGCATTTACTGTTGGCGATCCGCTAATGATTGGCAGCACTATGCCCAAGGCCGATCTTAAAATGCAGGATATTTCCGGAAAGAATGTAGCTATGAAAGATTCCAAAAAAGATAACGGCGTGTTGGTAATGTTTAGTTGCAACACCTGCCCTTATGTGGTTAAAAATCAGGAACGCACTTTAGCCATTAGCAAATTTGCATCGGAAAATAAAGTAGGTGTAATTATTTTAAACAGCAATGAAGCATTGCGTGCAGATGATGACAGTTATGCAGCTATGCAGGCTTATGCCAAAGAACAAGGCTACAAATGGAATTATGTAGTTGATAAAAACCATGAAGTGGCCGATGCCTTTGGTGCCAACCGCACACCCGAATGTTTTTTGTTTGATAAGAATTTAAAACTGATGTATCATGGCGCCATTGACAACAGCCCTGCTGATGCGGCTTCAATAACCCGTGTACATTTGAAAGAAGCCATTACTGAAATGGTTGGCGGAAAAGATGTTACTATAAAAGAAAGCAAGAGCGTGGGATGTACGATCAAGAGAATGAAAAAATCGGAAGGAGGAGGAATGTAGTTTTGAGTCGGGAGTCGAAAGTAATAGATTAAGATTATTTAAAGAGAATAATAAAAAAAATCAGTTTGCTAGTTACAGCAAACTGATTTTTTATTGGGGCTCATTTAAATCTATTTCAATAGAATGATCTGTAAGCCTTTTATCACTTCGTTTTATAAAATCATCTTTGGTAAGCACCCTATATTCTTCGCCGGTAGAAATATATAGCTCTATAGTCGGTTTAAATTTATCCAGGTCAAATGCAGCATAACCAATTAACTGGTTTGCCTTAACCTCGTCGCCTTTTTTTATCAAGGTAGATCCCAGGTTTGAATACGTATAAAAAAGCTGATCCTTTTCAATGATCACTACTTTCATATGGTCTATCTTAACAACCGTACTCACTTTTCCGCCTGCAATAGAATAAACCGAACTGTCGTTTGATTTAAAAATAACAAACTCTCTTTTCACATGGGCCGTGTCTTCGGGGTTATCATAAATAACCATTGCATCATTCATCGGGGCAATAAATTTATTCACCGCATTCCCTCCTATCGCTGCTTTCAATGCTGCTTCAAAATCATCCGGGCTTATCTGGTCTTCCACAAATTTTCTGTATCCGGTTTTATTATTAACAATAATGGTAGCAGGTATTGCGCCACTCCATTTGGCATCAATCATGGGGCAAAAAATATCGGCATCCGTTTCATTAAGCCACACATGATTGGTTTTATAATTATTCTTTTTTATAAAAGCTGGCAGCCTTACAGCTACGTACGATGGCAGATCTAAACTCACCAGCAACAATTTTACTTTTTGTTTTTTATATTTATCAGCAAGCTTTATAAAATCGGGTATCTCTTCATTACAGGGTTTGCAAAAAGTAGCCCAGAAATTAACCACATAGGTCGTATCATTCTTTGCAGAAAACGACTTAACTACATCAGCCATCTTCCATTTGGCAATGGTTTGACTTTTTGCAGCCATCATCAATCCTAAAAATGTACAGAGGAAAAATAATCTTTTAATCATCCTTAAAAATACACCGAAAAATATTAGTGCTAATGTTCAAAACGTTAAATAGTTTCTTTTACCACATCAGGACATAGAACACAATAGAAAACACATAGTTATGCAACTCCTATGTGTTTTCTATGTTTCTATCTTTCTCCCGATAGCTATCGGGAGTGGTTCAAATAGCGGTAGACGCTCTTCAAATTAGCTTTTGGCTAATCCCCCATTTCAAGCTAATTTTGCCACTCACCAGCCTGAAACAGCAGGCTCAACACAAAACAAAAAACCCATAACTCAACATGGCATACGACCTAATAGTACTCGGTAGCGGCCCCGGTGGTTATCCCGCAGCAATCAGAGCAAGTCAGCTTGGTAAAAAAGTGGCAATTGTAGAACGTGAAAGTCTTGGCGGTATCTGCCTCAACTGGGGATGTATCCCAACCAAGGCATTGCTTAAAAGTGCCCAGGTGTACGAATATGCAAAACATGCCAATACTTATGGTATTAATGTAGAAAATCCATCTGCCAATTTTGGTGGCGTTATCACCCGCAGCCGTGGTGTGGCCGATAAAATGAGCAAGGGAATCCAGTTTTTGATGAAGAAGAATAAGATAGATGTGATAATGGGAACCGGTAAATTAATTGCCGCTACCAAATTAGAAGTAACTGCAGCCGATGGCACCAAACAAATTGTAGAAGCAAAAAATATCATCATCGCCACAGGCGGCAGGGCACGTGAGTTGCCCAGCATGCCTATTGATGGTAAAAAAATAGTTGAGTACAGAAAAGCGATGGTTTTGCCGGAGCAACCAAAGAGCATGATCGTTTGCGGAAGCGGCGCTATTGGCAGCGAATTTGCCTATTTCTACAACAGCATGGGCACTAAAGTAACCATGGTTGAGTTTATGCCAAGATTAGTTCCTGTTGAAGATGAGGACATCAGCAAAGAGCTGGAAAAGAATTTTAAAAAGCAGGGCATGACCATCATGACCAGCGCCGAAATTACCAAAGTTGATACCAGCGGCGCAGGCATAAAGGCAACTGTAAAAACTGCAACCGGAGAAGTAGTATTGGAAGCAGATATTTTATTAAGCGCTGTGGGTGTTGTTGCCAATATTGAAAACTTAGGCCTTGAAGCATTAGGTATTAAAACCGACAAAGGAAAGATAATAGTTGATGCTAACGGACAGACAAATGTACCAGGCATTTACGCCATTGGCGATTGCACACCCGGACAGGCGCTTGCACATGTAGCCAGCAAAGAAGGCATTAATGCAGCTGAGCATCTAAGCGGCCATCACCCCGAACCAATGGATTACAATAACATTCCCGGCTGTACTTATTGCAGTCCCGAAATTGCCAGCGTTGGTTATACCGAAAAAGCGGCCAAGGATGCCGGTTACGAACTGAAAGTTGGTAAGTTTCCATTTGTTGCCAGCGGTAAAGCGGTAGCAGGCGGTGCCACCGAAGGTTTTGTAAAAGTTATTTACGATGCCAAGTACGGCGAATTTTTAGGATGCCATATTATTGGTGCCGGCGTAACAGATATGATTGCCGAAGCTGTGGTTGCCCGCAAACTGGAAACCACTGCCCATGAAATATTAAATGCGGTACACCCGCACCCTACCATGAGCGAAGCTTTGAAAGAAGCTACTGCTGTGGCTTATGGCGAGGCTACGGATATTTAATCAATCGCTTCTGTCATTCCGAGGAACGAGGAATCTTTACAATATTTTAAAAAACATCCGCCGGTTGGCGGATGTTTTTTTATGGGCCATGGTTTAGTACTACTATTGAGCTTCATTGGCACAGTTTACCCCGAAAGCTTTCGGGGCACTCTTGTACAGTATAACATTATTGGGCTTTTATCGAAGCGAATTAAATATTTTTATACATTGCATTAGTGTTATAAACCTTGTATAGATCTAGATTGAAAATCAATGAGGAATTATACAATGAATGACGCCAATACAAATGTTGTGGCAATAAAACCACGACACGGCAACTCGAAAACTCTTTCAAGAAACAAACGGGCAAACAATTTAAAAACTAAAACTAACCAGGCAACTTTGACAGAAGAAATTGAGCTTTCTCAAGCGGACAAGATTACACTTAAGCAGCATATTAAAGTTTCCCTAATTGTGGGACTTTTGTTTTGTATTGCGTTGGTTTTGATTGTTGCAATTGTGCCAGCTTTGTTCCTTCTTTTTGGCAAACAACTTGCTGACGGTTTTGTAAATCGTTGCCTTTTAATTCTCGGACTTTTTTTTCTTCCCTTTTTAGCTATTTCGAGGAAAAACTTTTTGAAGTATGTCGATATTAAGAGAGGTAAAAAGTTAGTAATTGTGACTACCGACTTTGAAATTAATAAAACTAAAAATTCAGTTTCATTGCGACTAATTGACAACAATAATCGAAAGATTGAAGTTTGGGAAGAATTATTGCCTTTTATAAATATTTCCAGACCTTTAAAAATTCACATTGCAATTTTAAGCAAGACAATACTATTTATTTCACACGATAATAAAAACTTACTTGACGAATAATGTGACAATGATATTAAGTAGAATTTCTAATAACCCTATAGCGGATTTTGGACAGACGAACTTCGAACGGGCAACTTTACTGCCGCTAACATGGGTGGCGGTTGTGTTGTAAGCTCCCACTGGCGCAAGTGTTCCCTTTCCAACTGAATAAATTAAAAACGTAAAGATTACGGGATCACTTGATGCCTCTTCAAATCTGCCCCGATTGTATCGGGGTGTTATGGAACGCAAACAATATCGTGATCGTACTTTTTATTAATAACCAACCATTCGCTTCTTACATTTCAGCAATTGCGTTTCAAATACCGGATACAATCCGGGTGAATCAAAAGTCACAAGTGATCCCATTATAACTTCGGTAAAAGACAAACTTAATAGATGGGAACACTTGCGCCAGTAAGGGTGACCCACCGACCAAGGAGAAAAATAAGCAATAAAGACATAGGCAAAATTGAGAGCCCGCTAGATCGTATAATACGAAAAAAAGACAAATGAAAACCTGCGTTTTTTCAATTGTTTTATATTAAACAATTAATTATACGAAAGTTTGAGTTTCGTATTTAATATTGTTTTTTTGTATACTTTTATAAATTAGGCTCATATGTTGAAGCATAAAATCAATTGCGCATATTTATGAGTTGCCTGCAAGGCTAAATGGACACTGCCATTAATTTTAAACATCTATGACGACCGTACTTGGACAATCGAGATTTATAAAAATGATTGTTTTATCATTTTTTTTATGCTCTACAATTTCAGCAGTTGGGCAGACATACACATCAATTGAAGAATTTGAGATAACTGTTTCTTCTTTCAATTTTCCTATGCGACCTTTTGGGAAAGTCGTTCTTAAAACAAATGAGTTAACCATTTTAAAAGAAATCAGACTTGGGAAAGACAAAGACTCAATTCTATTTACAGTCAAATTGAAACCGTCCGACACATTAAAAATCATAAGCGAAATTAACCTTGACAGCCTTAAAAATTACTATTCAAATAATTGCATTGATGATGGCTCACAAATAAGTGTTTTGCTAAAAAAAGACAACACTGTTAAAAGCGTAATGTTGGACAATTATTATCAAAATGATATTGGGACAATTATATACTTCATCAATTCAATCGTACCAGCAAAATATAAAATATGGTATGACAAAAAACAATTGCTTGCAGACTACAAAAATTGTAAAAGCAACAACTAATTCGACATAAGCAGCATCACGAAAGCCCAGCAGGCAACAAAAGGTTTTGTAATTGGGGCTCGACGTTGAAACAATCATCGGCAATAGATACCCAGAAGATTTTGTGAAGTTCAAATAGCTTTCTGTTGACAATATTTTTTAAATCATCGCTCAATAATTTACAAAAGCACTATGCGGACAATCAAATTGACTACAGTATTGATTTTTTTTCTTACCAATATTTTCGGGCAGGCAAAAGATATGAAACTTAAAATCTCACATTTAACAGGAGATTTTTACATTTATACAACCTACAATACATACCAGGAAAGTAAAGTGCCGGCAAATGGGATGTATCTGGTTACAAACAATGGTGTAGTAATGTTTGATACACCGTGGGACACCACACAATTTCAACCATTGCTCGATAGTATAAAATTAAAGCATAACAAAACTGTGGTCATGTGTTTTGCAACACATTGGCATAGCGACAAAACAGCCGGACTTGAATATTACAGGCAACAGGGAATTAAAACCTATACTACTAAACTTACAGATGAATTAAGTAAAAAGAATAATAAAAAAAGAGCTGAAATTTTAATGGCAAATGATACTGCCTTTAATGTAGGGCAATATTCTTTTGAAACTTATTACCCCGGCCAAGGACATACTGAAGACAATATTATTATCTGGTTTAAAAAAGAAAAAATTCTGTATGGTGGTTGCTTAATAAAAGGTGCCGATGACGAAAATTTAGGTTATACCGACGATGGAAATATAATAGCATATGCATCTACGCTAAAAAAAGTTCAGCAAAAATGCCGAAAACCAAAGTTTATTATAGTAGCACATAGCGATTGGAAAAACATAAATTCATTGAAACATTCTTTAGTGATGGCAAAAGCACTCAAAAAGAAATCCGATCGCTAATCAGGTTTGCGGCCTGATGATTCACTACGGCCGCATTAATAATCTTTAACTTTCACTATTTTTGCTCCCATGTCAAAACCTGTTATTTGCATTGGCGCTGCGTTGGTGGACGAGCTCTTTCATGCAAGAGAAAAAATGATGATGCACACCACCAATGAAGTAAGCAGCACCCGTACTGCAGGCGGTGTGGCCCGTAATATTGCTCACCAGTTGAGTTTGCTGGATATACCCGTACAGCTCATTTCTGTTTTTGGCAATGATGTTGATGGCGACTGGCTGAAAAAGGAATGTACCGATACTGGCATGTTACTGGATGCATCTATTACCGCACCCGTGCCAACCGGTAAATACACAGCCATCATTAATACCGATGGCTCAATGTTTACAGCCCTGCTCACCAATGCTGCATTGCATTTAATTACGCCGGATTATTTACAGGAAAAAGAAGCCCTGCTCAGCAATGCCGACTATATGTTGGTTGATGCCAATATCAGTGTTGAATCTATTAACTGGCTGATAAATTTTACCAACCTGAACAAGATCAGGATGATCATTGAGCCGTGTTCGGTACCGCCTGCAAAAAAGATAGCTACTGCCAATTTTAACGGGCTGTATTTAATTACACCCAATGAAGATGAGTTGCCGGCATTGTGCAGCGATGCAGCCACTACCACAGATGAACAGATAAAAGAACTGCTTGACAGGGGCATACAATACATCTGGCTGCACCAGGGCGTTGATGGATCGGCGCTGTACAAAAAAACTGAAACGCTTAAACTAAATGCACCCAATGCCAATGTGGTAGACTGTACTGGTGCAGGCGATGGATCGGTAAGCGGTTTTATCTTATCAAAATATTTTGGTAAAGACAACCTGAACAGTTTGCGTACTGCACATACTTTAAGTGCAGAAATACTGCAGGTAAAAG
>JAYUZB010000090.1:0-2353 GCA_043752185.1 Chitinophagaceae bacterium
CAGCAAATTGGTCTGTTCTATCTTGTACAAGTACCAGTTTGGTTAAAATTATTGTTGGGTATTGCCCTGTTAGATCTGGTGAGTTACTGGTTCCACCGTTTGTCGCACAAAGTACCTTTGCTCTGGCGTTTTCATCGTGTGCACCACAGTGATACAACTATGGATGCATCCACCAATTTTCGTGGACACCCGTTAGAGAGTTTTCTTTGGTTTGGCAGCAGTAATATTCTTGCTGCCGCCATCTTTGGGCTTGATCTGCTTACACTGGGCTTGTATTTTTTTATAGCCACCTTCTTCTTTTTCCTTGAACATGCGAATTTTCAATTTCCGAAATGGCTCGATAAAAGTTTTGGATTGGTCTTTACAACACCTAACCTGCACAAAGTACATCATGAGCAGGATCAGCAGTATACCGATTCAAACTTCGCCGATATTTTTATTATTTGGGACCGGATATTTGGTACATTTAAAACAAAGCCGGTTGAACAGATCAAATTGGGGTTGAAAGAATTTGATGAAGAGAAAAAACAAACGTTTTGGTACCTGATGAAAAGTCCTTTTTTAGAAATAAAAAGAGTTGAGTCAGAAGTACTCAATAAAACTACATCAGCTAAATAATTTTCACAACCACTTCTCTCACCCGAGTAAATAAAATGAATACAATGAATAAACTATCTCTTGTTTTTGTTCTGCTGCTTACCAACTCCGCATTTTCGCAAACTGGAAGTAAAGTACCCGCTGCAGGCTTAGCCGCTATCAAACAAACTGATTTAAAAAAGGATTTATACGAACATGCAGATGCCCGGTTCAAAGGCCGTGGTGCAGGTACCATCAATGAACTGAATGCTGCCGTTTGGATTGCAGAAAAATACAGAAGCCTGGGATTAAAACCTGCCGGTGAAAACAATTCATACTATCAGTATTTCAATATGTGGCGCAACCGGGTTGCTGCAATGAGCACTGTATCTATCAATGGTCGCACATTACCATTGTGGAGCGAAGTAGCTATTGCACAAATGGCCTCTGTTTCTTTAGATCAGCCAATTGTTTACCTGGGCAGTGCCGCTTCCATTGATGTAAACAACATCGATGTAAAAGGAAAAGTTGTTGCTTTTGATGCAGTACCCGGTATATTCAATTACAACATGTCGTTACCCACCTGGCGGTACCAACGGTTTATGATGACTAAATATGGAAATGCACTGATTGCTAAAGGAGCTGCTGCATTAATACTCATTGGCGATAGCGAAACAGAAGTTGCCTGGCCTGATGCCATAGAAAATTTTAAGGAAGGCAGTTTTGATCTGGAAGGAGGACCTAATGAAAAAGTAACTGCTACAGCGCCTGTGTTTTGGTTACATACAGCTGCAAAAAAAGAAATTACTGCTAAAACAGCTCAACTAAAAGCAAACATTGTTATTGAACGTTATAGTTATCCATCTGTAAACCTTGTTGGACTGATTGAAGGAACTGATCCGGTGCTTTCAAAAGAATATGTATTGTATAGTGGTCATACAGATGCACATGGTATTCGCAACAGCATTGATGGAGACAATATTTATTATGGAGCAGATGACAATGGTAGTGTAAATGTGGCCCTATTTGCTGTAGCAAGAGCCTTTAAAAAAAATCCGGGCAAACGTTCTGTGCTGTTTGTGATCCATGGTGCAGAAGAGCGGGGGCTACTGGGATCAAGATGGTATTCTTCGCACCCAACAGTTCCCTTACAAAATATTGTAGCCGTATTAAATGGCGATATGATTGGCAGAAATCATCCGGATAGTGCCACCGTTTTAGGTATACAACCACCGCATCGTACATCCAACGAACTAACAAAAATGGTATTGGATGCCAATAACGAAGGACCTAAGTTTAAGTTGGATACGCTTTGGGATAAAGTGGAGCATCCTGAATACTGGTTTTTCAGAAGCGATCATTTACCTTATGCAAGGTTGGGTATTCCTTCACTCATGTACACAACGCTGCTGCATGCAGATTATCATACACCAAAAGATAATGCAGCAAATATTGATTACGGTAAACTGAAAAAAATGACCGACTGGATGTATCGTACCGGATGGAAAGCAGCGAATGCGCAACAACGGCCGGGCAGGGTAACCAACTTTAAGCTGGAGCGGTAACATTTTTAAAATAGAAAAATGAAGAATAAAAGAACTGCCCTTGTAATAATAATCTTTTGCTACTCATTTGTACTGTCCGCACAAGTACAAGTAAGCAAAGAACCACGGCATAAAAAAGTTTTAGAAAATAAATATATCCGGCTGCTGGATGTAAACATACAACCTGGTGATACCAGCTTGTTTCATATTCATTCAACTCCCTCTGTGTTTCT
>JAYUZB010000091.1:0-2352 GCA_043752185.1 Chitinophagaceae bacterium
TCACCTATTAAAGGGCATATCAATTGGCCCAAAAATGCACCCAGGTTAATACCCATATAAAAAATGGTGAACGCTGTATCCAGTTTATTCCTTTCGGCCTTTGGATAAAGGTTACTTACCATACTGGAAATATTGGGCTTGAAAAAACCATTTCCTAAAATGATAACTCCTAAAGCTACATAAAGCAATGTCCTGGCTAATTCGAGGTCAGAGCTGAATGTGGAAGCACTTACGAATAATAACATTTGCCCGGTTGCCATCAATAATCCTCCCAACATAATACAAAGCCTGTTTCCTAAAAAACGATCGGCAATAAAACCACCCAGCATAGGGGTTAAATAGCATAGACCAAGAAAACCTCCATAAATAAGGGAAGACTGTTCTTCGCTCATCATTAAGGCGTTAACGATAAATAACGTTAATATGGTACGCATACCATAAAAGTTAAATCGCTCCCACATCTCGGTTCCAAATAGAACCCACAATCCTTTGGGGTGACTTTGTTTTACTGCTTGTTCACTCATGTTATTAGTTTTTTAATGCTTATAGTTTGGTTTAATTACCCAAAATAGTGATTTTCTATTTAGAATAAACAAAAACCATGAACCAATTTTTTAAAGACTCAGATTGTAACGCTGTGGCGGGATTAAGAAAAATGAATATGTTGAGGTTATTTAAAAATATATTGTGAAATGATGCTTTAGAATTTTAAATTCGCAAACAATAGCTCAGGCATCTAAAAAATCAGGTTATTAATGAACATACTTCTAATTGGTTCCGGCGGCAGGGAGCATACACTGGCTTGGAAACTTAAAAAAAGCCCGCTGTGTAACCACCTCTTTATAGCACCCGGTAATGCCGGCACGGCTTTGTGCGGCAC
This sequence comes from Chitinophagaceae bacterium, assembly GCA_043752185.1. Taxonomy (GTDB): domain Bacteria; phylum Bacteroidota; class Bacteroidia; order Chitinophagales; family Chitinophagaceae; genus Ferruginibacter. The sequence continues at coordinate 881 of JAYUZB010000091.1, forward strand.
CAATTTGCCGATAGGCATTTCAGATTTTGATAGCCTGGCTGCTGCCTGCGTTGCAAATGAAATAGACATGATTTTGGTTGGGCCCGAAGAACCACTCGTAAAAGGCATCTATGATTTCTTTCAAAATAAAAAAGGACTGGAAAATATAAAAGTGATTGGCCCCTCCAAAGAAGCAGCACAACTGGAAGGCAGCAAGGCTTATGCAAAGGCATTTATGCAAAGGCACAAAATTCCAACAGCTGCGTATGGCGAATTTACTGCCGATAAATACCTGGAAGGAGTGGAGTACATCAAGTCACAATCACTCCCCATTGTTTTAAAGGCCGATGGATTGGCTGCCGGAAAGGGGGTTTTGATTTGCCAGAGTTACCTGGAAGCCATAGCAGAATTTGAGCTGATGTTGCTGCGCTCTAAATTTGGCGAAGCCGGAAAAAAAGTAGTGATTGAAGAATTTTTAAAAGGTATTGAGTTAAGCATGTTTGTGCTAACCGATGGCGAAAATTATGTTTTATTGCCCGAGGCAAAAGATTACAAACGCATTGGAGAAGCAGATGCAGGGCTTAATACAGGTGGTATGGGAGCAGTAAGTCCGCTGCCGTTTGTTAACGATGCGTTTCTTCAAAAAGTAAAAGAAAAAATAATTGAACCAACCATTGCCGGGTTTAAAAAAGATAAACTGGATTACAAAGGCTTTGTCTTTTTGGGTTTAATGAATGATAATGGCGAACCCAATGTAATTGAATACAACTGCCGCATGGGCGATCCGGAAACTGAAGTGGTAATTCCCAGAATTAAAAACGACCTGGTTGAAATATTGGTGGCAACTGCTGCACAAAAGCTGAATGAAATTACTATTGAAACCGATGAGCGTGCAGTGGCAACTGTTGTAGCAGTTAGCGGTGGTTATCCCGGCGATTATGAAAAAGGCAAAGCCATTCTTGGGCTGGATGAGCCCGTATTGGAAAACACCATTATTTTTCATTCGGGAACAACAAAAGAAGGCAATGATATTGTTACCAATGGCGGCAGGGTACTGGCTGTAACCTCATTCGGCGAAAATATTACAGAAGCCGCAGAGCAATCAAACTACATGCTGGAGCAGTTACATTTTGAGGGTATTTATTACCGCACAGATATTGGGTATGAATTTAAAGAACCGGCTGCGATATAGAAATAAAGTAGTAACACCTGCGCTTTAAAAATCACCATCGTAATTTTACTTTACAACTTCACTCCGAAAACCCTGTCATCATATTTCTACAGCAAAACACAACAATGCGAAAGTTTAGATAAAATGTTTAAAAATAAAGAGTTTGCCGTTGTTAATTCAAATATTTTCCACCACCTTTGCTGGCATTGATTCAAATACTTTTTCACACAAATAAATATGGGTCTCTTTAACTTTTTTACGCAGGAAATTGCAATTGATCTTGGTACCGCAAATACGCTAATTATTCATAACGATGAAATAG
>JAYUZB010000092.1:0-2345 GCA_043752185.1 Chitinophagaceae bacterium
CGTACATAATTTAACTACGGCCGAAGAATATATACGCATGATTGCCATGAGCAGAATTATGTTGCCCAATGTTTTAAACATACAGGCAAGCTGGTTAACTGTGGGCAAACAGGTGGCACAAATTTGTTTAAATGCTGGTGCAAATGATTTTGGCAGCATTATGATTGAAGAGAATGTAGTGAGTGCAGCCGGTGCCCCACATCGTTTTACAAGTACAACTATACAGACTGCTATTAAAGAAGCAGGCTTTGAACCGCAACTGCGTAACCAGCAATATGAGTGGAGAGATGTTCCGGAAAGTATTGTTGAACAGGTTGTAAATTATTAACCCTTCCGACTATGCTCAGGATACGGTAAATTATTAAAATAAGATGAAAGAAAATTCAAAAAAATTGCTGCACCGTTTTAGAATGATTGGCATTGCAGAAGGTATTTCGTTTTTGGTTTTATTGCTGATTGCCATGCCGCTGAAATACTTTTTTAATTTTCCCGAAGCTGTAAAAGTTATGGGCTGGATACATGGAGCACTCTTTGTAACATTTATTTATTTTGCTTTTGAAGTGATGGGAAGTTTAAAGAAAAGTTTCTTCTGGTTACTCAAAGCCTTTGTCGCCGCCTTTATTCCCTTAGGCACCTTTATTTTCGACAGGGAATTAAAAAAGCAAGAAGGTTTACTGGCTTCCTGAACTGCTTCTGGTACCTTTTCCGTCTGTTAACAAACAGTTTTATTTATAACTTGAATAAGACGGCTAATTTATTTTAAATTTGGTAAGATTTTTTATCAAATTTAACTACCATGACTAGACAGCTACCATTAAAAAGGATACTCCCCTGCATTATTGTTTTCTTCTGCTTAAATATTCAACAGGCAAAAGCCCAGGATAAAGCAGCCGTGTTGCACGAACTAAATTCACTGCTCATCAACACCGTAATGGTTGATTTTTTTACGCCCCCGGTAGCAAGCCGTATTTATGCCTATCCCAATATTGCATTTTACGAATGCATCAGACTGGATGATCTTTCCCTAAATTCGTTATCCGGAAAGCTAAACGGATTTGGTAAGTTACCTGCCCCGCCGGCAAATATCAAAATTGATAATTTTATTGCAGCAGCAGTTTCATTTTCCTATACTGCACAAAGCCTTGTTGGTTCCGAGTATAAAATAGAAAGCTGGCGCCAGAAATTTATTGATTCGGTTTTATTTGGTAAAAACAATGCCGAGCTTGTAAAAAATTCGATGCTGTATGGCAAGCTTGTTGCCGATAGTATTTTTGCATGGGTTAAAAGAGACAACTACAATCAATCACGTGGTTTACCAAGATTTACAGTTTCGCAGGAAGCCGGTACCTGGCAACCAACACCGGCAGATTATGCACAGGCTATAGAACCTTTCTGGAACACCATCAGGCCATTTACATTAAATAGCTGCGCCCAGTTTTCACCAAAAGAAAAACTTCCTTTCAGCCTTAAAAAAAATTCATCTTTTTATAAAACAATGATGGAAGTGTATGAGATTGTAAAAAAATTAGATACTGCACAAAAAGCTACTGCAAAGTATTGGGATGATAATCCGAATGTATCGGTAAACATGGGTCACCTGAATTATTTTATTCATAAAATTTCGCCGGGTGGGCATTGGCTCATGATAGCCCAACAGGCATGCCAGGCAAAAAACGAAACGGTAAGCCGCTCTTCACTGGCATATACACTTACAGCCATTGCGATGTTTGATGGTTTTATATCCTGTTGGGATGAAAAATTTAAAACCAACCTTATCAGGCCCATAACTGTAATCAACGATCATATAGATAAAAACTGGCAGCCCTATATTCAAACGCCGCCCTTCCCAGAGTTTACAAGTGGCCATGCGGTTGTTTCAAATGCTGCAGCGGCTGTGATTACAGGATTGTTTGGCGATAATTTTGCATTTACTGATGAAACAGAAATACCTTTTGGAAATGATTCCAGAAAATTCAATTCGTTTTTTGAAGCTGCTAAAGAATCTTCTGTCAGCAGGGTTTACGGCGGTATTCATTACCCCGAAACAGCCCGTATCAGTATTGCACAAGGTAAAGAAGTAGGAGCCCATGTTTTAAAAACATTGTATCCGGCTGCAATAAAATAAAACAAATTATACTAATGATAAAACATCGTTTTTTTTCATGCTTACTTTTTATTTTTTCAACAGTTTCTACTTCGGCACAGCTAACAAATACAGGTAAACAATTTACCCTGATGCCTGAAAGCAGTACCGGTGTTGATTTTAGAAATGATATTGTTGAAACGCAAACCATGTTCCTATATGTATATGAGTACCTGTATGTGGGTGCCGGTGTAAGTGTTGG
>JAYUZB010000093.1:0-6166 GCA_043752185.1 Chitinophagaceae bacterium
TAGCAGCGGCTTTTTTTGGAGCAGCTTTTTTTGCAGCTTTTTTCTTTGTTGCCATTTTTTTAAAATTTAATTGGTTAGTAAATAATACTTAAAAATAAATACATTTTTTAAACTACCAAAAAAAATATTAAAAAAATTAAGCACTTGCTTCAACGGCAGCAACTGAAACAATTGTCTTATCGCCTCTTGTTTTTTTGAATTCAACCAGTCCATCTGTTAATGCAAAGATGGTAAAGTCTCTTCCTACTCCAACATTTTTACCAGGATGATAAGTTGTTCCGCGTTGACGGATAATTATATTTCCTGAAAGTGCCGGTTGACCACCGTAAATTTTTACACCTAATCTTTTGCTGTGTGAATCACGACCGTTTTTTACCGAGCCTTCACCTTTTTTGTGTGCCATGTGTTAAACTTTTAATTTTTGAATTTTGAATTTTTACTTTCAAAACTAACTATGCAATTGCAGTTACTTTAATGTGCGTATACTGCGTACGATGTCCGTGTTTTTTACGGAAACCTTTCCTTCTTTTCATTTTAAAAGCGATCACTTTTTCGCCTTTAACGAGGTCGCTGATAATTTCAGCCTTAACTACTGCCTGTACATCTGTACCTAAAACAACGTTTCCGTCATTATCAGTCATCAATACATCAGCGAATTCTACTGAATCGCCGGTTTTGCCCTCTATATGAGGTACGTATAAGCTGTCGCCCGCTTTAACTTTAAATTGCTGACCCGCTATTTTTACTACTGCTAACATAAAATTCCCAAATTTAGGACGGCAAAGGTAAGGGTTTAGCCTGAAAATTAAACCTCATTTTTAAAAAAATATACACCATAATCAGCAATTTGGGGAAAACGGGCACATATCAGGTTGAAATTCACTTAAAATCTGCCCGTTTAACAGCATATTCTCTTTACATTCGCCCTCAATTATGCATTATATACGGCGTTTTATATCAGTACTTTTTACAGTTTATGCCTTTTCGGTCTTTATAAGCTTTCTACTACTGATTTTTCCTTTAGTGGTTATTGCTTCCTTTTTTGGTAAGATAACTGGTGGCAATTTCATATATATTCTCTGTAACCTCTGGTCCGACTTCTTTTTGTTTATGATCGGCATCAGCCATCGCAATATATATGAAAGCCCGCATGACCGGTCCAGGCACTATGTATTTGTATTTAACCATATTTCTTATATGGATATCCCAATTTTGCTAAAAAGCATCCGCAGGCAAAAAATTAGGATACTGGGCAAGGCAGAACTGGCTAAAGTGCCATTGTTTGGATTTATATACAAAAGCGCTGCTGTTTTAGTAGAAAGGGGCGATCCTGAAAAAAGAGCAAGAAGTGTGGAACTGCTAAAATCTGTAATTCATAAAAATATTTCAATTGTAATTGCCCCCGAAGGTACTTTTAATACGACGCATAAACCATTGAAGGAATTTTATGACGGAGCATTTAAAATCGCTATTGAAACCCAAACACCCATAAAACCGGTTTTATTTCTGGATGCTTACGACCGTATGGGTTACGAATCCATATTTTCAATCACACCCGGCAGGTCACGCTCGGTTTATCTAGAAGAAATATCTGTAGAAGGGCTTAGCTTAGATGATGTAGATTTTTTAAGAGAGAAAGTTTTTAAAATAATGGAAGAGAAATTAATTGCTTACCGGGCAAGTTGGATAAAGCCGGCCGCAGAATAATAAAAGAAGTGGATTAACTTTAGGGATAATAGATGAATGAAGGAAACGAAATATTATTTGTAGATGATTCATTTGGCTTTTGGGCCGAGATCATTCTTCCGCTGGCACTGCCAACAACTTATACATACGCCATTCCAACACAATTTTTACAAAGAGCTTTGCCCGGTTGCCGGGTAGAGGTTGTTTTTGGTAAGCATAAAAAGTATGCCGGTATCATTAAATCGGTACTGGATAAAAAACCAGCTTATCCCACAAAAGAAATATTGAACGTACTGGATGATGAACCGATCTTGTATCCCCAGCAATTGATGTTGTGGAGATGGATGAGCGAATATTATATGTGCAGCGAAGGGGAAGTGATGTCTGCAGCACTGCCAACACATTTTAAACTAAGCAGCGAAACTATTTTAATTTATAACGAAGAGATTGGCGAAGACTTTACCCATTTAAACGATGAAGAATTTTTAGTGGCAGAAGCTTTGTTGCTGAAAAAAGAATTGCGGTTAACAGAAATACAGCAGATACTGGATATAACCCATGTTTATCCCCTTATAAAAAAACTGATAGACAAGAAAGTGTGTTTTGTTTGGGAAGCCATGGATGAGCAATACAAAGTGAAGAAAGAAAACTATGTTATCCTTAATCCTGAATACAGCAGTGACGAAAAAATGGGAGAATTGCTCAACAACTGGAGCCGGGCGCCCAAGCAAATGGAGCTGTTATTGGCTTACCTGCACCTGCAAAAAACAGAAGGCGATGTTATTCAAAGCGAATTGCTTAAGAAAGCAGGTGCTTCTCTTGCCCAGTTAAAAGGGCTTACAGAAAAAAATATTTTAATAGTAGAGAAGCGATCGGTTGACCGCATAAAATCTTTACCTAAAAATGTAGAGATTGATTTTGAGTTCAGCGCCGCACAGCAGGAAGCATCGGATAAAGTGGCCAAAGCATTTGAAGATAAAAATGTTTGCCTGCTGCATGGCGTAACCAGCAGCGGCAAAACACAGGTGTATGTTAAACTGATTGAAAAATATTTTTCTAAAGGACAACAGGTTTTGTATTTGCTGCCCGAAATTGCATTAACAACACAGATCATCCGCCGGCTACAAAAACATTTTGGCGGTAATATCACCATTTATCATTCCCGTTTCAACAATAACGAGCGCATTGAATTGTGGAATAAGATACGAACCGGCGAAGTAAAGATCGTGCTGGGTGCAAGGAGTGCCCTTTTTCTGCCCTTTAAAGACCTTGGGTTGATTATAGTGGATGAAGAACATGATTCATCTTTCAAGCAGCAGGATCCGGCTCCCAGGTACAATGCAAGAGATGCTGCCATTTATTACGCATCGCTTTTTAAAGCAAAAGTTTTATTAGGTAGTGCTACGCCTTCCATTGAAAGTTATTTTAACGCCATGCATGATAAGTATGCGTTGGTAGAATTGAACGAACGCTTTGGCGGCATCAAATTACCCGAGATAGAAATTATTGATACACGCCAGGTTGTACAAAAGGGTAAAGTGATGATCAGTCCGCAATTAAAGGAAGCCATGCAAAAAGCATTGGAGAACGACAGGCAGGTTATACTCTTTCAAAACAGGCGTGGTTACAATCCTTATCTAATTTGTGGTGCCTGTGGTTATATCCCACAGTGTACACATTGCGATGTGTCGCTTACGCTGCATAAGTTCAGCAATAAACTGCATTGCCATTATTGCGGCAGTGTGTATCCCAAATTAATTACCTGTCCAGCTTGCGGCAGCAATAACTGGTTAGAGAAAAATTTCGGCACCGAAAAAATTGAAGAGCAACTGGAAGACGATTTCCCCAAATACAAAATAGCCCGTATGGATGTGGACAGTGTGCGTGGCAAAACTGCACATGATAATTTAATTCAGTTGTTTGAGCAACATCGTCTGGATGTTTTGGTAGGAACGCAAATGGTTGTTAAAGGATTGGATTTTGATAAGGTTAGCCTGGTAGGAATTTTAGATGCAGATGGCTTACTTGCATTTGCCGATTTCAGGGTGAATGAACGTGCCTTTCAATTGATGGAGCAGGTAAGTGGCCGGGCCGGAAGAAAGAAGGAACAAGGCAAAGTAATTATACAGGCCACCAACATTAAGCACCCGGTTTTACAATTGGTGCAGCAACACAATTACAAACAATTGTATGCAATGGAGATAGAAAACCGCAAACAGTTTTTCTATCCGCCGTACAGCCGCATAATTTTGCTAACTTTAAAACACAAGGATAAAAATATTGTAACGGCTGCCGCAGAAAAATTAACGCAACTGTTAAAGCAGGATCTGAAAGATTATATTGTTGGCCCGGCGGCACCGGTTGTAAACCGCATTCGCAATCAATATTTAATGGAGATACTGATTAAGCTACCCAAAGAACCGGGGATGAGTATGCGGTATAAAGCAGCCATCAGAAATCACATTAACCTGGTAACAACAGAGAAGAATTTTAAAACAGTGATGGTGATTGCTGATGTAGATAAGATGTAGGCCTCACCCCAACCCCTCTCCAAAAGAGAGGGAACTGGAAGAAAGAAGCGAAGAACTGTTTTTTTTGAGACAAACATTTGTTCCTTGATTGAACTTCATTGGCGACGCTCCGTTCAACTAAGAATTTCTATTTAGCTTTATCTATTTTATATTATTAAATATGCAGGTACAGGAAAATATATTAATCAAACAATACAACAGCTTTGGAATCAGTGCGTATACAAATCTATTTGCAAAATTCAATTCAGTTAATGAATTAAGTGAACTGCTTGAATTTAAACAATTGCTAACTGCAAACCGACCACTGCAAACTCTTATTTTAGGTGGCGGCAGCAACATCCTCTTCACCAAAAATTTCCCCGGACTGGTTTTAAAAAATGAACTTAAAGGTATTAAGGAGATCAAGGAAGATGAGCATCATATATATGTACAGGTTGGCGCAGGGGAGAACTGGCACCAGTTTGTTTTGCATTGCATTTACAACGGCTGGGCCGGTGTTGAAAATCTTTCGCTTATACCAGGCAATGTTGGTGCATCGCCCATGCAGAATATTGGGGCTTATGGTGTGGAGATAAAAGATATTTTTTATTCGCTAGAAGCATATCATATCCATGATAAAAAGATGGTGAATTTTACATTAAACGATTGCGAATTTGGTTACCGTGAAAGTATTTTTAAAAAGAAATTTAAGAATGAGTTTGTAATAATGGATGTTACTTTTCGCCTGAACCGAATTCCTAACTTCAATATTTCTTATGGTGCCATCGGGCAGGAACTGGATAAAATGGGAGTGAAGGATTTGAGCATACAGGCTGTTTCGCAGGCAGTCATCAATATCCGTTCTTCTAAATTGCCCGACCCGGCAGTGATTGGTAATGCAGGGAGCTTCTTTAAAAATCCGGAAATTCAAAATTCAAAATTCAAAAGTTTAAAGGAGGCCTTTCCAGAGATTGTTGGATATGATTTGCCAAACGGTAATGTAAAACTTGCTGCCGGATGGTTAATTGAACAATGTGGTTGGAAAGGTTATCGCAAAGGCGATGCAGGCTGCCACGAAAAGCAGGCATTGGTGTTGGTGAATTATGGCAATGCTACGGGTAGTGAAATATATGATTTGAGTGAAGATATTTTGCAGAGTGTGCAAGCAAAGTTTGGTGTAGGGTTGGAGAGGGAGGTGAATATTATTTGAAAAAACTTTGCCAAAGTTCAAAACTTTGGCAAAGTTTGCTACATCAATTAAAATCATCTTCATTAAAATCATCTTCGCTAAAATGCTGTGTACCGATGTTGAGCATACTGCCCATCAAATCTTTAAACTCAATTTTACCCTCCAGTATTTTTTTACTGATGAGTGAATGTGCAGCCAGGCCATGTAAAACGAATTCCATCAGCAAAGCGTTTTCTTTATCATTAGCCGATTTAAAATGTTTTTTTACCAGCGCATGAAGCCCATCTACTTTATAAAGCAACTGCACTTTATCCTCATCTTTTGTTTCAAAGAAATTGTTTAAAGTATTGCCTGCATCAAACCAGCGGGTGATGGATTTGTAAGGGTTTTCTTCCGGCTCAGCTTCTTTTTTGCCTCTTTTCTTTTTTAGTGTATCAGGATTTGGAAAGTACTGGCCAAACTGTGTGCGGATAGATCGCTCTAATAAATTAAACGCAACCTGGTAAGGTCCTTCCTGTTCTCCTTCATATACCAGTTCTATTTTACCGGTTATAGATGGAATGATGCCGATCAGATCACTCAGCCAAACCTGTGTTTCAGTTTCATTATTAATTAAGGCTCTTCTTTCGGCAGCACTGATGGCATTTTCATAAGCACTGATGCTGAGCCTGGCACTCACTCCGCTTTTTTTATCAACCAGTTCGCTGCCACGGGCTTCAAAAGCAACCTGTTCAATCAAACGTTTTATTAAATCACTCACTTTTACTTTTTGTTGTTGAGC
>JAYUZB010000094.1:0-14547 GCA_043752185.1 Chitinophagaceae bacterium
TTTTATAGGAGATGAAAACATTTAGAAAAATGAATTATATTTAAAAGAAGATTTTACAACACAATATCTAAACCCATCAACATGGAAAAATTATTATACCCACGTTTTTTAATTATAAAAGATGATTTTTATCTTAACCCGGATGAAGTTTACAAAACAGCACTACAGGCACATTATTACGAACCCGAGCATGTAACCGGTTTCAGAAGCACACAGGTATATCATCCAAAAGGAATAAAAGCAACGCTTGAAAAAATACTGGGAATAAAAATTACCCGCTGGGATACAGATCCGGTTGAAGAAAACGGCGTTTTTTACCAGGGCTTTGCCAAAGGGAATAGAAAAGAAACTCCGGGTGTTCATTCTGATGAACCTTACAACGATATTACAGTGGTGGTTTATTTAACGCCCGGTATTCCGGTGCAATGCGGCACTTCTTTGTGGATGCATAAACAAACAGGATTAATTGACCCAGTTACACCTGCTGTTGCAAGAAAACACAAAATGAAATTTGCCGAATTTAAAAATCAACTGGAGCATGAAAGCAAAAAGCACAGCAAATGGACTGAAATTGACAGAGCCGGTTACCGCTTTAACCGCATGGTTGCTTATCCATCAGGCGCTTTTCACTCGGCAACCAATCATTATGGCGGCAGTTTAAAAGGCGGGCGCATTTACCAAACCTTCCGTATTGGTGTAGACTGGAATTCATTTAAAATGAGATAGTGCAGATATTATTTTTCTGAAAATTTTCTAAGTAAATCCTGGTAAGCATAAATATCTGAAGTTGATGTAAAAACCATTTGTTTCATCAACAGCAGCTTTTGTTTACTTGTAATTTGCATGGCCATCGCCCAAAGGGCAAGGTCTTCCATAATTTTTATTTCTATTGTAGAAAGGCTGCCGCTGTTGAGCTGTACACGTTTGCAAAAATTTTCAACTGCTTGTTTGCGGGCGTGCTGGTAATTATTTTTCCAATCTTTTTTTATACAGTTTAATACCTGTGTTGAAATTTGAATTACATCCGTAGGTATACTCTTGCCAAGATTTAAAGCAATATTACCTCCTGTAAAACCAACCAGTGTTTTGGCGTTGCTGCGGTAATTTTTTCGCTTCTTTATTTTTTGTTGCTCCAGTTCTGCCTGTATAAATATTTCCTTATCTACCGGTCTGAAACCAAACTTATAATAAAACCAGAATGCACCGCTGGCAATGGCATCATCGTTATCTGCCCCAAACTGAAAAGGCTCTACTTCAAAATAACTGACATGAAAAAACTGTTTGTAAACCCGCAGCAACTGGCACAGTAAATAACCCGATTCTCCGCCCCGGTAAGGTTCAAAAACATTAAAACCAACTTTGGCCCTTTTACCAAAAACCCACATGCCGCCATAAGAAACGGGCAACCCGTTTTTAAAAATGGTAAAGCCCATATAGGTTTCCAACGGTAATTGTCTTTCGGGATACATGCCATAAATGGCCATGGTTAAACCTCTTTCCAAAACAATGTACCGCATCGAATCTTCCTGCAGGTATGTTGCTGGATCAATTTCCCGTTCTGTTAAAGACATAGCGTATTTAATCACTTTAACCAGCTGCGCTTTTCCGTTTTTGCCCAAAATATTTTCAGGTGGTACCGGTTCATGCAACAAAGGTTCATTTATTAATTGCACATGATCAAAATGCTTCAACATATCCTGGTGATAATAAACAGGCTGGTGCAATATGCGGTTATAGGAACGTGAAAACCTTTTGCTCTTGGGAACAACCTGTACAAAAAGATTCAGCCCGTCAGATAAAAGATCTTTTGCCTGTGGATATTCTTTTAACGCCTCAAGCTGCCCATGCACAAAATCCAGGTACTGCCTTGGTTTCAGGCCAAGCACTTCCAGCAAATCCTCAGGGTTTAATCCGGCAGTGGTTTCTGCTTTTAATAAAGAAGGGAGTGTAATATTCAACACTTCATTCAACGTAAGTTTAGGATTATAGAAAGAATCGAAATGAAGTGTACAATCTTTTTGCTGCAATGACCAGCCCAGAAAATCCGGCGAAAAACTGGTGATGGTTTCTGTAAATGGCAGTCCCGAATTTTCGGGTAGAGATTTTTTAATAGTACGATAATTTTTTTTTAGGTGCAGGGCAATGCGATTCAATTCATTTTCGGCAAGTCTGTGTAAATCAGCATTGCCGGCATAAGCACATAAAAACAATAAAGTCTCATAATAAACGGGTAAATATTTGCCGGCCGGCAAAGCCATGCTGCTGAGGGTTTGCAGCAAATTTTTTTTAACCAGGTTTGCATCCTTATCCATATTAGCTACAATTTCTTTAAGCGATTGCAGGTAACGGCCAAACTTGTTTTTTGTATTTAGTGAAACGGAATGTTGCATCTATTGATTTTTATACCAGTTTATACATTCAATATAGCATAAATTTTTAGAGATGAATTATGTAGCGTTTGTTTTCAAATGCCTCAAATCTAGCTCAGGGTTTTTACCTTTTATAGCTGCGTAAAAAGCAATAATTTTTTTTAGATCGGCGGCTTCATCATCGCCGGCAAAAAAAACTTCACCAACTACCACCGTCCTGTTTGCATAATCAAAACCAATAGGCACAATAGGTACGCCTGCTTTTTTTGCAATATGGTAAAAGCCGGTGCGTAAAGTATCCACTCTTTTACGGGTGCCTTCAGGAGAAATGCCCAGCATGAAAGTTTCATTGGCATTAAATAATGCAACAACCTGGTCCACCATACCCGCTTTTGCAAAGCGGTCAACTGGCGTACCGCCCATTTTGCGAAGTATCCAACCAAGCGGCCCTACAAATAATTCTTTTTTACCCAAAAATTTTGCATGCTCAATGTGTAGTGCCTGTCGTGCAACAAAGCCGGTCATCACATCAACCCAATGAGTATGTGGTGCAACAGCCAGTACTATTTTTTTATATTGATACGGAAAGTTGCCGGATATTTTCCAGCCAAAAAATTTCCAGTAAAGTTTTAAAAAAAGGCGAAGCATTATAGGAAGTTAGTGGATTTATGGTTGTAAAACAATGAGTCTTCTTTATAAATCTTTATGTCAGAAAATCTTACCTACATTTATTATATTCGTTAAACTTCCATTTAAAAAACAACGAATGAAATCAGATTATGAAATAGCCCAGGAAAATATTAGCCAGCCAATAGCTGCAATAGCAGAAAAGATGGGACTGCCGCCGGAGATGCTGATACCTTATGGCCGCTACAAAGCCAAGATAGACATCAGCAAGTTTGATGAAAAGAAAGTTGCAAATTCAAAACTGATTTTGGTTACAGCCATTACGCCTACCAAGGCTGGCATTGGAAAAACAACCACATCGGTTGGCCTTGCCGATGGACTGAATAAACTAAAAAAGAAAGTAGTGCTTGCTTTGCGTGAACCCTCGCTGGGCCCATGTTTTGGTATGAAGGGTGGCGCAGCCGGCGGCGGCTACAGTCAGGTGGTACCCATGGAAGAAATTAACCTGCATTTTACCGGCGACTTTCATGCCATTACCGCAGCTAATAATAACCTGGCAGCATTGCTGGATAATTTTCGTTTTTATAATCGTGGCAAACCGGAAGGAATTAAAACAGTTTTGTGGAAACGTTGCTTAGATGTAAATGACCGGGTGCTGCGTAAAATTGTAACTGCATTGGATACGCCTAATAATGGTATCCCTTCCGAAACAGGATTTGTAATTACACCTGCCAGCGAAATTATGGCGGTGCTTTGTTTATCAGAAGGGCTGGAGGAGCTGCGTAAAAAAATTGATAATATTTTACTCGGTTTTACTTTTGCCGGCGAGCCTTTCACTACAAAAGACCTTGGTGTAACAGGAGCAATTACTGCTTTACTAAAAGATGCCATACAGCCTAACCTGGTGCAAACATTAGAAGGTACACCGGCTATGATACATGGTGGCCCGTTTGCCAATATTGCACATGGCTGCAATTCGTTAATGGCAACCAAAACAGCAATGCAGTTTGGCGATTATGTAGTAACAGAAGCTGGCTTTGCAACCGATTTGGGTGCAGAAAAATTCTTCAATATTAAATGCCGCAAAGCAGGATTGCAACCGGCTATGAGTGTGCTGGTGGCTACATCGCAGGCATTAAAATTAAGCGGCGGCGCCGATGCAAAAAGCATGATGCTGCCCGATATGGCGGTGCTGGCCAAAGGTGTTCGCAATCTTGAAAAACATATTTCAATACTTAAATCATTCGGACAAAAAGTATTGGTAGTGCTAAACCGGTATCAGTTTGATACTGCTGAAGAAATTGCCTGGCTGCGTAACTGGTGTGCCAAAAAAGAAGTGGCTTTTGCAGTGAATGATGGTTTTACAAATGGAGGTGAAGGAGCACTGGAAATGGCGCAGGCTGTAGTTGATATTTGTGAAAACCCATCGCCAGCCATACAACATACATACGAACTGAGCGATGATATTGAAACTAAGATTCGTAAAATAGCAACCACCATTTATGGTGCTACTGATGTTGTGCTGTATAAAAAAGCACAAGACATGATAAAGAAAATAAAAACATTGAGGCTCGAACACCTGCCGGTTTGTATGGCAAAAACACAATATTCTTTTACACACAATCCTTTGCAAAGCGATGTATACAGTGATTTTAAAATTGATGTAGATGATTTGGTAATTAACCAGGGAGCAGGTTTTATAGTGGCTGTTTGTGGCGAAATGGTGCGTATGCCGGGCTTGCCTAAAATACCGCAGGCAAACAATATTGATGTGGTAGATGGAAAGATTATTGGGGTGAGCTGAAGATTGTGCTTAAGACTAAAATAATTTTTTTATTTGTTCTCTTACAGGCAAAGAGGGCTTATAATATTGTATGTAGTGTTCTTTAATTCGCTCTTGTCCAAGTTTCCGTTCTGCCTAAAAAAGAGAAGCCGATATATCCTCTTAACTTTAGTGTATTCCTATCTTTCAGGTACATATAAGCACTATAGGTTTTACCTGTTTCGGGGTCATAGATATCGCCACTTTTCCATTCGTCACTTCCATTAAATGTAAAACCTTTCATAATTTCAAGACCAAGCCTGGGAGTATTTTTTTTGCTGCTGTTAGGATTATTGGTATCTAGTTTTGGCTTACCGTTAATATTGGGATTCTTCATCCAAACAATTTTTCCATAAAATTTTTCGGCTACTTTGTAAATTTCAATTTTAGCAGAATTATCGCCGGGTGTTAGCCAAATACCAATAACTTCAGCAGCTTTGTTTTGCCCAAACAGATGCAAGGCCATAGTTATAAAAATGAATAATGGGGCTATAAATTTTAATTTCAACACTAATGATTTTTACATAAGTAAATCTATACTTAATCAAAAGTATCTGTTGTTATTTTAATTTAAACAGGTGTTAAAGTTTTGATAGTTTTTTATTTCAAGCAAAAAAATATTTATCCTTTTCGGGGAGGTAGCGGTATCAACACACTCGTTCGTTTTTTATAATCTTCAAAAGCAGGGTTGCCCTTGTATTTTTTTTCCAACATGGGAACGCCTGACACAAAAGCCAGCAAGAGTGTAATGGTAAGCGGACTGATAATAAAATAAAAACTGTTTGCAAACGGAATGGTGATAATAAAAATACCCCACCACATCATTATCTCGCCAAAATAATTTGGATGGCGGCTATATTTCCATAAGCCCGTTTGTATTATTAAACCTTTATTTTTTTGGGTTGATTTAAAAACTGCCAGTTGCCAATCTGCCATAACCTGAAAATAAAAACCAATTATCCAGCAGCATAAACCAACCCACGTAAAAATATTCCATTGCGTAAAATCTGCTACTGCTGCATGTATAACGGGAGAAATGATGACCAGCAAAAAAATACCCTGCAACAAAAATACCTGTAGATAACTGCGCAGATAAAAAGATCTACCCCATTCTTCCCGCCAGGCTTTATAACGAAAATCTTCTGTTTTGTTTTTATTGCGGGTGTAAATGTAAATACTCAGCCGCAGCCCCCAAACAGTAACCAGTGCATATAATAGTATTGAAACATTGGAAGCTGGGTAAGTATAAAAAAGATAGCCACAAATAAGAATATACCCAAGTCCCCAGGCAATATCGGCAACATCGTTTCTTTTTTTATAAACAGCTACGGCAAACCAAACACTTGCATAAACAAAAATGATAAAGAAGCAGGTTATGAAAACAGTTAACATTTAAGCAACCCATTTTACAATATAAAATCCGGCTGTGCTTACAATGCCGGTGAGTACAGCGCCCCAGATGATATCAATAAAAACAATGGGTAGCGGCCAGTCTTTTAAGGTAGCTAAATTGGTAAGATCGTAAGTGGCATAAGTAAAAAAACCAAACAGGGCTCCACTTATAATTGCTTTAGCCAGTGAATTTTTTTCAACAGCGGGCAGTATGGCAAAATAAAAAATGCCGATGATAAACAGCAGATAAAAAATAATCGCTGCTGGCCAATTTACTTTGTCGCTTAAAAAACTACCCAGGTATTTTTTGTACAGGTCTTTGGCAATAAAGCCCAGCCAGGCCATATCCACAGCAAAAAAAACAATAGTAGTAAGCAGGTAACTGATAATAAGTTTATAAAATGGCATAGTTAAAGTTAAACTAATTGGTTGTTAATATATTAATCTGTTTTAGATAGATTTTTTAACTGACAATTTCATTGTAATAAAAAAAGCTGGCTGTTAAAATTTTAACGGGCACGTTATTACAATAAATTTTTTGGCACGATTTTTATCCGCCATTAATATTAAAACTATTGTTATGATTATCTACGTAAAAAACATGATCAGCCAACGCTGTAAGATTGTAGTAAATAATATACTGCAAAATGTTGGAGTAGAAGCAAGAGACATTATGTTGGGCGAGATTCTCCTTAAAGAAAAAGTACCGTTTTTTAAACTAATGCAGCTGGATGCAGCATTAAAAGAAACAGGGCTTGAATTGGTTTTTGATAAAAAAAACCAGCTTGTTCAGCAAATAAAAAATATCATTTTCGAAATAGTTTATTTTTCGGCTGAGCCGCTTATCGTGAAACTCTCTTGCTATTTAAGTGAGCGGTTAAATTATAATTATACTTACCTGGCAAGTCTTTTTAGAAAGATGACCGGCATTACCATTGAACATTTTATTATTTCGCAAAAAATTGAAAAAGTGAAATCAATGCTTCTTTCTAACGATGTGCCTTTAAGTGAAATAGCTTACCAGATGAATTACAGCAGCGTTAGTCATCTATCTGCACAGTTTAAAAAAATAACAGGCTACAACGCAAGTGAATATAAATCGTTGCGGATAAATACTTACACCGGAATACAGGAGAAAATAGCAGTTTAATTTTTACCGGCCACCAAAAAAGAAAATGACATTATATTTGGTGATGCAAAATCTTAAACAACAGTTTCTATTAAGGGATGATATTACGTATCTCAATTTTGGATCTTTTGGCGCCTGCCCAAAACCCGTATTTGAAAAGTACCAGCAATTTCAACTGGAACTGGAACAGGAGCCTGTAGAATTTATTACCGTAAACGGATTAAAATACCTGGAAAAAGCAAGAGAAGCGCTGGGCAATTATCTGCATTGCCATAAAGACGACCTGGTATATGTAACAAATCCCTCTTATGCAGTAAATACTGTGGCTAAAAGTTTGGATCTTAAACCAGGCGATGAAATTTTAACCACCAACCTGGAATATGGCGCCTGCGATAAAGTCTGGGAATATTTTTGTAAAAAAACAGGAGCTGTTTATATAAAGCAACTTGTTTCATTGCCGGTAAAATCCAAAGAAGAGTTTGTAGCAGAATTTTTTAAAGGGGTAAGCAGTAAAACAAAACTTATTTTCATCAGCCATATTACAAGCAGCACTGCGCTGCGATTGCCTGTGGAAGAAATATGCGCCGCCGCAAAAGAAAAAGGCATACTCACTTTTGTTGATGGGGCACACGCCCCCGGACAAGTACCATTGAATTTACAAGACGCACCTTTTGATATGTACACCGGGGCCTGCCACAAATGGATGATGACACCCAAAGGCAGTTCTTTTCTGTATGTAAAAAAAGAATTGCAGCACCTGGTAGATCCGTTGGTGGTAAGCTGGGGCTACAATGCGTTGTTTCCATCGCATTCAACATTTTTGGATTACCATCAGATGAATGGCACCAGAGATTATTCAGCATTTTTAACCATACCGGCAGCCATTGAATTTATGCAGCAGCACAACTGGCTGGAGGTTGCTTCGGATTGTAGAAAACTGGTACAGGCAAATGCCCCTGCATTTTGCGAACTGTTGGAAGCCAGTCCGCTTGCACCCATAAATGATGATTTTATTTTACAACTCTTCAGTGCCGAAATAAAAACAAACGAACCAGAAAAATTACACCGCCATTTTTTGGATAATTATAAAATTGAAATACCGGTAATGCGGCATGGTGATAAAGTGTACCTGCGCTATTCTATTAATGCATTCAACAGCCAACAGGATTTGGATACTTTATTTGGTGCTGTTAAAGAGATAAAAAATAAAACAGACCTGATTGAATAAGAAAGTCATTCAGGTCTGTAATTTTTTGTTGCAGCTATTAGTTTAATTTTTCTGCAAAAAATTCTACCAGCCTTTCATCACTCATTTTATTAGCAGTAGACTCTTCTGTTTTTGTGTTTTTAAACTGAGGAGTTTCTGCCAGGTAATGAATAAACTGCTCCTGAATCTGCCCTGTGCCTGTAGCATGCAGGTGTGTGGCATTTGTCAGATGCGAAGTAATTTCTTTGAAAAACTTTGCCTGCAACATTTGTTTTTGATTGTTCTCGTTCTTATTGCTGGGACTTGGCGAAACGGCTTCGCCGGCTACATGCGCCAGTACAGTCAGTATTTCAGTTTCGGTATTTTCATGTCCTACTACTGTTGCATGTTGTGTATCCATCCAAACGCCGAATTTTTTTTGATTGCTCATATTGTTTTATTTAGTGTACTGTCTATAATCAATAACCATACCTCAAATACCAACAAGCGTTACTAATAAGTAATTATTACAAAAATTCTGATTGCAGATTGTTGTATTTGATTTACATCATAAAGGAAGAAAAACAGTTTGAGACAATTAATGATGCCCGTTGCTGATACCTGTGATTAAGATCATATACTAAAACAGCGCAACTCTGGTAGCTTATTCTTTTTTTAGAGAATATATCAATGTACAAAGGAGAAGAAAAATCGTTTCCATTTAATTAACAGCTCTTAAAAAATTTTCCAGGAACGCCTTCAAGCATCGCTTCAATTTTTTTAGCCGTATTGGTTATAGATAGTCCACCGAGATTGGTGCAGCGTAACGTATGATGAATTTGATCCCCAACAGCTTTCATGGTTTCTATCACTTCATCCAAAGGGATCAGTTGTTCATAATTTGACAAGGCCATATTGGCGCAGGATAACGCATTGGTTGCGGCCATTACATTTCTTCCCAAACAAGGGGCTTCTACCCGGTTGCCAATGGGGTCACAAATAATGCCCAAAGAATTTTGTAAGGCAAGTGATGAAGCCGCAATAGATTGTTGCAAAGTGCCGCCTTTCATTTCTACAATAGCAGCTGCAGCCATGCCGCCACCTGAGCCAGTTTCGGCCATACAACCCCCAACCTCTGCGGCAAAGGTTGCATGTGCTGCAATAAATACACCTATCAATCCTGCAGATAACATTGCCTTCACCAATTCATCTTCGTGCAATTGCATAGAATGTGCAGTACCAAACAAAGCACCCGGTAAGGCTCCGCAACTTCCTGCAGTGGGAGCGGCAACAATTACACCCATCGAACTTTTTACTTCCATCATGGCACTTACATACATGATGATGCGGTTATTGGTTTCTCCGCCAATTAATTTATCGGCTTCCAGTTTTTCTTTAAACTGTAAAGACTGGCTTCCCAGAATGCGGTCTTCATAATGCGTACCTTTTAAACCCAACTCAATGGCATTGCCCATGATATGAATGATGGCTCTCATTTTTTCGAAAACTTCGGGTGCAGAAATATTTCCCCTGGCCATTTCATAATCAACTGCCAGCTCCCACAGGGCTTTGTTTTTACCTGCATTGTATTCCATCATTTCGTTGCAGGTAATAAAAGGAACCTGTAAATTTTTGCGTGCCATTACCGGTAAAACGGGTTGCAGCTGTTTGATGAACAAAACAGCTTCCATTGCCTGCAACTCTTTATAAATGCCTTCGTCTAAAAAAGCCTGCGATTTAATTTCAATGAAAGAAAAATCACCTTTATGAAATTCAATATCATCATAATTTATAGATGCTTTTAAAAACGCAATGATGTTTTCGGGTTCCTTACAATAAATTAATGTTTCAAAATAATCTCCTGCCATGCAAACTTTCACATCATCAATGGCAATTACTTCTATCATGCCGCCGCCGGTGGAAATGGCGGTTAATTTTCTGGTTTCTTTATTATTATGCAACGTTATTTTATACAGGTTTGGATGACCATTACCAATATCAACAATATTGATGGTAACATTGATGCCTGCAGTTACAATGTGTTTATCAGATTGCGGCAATCGTTCATCATGGGCCTCCCATCCTAAAAAACCTCCAAATAAACCCATATCCGATCCCTGGCTTTTGTGTGTAGTAGCCAATGAACCGTTGGGATCAAACTCAATTAAAATGTCTTTAATATTTTCATCCATCAGATCGCGGCATAAACGGGCAATGCGTAAAGATGCGGCACAGTGCGAACTGGACGGGCCACGCATTACCGGGCCGATGACATCGTTGAATATGCTGGGGTATGTGCTCATATTGATTGTTAAGTTACAAGATATTTTACCACAAAGCAACACAAAGAATGCACAAAGAACTCAAAGAACCTTTGTGTTCTCTGTGAAAAAACTTAGTGTCTTTTGTGGTTAAACTACAAATTATCCTTCCAGAATTTTTCCATACTCCTCCGCATGTGCAGTGTTGTATTTTTTCCCTGGCTAATGCCATGGTCCCGCATGGGGTAAGACAACATAGTAAATAATTTGTTGTTTTTGATCAGCTCATTCACCAGCATTTCAAAATTCTGGTAGTGCACATTATCATCGCCAGTGCCATGAATGATCATGAGGTTACCCTGCAGTTTACCGGCATGTGTTAATGGCGAGCCATCACGGTAGCCAGCAACATTATCGTTGGGTAAGCCCATGTAGCGTTCCTGGTAAATATTATCATACAAAGTTTGTAAGGCAACAAAGGAAACTGCAATGCTTGTTTTGTAAACATCGGCATGACGGAACATACAATGCAAACTCATTTGCCCGCCACCACTCCAACCCCAGATGCCAATTCGTTTTTCATCAACAAAAGAATAAGTTGCTATTATTTTTTTAGCAGCTTTGGCTTGGTCATCGGCAGCCAGTAAACCTATCTGGCGGTAAATACTTTTTCTAAAATCACGGCCACGGGGTACACGGGTGCCACGGTTGTCAATGCTCACAACAATATAATCCAATTGATTGCTGAGGTATTGGTGCCAGAGGTTATCACCGGTACCCCAATTATCCTGCACAGTAGAACCGGCGGGCTCTCCATACACATGAAATAAAAGCGGGTATTTTTTTTGCGGATCAAAATTGATTGGCTTTATCATCCAGGCATCTAATACCACATCCCCAATATCTACTTTAAAAAATTCTTTATCACGCAAACCCAGCTCATTCATTTTTGCTTTTAAAGCTGCATTGTCTTCCAGTAATTTTATTTGCTGGTGTGTATTAAGATTGATAAGGGATATGCGGCGGGGTGTTGTTGCATTCTCAAAACTATGGATGGCAAATTTTGCGTTGGCAGCTATCTGGTAACTATGCTGGCCGGCCATGTTTGAAGGTGATACTCTTTCTGCATCTCCCGTTCCATCCAGCCTGCTGCGATATAGATAGCGTTGTGTAAAATTATCCGGCGAAGCAATATAATAAACAAAGCCGCCAACAGGATCAATACAATTAATATTCACTACATCAAAATTTCCTTTGGTGATGAGTTTCATTTCTTTTCCATCCCGTGATACTTTATACAAATGCATCCAGCCATCTTTTTCGCTGGTCCAGGTAAATGATTTTGTATTATCCAGCCAAACGATATTATCATGTATATCTAAAAATGCTTCGTCTTTATCGGTAAGAATATTTTTAAGCGACATAGTTTTTGTATTTCCCACCCACACTGTATTCGTATTCTGTAAACGGTTAAGTTGCTGTATCATCACTTCATCAGAGCCAGGTATATATTCCATCCGGGCTAAATAATTATTGCGTGGATCGCCGGGTACAGCAAACCATTTTGTTTTTCCACCTGCGGCAGAAATAACACCAACTTTTACGGCAGAATTGGGGGTGCCCACTTTTGGATAAGGCAACGGAATTGGTTTTGAATAATTGGAATCAACATTGTTAATCATGTAAAAAGTGCCCACACCTTTTGTATCCGATTGCCAGTATGCAATATTTTTTCCATCGGGGCTCCAGCGAAAACCATCCAGGCAATCCAGCTCTTCTTCATACACCCAATCAAATGTTCCGTTAATAATATTGGCGCCCCCATCTTTAGTCAGTTTTGTTATTACACCTGTAGCAATATCTTCGGCATATATATTCAACTTGCTTACATAAGCTACTCTTCCGCCATCAGGCGAAAATTTAGCAAACATAAGTGTAGCTTCTTCAAGTCCTTTACCCAGTTGTGTTAGCTTGCCATTGGCAAGATTCAACACCCAATAATCGCCTCTTGAATTTTGGCGCCATACTTTACGGGTATTGGTAAAAACCAACAGTTTGCTGTTATCATCGCTCCATATATAGTTGGCAATAGATAATGGTTTGGTTGTACCTGCAGGAATCAATTGTTTAGCATTTACCAAAACCTTTCTTGTTCCGCTTTCTGCATCATATACAACAATATCATTTCCTTTTGCTTCGGCATTATTCTCTAATGTAGAATAACCTCTGTTGTCTTTCATCCACCTTACCGGACCAAAACCTTTTGCACGGTATGCACCGTTGGTATAAATATCTTCGAGGGTTAATTTTTTTGTTTGAGCAAAGCTGCTGCTAAAGCAAAAAATGGTGATGAAAAAAATGAGACCGAATGAAAGTTTACGATTCATGGTGTAGATTTTTTTAAAAGATTAATTAAAGATATTCGGGCGCATTTCAAAATATCGTAGATTTTTACCAGCGCAGAGAAAAGGAGAAGCAGAGTTTACGCTGAGCCCTTCGACTTCGCTCAGAATTCACTCTGCGATAACTCCTTCTCTCATTTTCTCTGCGTTTAAATTTACCACTATTGCTTATTAGTTTAGCGACAATTTAAAAGGGATCCATTTAATCAACCAAATAAACAGATCCTTTAATTGTTTTAAATTCAATTTTATTATCCGCCAGTTTTTTAAAGTTAACATTCTTACCATTGCTGCTGATATTCATTCCTGGTTTAAATTCAATCCTGCAAACTTCCCCCGCCTTTGATAATATTTTCAGTTGTATTATCATTTTATTTTTCCAGGCAAAATCCATTTCAAAACCACCTCTTGCAACCAATCCTTTAAATTCACCTTCACTCCATTCATCTGGCAATGCAGGTAATAATTTTATATACCCGTCATGCGACTGCATCAACATTTCTGTAACAGCAGCTGTAACTCCAAAAGATCCATCAACCTGTAATGACTTTCCGCATAGCGCAAAAAAGGATGCGGTGCATTGTTCTTTCAAATAACCTTTGTAAATTTTATTGGCCCGGTTGCCGTCATTCAGCCTTGCCCACAAAGCCATCTTCCATGCTCTTGACCAGCCGGTAGAGGCATCACCTCTTTCGTTCAATACTTTTTTATAAGATTCAATCAATGCCGGTGTTCTTTTTTCGTACAACACTTTGCCTGGGTATAATCCGTACATATGTGAATAGTGGCGGTGATTTTTTTCCAGCGATTTCCAGTCATCGGCCCATTCCTGCAGCGAACCATCTTTGCCAATTTGTGGAGGTACTAATTTTTCTCTGGCTGTTTTAACCTGTTGAACTAAAGCATCGTCTTTGCCTAAAACTTTTGCAGCTTCAATATAATAACCAAAGAGGTCGTACAAAATCTGCATATCAATTGAAGAGCCGGCACAGATTGTTGTGCCTTCCCTGAATCCTGCTGTTACTTCATCAAAATATGGTTTGTTACCACCACCATCCGGAAAATTTTCGGGTGATGTGGAAGGATTGGTGACCAACCATTTTCCATTGGGATGCGGCACTAAAAAATCAATAAAAAATTGTACAGAACCTTCTATCAATGGATACGTTTCTTTTAAAAAGTCTTTATCCATCGTGTATTGATAATGCTCCCACAAATGGGTACACAGCCATGCACCACCAACTGTAAATGTTCCCCAGGTGGGTCCATCCATGGGTGCAGCCACTCTCCATATATCTGTATTCTGATGCAACACCCATCCTCTTGCGCCATAATGTTCACGGGCAACCTGCGTACCCT
>JAYUZB010000095.1:0-2295 GCA_043752185.1 Chitinophagaceae bacterium
GTTAAAAATCCAACACCCGAAAACAACAGTACTACAAAAATTATCCTGGCTATTACAACATCCATATTAAAATAGTTGGCTAAGCCGCTGCATACACCACCCAGTACCTTGTCGTTTTCATCGCGGAATAATTTTTTGTGGCCGGTTGGCTGACTGCTGCCGGTTGATTGCTCCTGCTGTGCAGATGATGTAGCAGATGATTGTGATTGTGTATCATCCATTGCTTCAAACTCTTCGGGCCTGCCCATATTTTTAATAATGGCATTTACATCATCATCGGTAATACAGGTTGCGCCTTTGGTAATTTTTTCCTGAAACAGTTCACCAATGCGGCTTTCTATATCGTTGATGATCTCTTCTTTACCTTCTTCATTGGCAAAGTGGCGGTTCAGGCTTTCGGTATAATTTTTCAGCAGGTCAAATGCTGTTACTTCTATGGGAACAACACGTCCCTGGAAGTTTATATTTATTACTTGTTTCATGGCTTTAATTTTTTCGTTTCGTTAGTTGATTTGGTATAACAAAAAAACATGGCTATACTTTTTTGCTACTTGCCTACTGTTAGGCAGGCTGCGGGTTGTTGAAGTTGTTGTTATTAATATTTTCCTGTTCGGTATTGGTAAGCGCTCTTACTGCATTGGCAAGTTCATACCAGGTTGCTTCCAGCTCTTTGTAAAATCCTGCGCCTTTTTCTGTAAGGGTAAAATATTTACGTGGCGGGCCGCTGGTGCTTTCTTCCCAACGATAAGATAATAGTTCTGCGTTTTTAAGCCTGGTCAACAAGGGGTACAATGTACCCTCCAGTATGTTCAGGTTGGCCGCTTTCATTTTTTCAATGATATCCGAAGGGTAAGCTTCGCCCTCTTTTATAATAGACAGGATGCAAAACTCCAGAACTCCCTTACGCATCTGGCTGGCTGTGTTATCAATGTTCATGGCTTCATTTTTTAACCTCACTCCGGCCCTCTCCTGCAGGAGAGGGTGAAGCGAAGATTTTTACGAGAAATAATTTTTTCATGGCTATACTTTTTGATTTTGCGTTGGCTTCCTCTATCTCTCCATCATGGCAAATGAAAAGGAAGGATTAAAGCGAAAATCAAATTGTACTTGTGCTATACTTTAAGAACTTCGTGACCAGATTTAACCGGTTTATCCCCGATCACATGACAAAGATAATATCTTTTTAGTACTATGCAACACATAATACCATATTTTTTATAGTAGTAGGTGGTGGATATTAGCCGTTTTTCTGCTAAATCCTTTACAGTAAAGGGTTTTACAGTTTAAAAAAAAATTTTAAGAAGCCTCAGTTTTGATGAACGGCAGTTTTGTGGTGATAAATGGCGTAATTTGATCTGAGAATTTATGATTTCAAGGACTAAAATGGACCGAGGTCGGGTTTGCTGTTAATCTTTTTGTAACAAAAAAGCTACCCGTAACATTGGCCCCTATATTGTTCGTATATCACTAAAGAAGGAACAATTATGAAATACATTTTTTACACTTTAATAAGCTTGGTTCTTTTTGCAGGTTGTAAAACCAGCAAGGATTATTTATCACGCAGTGATAATGATAATACCCTGTTTGATGCCATTAAAACCTTAAAAAAGCACAATACAGATACAACAGCTTTACATGCATTGCCGGTTTTATACAACCTGGCACAACAAAGAAACCTGCGCAAAATAAACAGCTACAGCAGCTCCAGAGAGCTTGGCCGCTGGGATAAAATGATTGATGTGTACAGTACTTTACAGGAAATGCACAACGCCATTATGGATAATGATGCTGCCAGCCGTGTGGTTACACCGGTTAATTACCAGCAAACTATTTACGAACTTAAGCATGAGGCCGCAGCCGATTATTATACAGCTGCAACCGGTTTTTTAAACAAGCCCGGCCGGGCAGATGCAAAGCAAGCCTACAATTATTTTAAAAAAGCCGATAAACTGGTGCCTGGCTATGAAGATGCTAAACTAAAAATGGATGAAGCTTATGAGCATGCTATTGTAAACGTTGTTATAAATCCTGTGCAGGACAACTCTTATTTCTTTAATACCGGCTGGGGTAATTCAGGTTATAATTACAGCAACGAGTATTTTCAGCAAACACTGGTACGGGAACTTAAAGGAACAAACAGCAGCCGCTACCCGGCACGCTTTTATACCGATTGGGAAGCCAGGCGTGATAATGTGCAACCCGATTGGGAGGTTAATCTTACACTCAGGAATATGAATATACCCAGGCCGCAAACGTATACCTACAGCCGCAATGCCAGTCAGCAGATTGAAGTTG
>JAYUZB010000096.1:0-6070 GCA_043752185.1 Chitinophagaceae bacterium
AACTTTCGTTCACGTAAGTGGATTAATAAGCGATATTAAAGAAGGCGACAGCGTTGAGTTCGATTTGCAAGAAGGCAAAAAAGGAATGAACGCAGTTAATGTGCAGGTAGTAGGATAATTCCTAAACATCAAAACCTTTCAGGGCTATTCTTAACTGAGTAGCCCTTATTTTATGCCCAAATCCTAATTTTTTACAAAAACTGCAAACAATTAAAGCCCGTATGTTGTTTATTGATAATTTTACAGCATAATTAAAATAAAATATGAAAAGAATTTACGTTTCTCTTATCTGCCTGGCAGCTTCTGCTGTTGCATTTGCCCAACCTATGGCCAAAATCAACCTTGCCAATGGGCAAAAAATTATTGTTGAAAGTACCACAGATATACAGGCATCCCTTACTATGGGCATGGAATTAACAAGTACGTCTACATCGGTAAATGCATTGGAAGTAAAGAACAGTGCTCCCAATGACTATATCATTAGTAATACACTTACAAAACTGAAGATGAATACGAATATGATGGGGCAGGCAAATAATTATGATTCAGAAAATAAATCCGGGAATAATGAAGAAATGTCGAAAGTATTTGATGATAAATTAAATAAACCTGTTGACATTACAATAGATAACAAAACCGGATTGGCTGTGGCAGAAAAGAAAAAACAAAGTCAGGCTGATGTTGATGAAACAAATGCTACTGCAGATATCATGAAAATATTTTCAGATAATGCCTCGGATGATGCAATTGTTTCTGGCGCTTTTGAAATAGTACCAAAAGGTAAAACCGTTGGTGATAGCTGGGCCGATACAGCCAAAACCAAGGATATGAAAACTATTCGAACCTATACCCTTAAATCCATCTTAGGTAATGAAGCTGTAATACAGGCAAATGTTGTTTCAACAGCTGTAAACAAATTAAATTTTCAGGAAATGGAATTTGAAGTTAAAAGCGAGACTAAAACTAATGGCGAAATTATAACTGATATATCAACCGGGTTGGTAAAGAAAAGAACCAGTGTTGCTGATATTACGGGCAGTATTCAAATGATGGGACAAGATATGCCGATTAGTGCAAAAGCAACTTCAACCAATATTTATAAATAAGGCTGGTTTTTTGCAAGCAGTTTGTGATACCCAAATGCTGTAAGCAGGCAAATACCGCCAATTATCCACCATAAATTATTAAAGCCTGCTGCGTATGCTATTTGCGTACCACTGGTGCTGCCAATTACCTGTGCAAAGCTCCATGCCATGGTATAATATGCTGCATATTGCCCCCGGTTTCCTTCTGTACTCCGTGAAATATAATAAGAGTTCATAAACGGCATGGCAACCATTTCTGCAATTGTTATCAGCAACATAGATAAAATAGCAACGGCAAAACCGTGAATATAAGGCAGGTTCAGCATAAAAAAAGATACGCCCATAATGATAGAACCGTAGGTCATTAAACGTAGATAAGGCCTCCATCCTTCCAGTTTAAAAACAATCACCATTTCAAACAGTGCAATAATAATCCCATTCATTGCCATTAAAATTCCAATCCAGAATTCGTTAATGTGCAATCCCTCCTTGAAGTATAAAGGAATAGTAGTAAACAATTGAAAAAAACAAATGGCAAACAAAACCTGTAAGCCAATAAAATATAAAAAAATTTTATCAGCATATGCAGGCTTTGCTTTTACTTTTTCGGTTGTGACCTTACTTAAATTTTGTTGTTGAGAAAGGCTTACCTTAGGCAATAACCATAGCAATAATAATGCTGCGCTGATATTTGTTATCCCATCAACCCAAAACAACAAATGATAATTTACAGAAGCCAGAAAACCACCTAAAGCACCCCCAATACCCCACCCTAAATTAATAGCAAGGCGCACAATGGAAAAAGCCTGCGTTCGGTTTTGGGGAGTGCTATAATGTGCAATAGCTGTTGCATTTGCCGGGCGAAAAGATTCATTGACCATACTGAGAAAGAACGTACATATACAAATAGAAAGATAAGATTTCATTTGTCCCAGCGTAATAAAAAGTATACCTCCGCAAAGCAATGAAAAAAACTGTGTGTAATAAAACCCAAAGCGGTCGCTTATTTTTCCGCCCAGAAATTCTCCAACCAACGAACCTACACCATAAATACCAACCACTAAACCCGCCAGTTTGGTAGAGTAGCCAATATGATTGATGTAAAGTGTCATAAAGGCCAGCACCATAGTCCCGCTGCGGTTTATCAGCATTACAACTGCAAGCAGCCACATGCGGCGTGTTAAACCTGTGTATGCATTTTTGTATAAATTAACGGTGGCACTAAGCATAAAGAAGTGTTGCAAAGATAAATTTTGCAACACTTCTTATTAAAAAAAATATTATAGATTATTCAGTATGTCAATAGCAGAAGCCCGCTTTCGGTAATCGGTATTAAAAAATACGTACTTTACTTTTCCATCTTTACCAATAATATAAGTTGCCGGTACCGGAAGATTAGCGCCGTTAGCACCGTTGGCCTTATCAAAATCTATTCCGTATCCTTTATACTTTATTATCGTTTTTTCATCTACAGCAAAATTCACTTTGTACATTTTCATTATTACCAATCCCTGGTCTTCAACTACAGGAAAAGTTGATTTTGTTTTTTCAATTGTCTTCTTCACATTCTCTGCAGTTTCAGCTGCAATAGCCAGTACTGAAGCACCTTTTGCGGTTAACATTGATAAGGAATCAGAAAAACGACTCATCTGCTTATTACAATAAGGGCACCATTGGCCTCTATAAAAAAGCATTACAACCGGTCCTTTTTGCAACGCCTGTTTAAGGTTTATCGTTTTACCATACTGGTCTTTTGCCGAAAAATCAGGAGCCACATCTCCCACTTTTAATCCTTCGGGATAAACAGTTTCTGCCTGCGCAAAAGCAAGTGAAGAAAGTATTAATAAAAAAGAAAATAGCAGTGTTATTTTTTTCATACTTCAAATTATTTATTCAAAAGTACCTGACCACTTTTACAGTTAATGTCGGGCAAAAGACAACTACCTGGATTATTGATTAAAATTATCTGTCTTCGGAATGAGTTTTATACCAGTACTACAAACTTCGGGGGGCTTGGCTAATTTTCTAATCTTCGTATCTAACCAGGCACCATCAATTGTAATTAATGCTGCCAGTGTATTTCCATTTGTCCACAGTTCATGTGCCATGCTCCAGCGGCTGGCATCTTCATTACACTTACTGAGTTTTAAAAACACTTCCAGCTCATCACCAAATTTTATCTCTCTTTTAAAAATGCATTCTTCTCTAAAGATGATTGGCCCGATATTGTTTTCAATCATCACCGCAGGTGTAATACCATGCTCAGTAAAGAATGACATACGGCAGTAAGCACCGTAATCATAATACTTTGAATGCAGTACATGAAAATTTGGATCAAGATCGGCCCAACGTATTTCCAGTTTTTTTGAATATTGTTCCATCGTTTAAAATTACTGCAAAAAAAACATCCCCTGTTTAAAGGGGATGTTTAAAAATTATTTATAAAGAATCTCGTAATACTCTTTGGCCATCCGGTTACTATCAAACTGCCAACGTACATCACGCATGCCGTTTCTTGTTATTTCACGCCACACTTCGGGGTTATCATAATACAAAGGCAATACCTGGTTTTCCAGTATCTCATACAATTTATTCAGGTCATACTCATCCTGTTCATGCACACTTATATTTTCATAATCAATTGGAGGTACAACAAATCCATTATTACCATGATTAATAAATTCGCAGATCCAGCCGTCATTGGTACTGCAGTTTACAGCGCCATTCATGGCTGCCGTCATACCACTGGTGCCACTGGCTTCTCTTGGTACTCTCGGGTTATTTAACCAAAGGTCAGATGCCTGCTTTAATCTTTTACTCAGCCCCAATTCATAACCTACACATACCGCAACATGATCGTATTTTTTACTGAGGTGAACAAGCATATTAAAATCGCTGATGGCAGGATAATCAACTGGGTAAGGCTTTCCGGCCCAGATGATCTGTACCGGATATTTTGGATTACTTAACAGTGCTTCAAATCTTTCTTCATCACGTGTAAGCAGTTCGGCTCTTTTGTAACCGGCAAAACGGCGTGCCCAAACAATGGTAAATACATCGGGGTTAAAAAGTTTACCGGTTTGGTCTGCTACCACATCAAACGCACGTTTCTTCAAATATCTTTTACGGTCAATAAATCCATCCTCATTATTGGCATCCATAAAATTATACAATTGCTTATCCGCCCAGTAATGCCAGTTTTGAGCATTTGTTATGGCTTTAATTTCGCAGATGCCATCGTATTTTTTCCAAAGTTGGCGGCTTACTTCGCCATGTAACTGGCTTACACCATTGGCTAATTTTGCAAACCGTAATGCTGCCAGCGAGTGATTGAAGAGGTCGCCTTCCATCCCGGTTACCTTTCTTACTTCATCCAGTTTCATGCCGCAGAAATATCCCATCTTTTCGCAAAGATGAATATCATGCTTTTCGTTACCTGCTTCTTCAGGCGTATGTGTAGTAAAAACCAGGCGCTTTTTTACATCCTCAATATTTCCAAATTTTTTGTAAAGATAAAATGCCGAGCTGATTGCATGTGCTTCATTTAAATGATACAATTCGGGATTAAAATTTAACTCATCCATTAATTTGGCGCCGCCTACACCCAGCAGAATAAACTGGGCAACTTTGGTAGCCACGTTGGCATCATACAAACGATGGGTAATGGTTTGAGAAACATAATCGTTCTCCGGCAAATCGGTACTGAGTAAAAACATTGGGGCCGATTTAAATGTTTCCGGATTCAGATACCACACTTTTACCCAAACCGGATGTTCATGAATATCAATCTGAAATTTGATACCGGTGTCTTCCAGGAAATTGTAAATCTTTTCATTCCATTGCACCTGCAATGTTTGGTCTTGGTTACGAGCCTGGTCGTAATAACCGTATTTCCATAAAATACCAATGCCTACCAGGTTCTGGCGCAACTCGTATGCACTACGCATATGAGAACCACTTAAAAAGCCTAAGCCGCCGCTGTAAATTTTCAAAGGCTGACTTACCGCAAATTCCATAGAGAAATATGCTATACGCTTACTGTATTGCTCATCAACAGGATAGGGCACTTTAAAAGAAGAAAAATTCATAATGGGTTAAAATTGGTTTAAGTCGCAATATTAATTGAAATTTTACAAAAACAGCTTATTAAGCCTGCTATTTAATCACCGGCAACGATTGCAGTAACTTCAATCTCTATCAACATGTCATCATTTATTAATTTTGAAACTTCCACCATCGTGGCAACCGGTTTAATCTCTTTAAAAAAATCTCCATGTGCCTTGCCAACTTCCTCCCACTGCGATATATCAGTTACAAACATTCTTGTACGTACTACATCGGTCAATGCTGCACCTGCTTCGTTCAAAGCCTTCTCAATTTTTTTAAAAATAAAAACAGTTTGTGCGTACACATCTCCCTTGCCAATCAGCACATCACCATCCATGGCTGTTGTTCCGGCCACTTCAACAATATTGCCAATCCTAACTGCCCGTGAATAACCAACAATATCTTCCCAGTGAGAACCGGAACTTATATTCTTTCGCATAAAAAATATATTTGAACCCGAATTTACTGATTGTAGCAGGATTATTTATCTCACTAATATTTTGGTAATCAAAATAATATTTTTAGTTTTGTCTAAATTTAATTTTCAACACTATGAGTTTTACAACAAGCGAAGAAAATTACATTAAAGGTATTTTTCACCTGCAACAGGAAACCGGGCTGGTTAATACCAATTCTTTGGCTGCCGAAATGCAGACCCGGCCTGCATCAGTTACCGACATGCTTAAAAAACTAAAAAGCAAAAAACTGCTACAGTACGAAAAATACAAAGGCTTTAAATTAAATGAAGCCGGTAAAAAAGCAGCGTTGGATGTAGTACGGAAGCACAGGTTGTGGGAATATTTTTTAGTAGAAAAATTAAATTTTGAATGGGATAAGGTACACGCTATTGCCGAAGAACTGGAACATATCAGCAGCGA
>JAYUZB010000097.1:0-14462 GCA_043752185.1 Chitinophagaceae bacterium
GTACTCACGCTTTTTTAATTTACGGCCAACGTAGCTGTACGTTAAACCTTTTTCCATTACGTTTTTGGCAACGGTGTATACATTTTTACGCTTACCATAAAATCCTTTGGCAGCTTTTAATATTCTTTTGCGGCGGGCCCTGCTGGCTACTGCATTTACTGAACGTGGCATATTCTAATTTTTTTAAAGTTAATTGTTGTGTTTTTTTCCGGTGGCGGGATTATTTCATTCCCAATAATCTTTTTACAAAATGAAGATTAGCATCACTTACAACACCATCCATACGCATGTTACGTTTGCGTTTGGTTGATTTTTTTGTTAAGATGTGACGTTTAAAAGCTTTTTGAAAAGTGATTTTACCGGATCCGGTAACTTTAAAGCGCTTCTTGGCGCTGCTGTTGGTTTTAACCTTTGGCATTACATAACTGTTTTTAGTTACTCCCTACTGGCGGTTCCGAAATGACGGGACACTTGTTGAGCCTTGTGGGAAATGTCTGAAAAAGACGTATTTATCTCTTTCGGGCGGCAAAGGTAAGGGAAATAGCCCCAGTTAGTGGATTTTTTCAGAAGTTTTTTACCATGCATTACAATAGCAAACCTATAAACACAAAAATATATCCTGTTATATTAAAGCAATATTAAATTTTACAAAAAATTGCCAAACACTTTTGAATGCAATTAAATTTTTATATATTGTATTCCATCCACAATCTTTTAATTTGAACACATGCCTACATTCACTTTTTACGGCACTAAAGCTGAAATACCATCCGATAGTTATCTGCAGTTAAAAAGCGTACAGCCCGGTGTACAGGCAACAGAGTTTGTTGCCTTGTCGGTAAGATCCGGCGATTCCAAAGCAGAAACAATAGAAACCGCTGATGATGATTTGGTGGTAATGCAATTGAGTAATGATGTAGAGTGGCATTACCGTGCAGATGATTTTGAAACTTTTTTAAAAACCCGGCCCGGCGAAAAACGTTCGGGTAAGAAAGGTGAAATGGAAGTGCCTTCTTTCTTTTCTTCACCCGGCGAATCAAGGGGCGGTGCCGGCGATATCATTAAAACTAAAGGACTGAAAATTATTACCGGCATGGTTGCAAAAGGTGCAGCACAATTGTTGGTAAACAAAATGGAATCGGGACTTGCTGCCGGACTTCATGGATTGAATGACAAATTTGAATTCATCAAATTTGATGCAAAAACTGCAGACAAAAATAAACCTTACCTGCTCTTTATTCATGGAACCAATTCGAACACCGAAGGAGGTTTTAAAGAATTAGGAACCAATAGTGCTTACAACAAACTGTTTGCATTTTATGAAGGCAGGGTGCTTGCGTTTGAACATAAAACACTATCAGAAAGCCCGGTAAAAAATGTAACTGACCTGTTGAATGCTTTGCCGAATGAGATGAGTATTGATATCGTTTCGCACTCAAGAGGCGGTATTGTAGCCGACCTGCTTGCAAGGTGCAGCAACGGTGAAAAGCCATTTGACAAAAACGAACTATCCATCATCAATAACAATGAAGATTTTAAACCGCTGAAAGTTGAAGCTACTGCAGCCAATAGTGCAGCCAACACAAAAAAGATTGATGTAAGAAAAATGGTGAGGGTGGCATGCCCCGCTGCCGGAACCGTTTTGATAGACACCCGAATGGATAACCTGGTAAATGTTTTTTGCAATTTGCTTAAATTAATACCCGGTGCTGC
This sequence comes from Chitinophagaceae bacterium, assembly GCA_043752185.1. Classification (GTDB taxonomy): domain Bacteria; phylum Bacteroidota; class Bacteroidia; order Chitinophagales; family Chitinophagaceae; genus Ferruginibacter. Next base: position 1,714 of record JAYUZB010000097.1, read on the forward strand.
TGCCTGCATGCCTTTTACTTTGTTTCTCGATTTTGCAAAAGCTGTTGTACACGAAAGAACAGATATCGATGTTTTTCCCGGAGTGGCTGCACAAATACCGGGCTCTCCCCTGCTGCGTCTGCTCAATAATCCAAACCGTCAAATAAGATCAGAGCTCTTTGTTATTTCCGGCGATGTTGAACGTTCGGGCATTTTAAAAAGCCTGTTAGTTATGTCTACCAATCTTTATTTTGGAGAAGCACATGATTTAGTTGTAAACAGCAATTCGATGTTTAGAGGCACTTACCGGGAAACACTGGTTAAAGAACATTTTGAGCAGGAAGCATCGGTAAACCACTTTAACTATTTTAAAAATAAAACAAGTCAGGATGCTTTACTGGCAGCTCTTACCGATCCTCAAAAGATTGAAGCACTCTACCAGGTTATTGGTGCTACAGCCAATATTTCTATTGTACACAAACGTGGTGTAACCGGTAAAAAACCAGCTGTGTTTATGTTGCCAGGAATTATGGGTAGTAATTTGGATGATGTTAGCAAAAAAGACAGGTTATGGGTTAGCTATATCGGTATTGTAACAGGCGGATTGACAAAATTAAAAATTGATGCTGCAAATATAGAAGCAGCGAACCTGAATGGACAGACATATAATAATCTCATTAATTACCTGTCTTCCGATTTTGATGTTTATCCTTTTGCATACGACTGGCGTAAGGATTTAGCAAATGCTGCAAAACTGCTGGCCAAAGTAGTAAAGCAGGAATTAGAAAATAAAGAAAGAACAAATCATGAATTTCATTTCATAGCACACTCAATGGGTGGCCTGTTGCTAAGGGCTATGATTCATGCTGAACCGGCTTTGTGGAAACAGATAACTACATCCAAAAAAACAAAAGTATTGATGATGGGTGTGCCCAATGAAGGTTCATTTGGAACCATACGCATACTGTTAGGTAAAGACAGCATCATTAAAAAACTGGCCCTGCTTGATTTTATACATACAAAAAAACGCTTGCTGGAAATGTTTAAAGAATATCCGGGACTGGTGCAATTGCTTCCAAAAAATGCTGAAGGTATTTTTGATACAAAAAAATGGAAAGAGCTGGATACTGCAAATAACGAATTTACCGCTGTACCCGCTGCTGCTGTATTAAAGAAGGGGCTTGATTTTTACAATGCTATACAAAATACACTTTATGATAATGCTGTTTTCAGGTATATAGCCGGGCAGGATGACGAAACACCAGAAAACTATTTTATTGAAAAAGGAAAAATAAATTTCACTTCTACTTCGCAGGGAGATGGCAGGGTTTTATGGAGTACCATACCACCCACATTAAGTGCCGACAATGTATATTATGTGGCAGCTGATCATGGTGGCATACCAAGCCTGGAAGAAGCATTTGAAGGCTTTAAGGAATTGCTGCAGAAAGGAGAAACAGACCAGCCGGCATTATCGAAAACAAAACCATTCTCCCGTGGTACCGACAGTGTACAAATAATGGCCGACAGTGATTTTGCATCAATACCAACCGATGAAGAATTAAATAATACCATTGCCGGCGGCAAGGGCAAGTTGAAAAAAACAAAAGGCAAAGAGATCATCAGCATTTCGGTTATTAATGGCGATTTAGTGCATTCGCAATACCCGGTAGTTGTTGGTCATTTTAAAGGAGACGGAATTATTTATGCTGAAAAATACCTTGACAGGGCTCTTGGTAATAAACTAAGTGAATATCATCTTGTAAATAATTATCCAGGAGATATAGGCACACACCTGGTGATATTAGAGGAAGATGCAGCCCCCGATACCATGATATGCAAAGGTGGTGTAGTTGCAGGGCTGGGCGAATTTGGATCGCTTACAGAAAGCCGTTTACTCCTTACATTAACACAGGCATTTCTTACCCTGGCAATAAAAGTTAATGAGCGTGTATCAACAAAAACTGATAGTGAAGTTTTGACTACAGATTTTGGCATCTCCTCTTTGATGATAGGCAGTGATTTTGCAGGATTAAGGATAAGCACATCGGTAAAAACCATACTGATGGCCGTGTTGCAGGCAAATGAAAAATTAGATGCCATGTCGAAACAGGAAGGAACGCCGAAGACCTATAAAAAAATAAACCGGGTAGAATTGGTTGAAATATACCAGCACAAATCTATTCAGATAGGCAGAATTTTAAAAAATTTCCTTGCAGAAGACGGATTCAGCAATTTTAAATTTGCACCACCGGTGATAACAAAAGGTTCGGGTGCATTAAAAGTTATTCCGGATGAAAATATGCAGGATAACTGGCACCGGCTTGAAGTTTCGGTGGCAACAAAAGGTAGCGAAAACCGCCGTGTGCTGCCCATACATTTTACATCTATAACCGATAAAGCTCATGCAGATGAAGAAACGCTGCCCGCAAACCGGATGATGGTGGAATCGCTTATTGAAAAAGTTGCCAGGCACTCACACTGGAACAAAGAATTTTCGCAAACGCTTTATGAGCTGTTAATACCAAATGAATTTAAAGGTTACGGCTCAAACCTGCGCAACCTGGTGCTGCAAGTTGATGAAGAAACCGCACGCTATCCCTGGGAATTACTGCACGATGCCAATGGCATTTCTGAAAAACCTATGGTCATCAATACCGGCATCATACGCCAGTTAAGATCGGGAGAGCAGCGTGAAAACGTCATCATGAATAACAGCAACAGGGCATTGGTAATTGGTAATCCATATACTGATGATCAATATCCTTCATTACCGGCTGCTGAAAATGAAGCGCTTAATGTTTCAAAAATATTAGCCGGCAATGGTTTGGAAACAACAGAAAGTATAGGTGAAGGGGATACAGATATTGTTCAGAAAATTCTTAATAAAAGTTATAAGATCATTCACATTGCCTCACATGGTATCGTTGGTAAAACAGCCGAAGATCCAACGGGTGTTGTCATTGGTAAAGAAATGATTTTCACCGCTGCAGATTTTGACAGAATCAGGATCGTACCGGAATTTGTATTCATCAACTGTTGTTCTTCCAACGAGTACGACATGAAAGTTTTAGATCAGATGCGTAAGAAATATGACCTGGCTGCAAGTGTGGGAACACAACTAATACAGATGGGTTTAAAAGCAGCCATTGTAACCGGTTGGGAAATTGATGATGATGCTGCAGCTTTATTTTCAAGCACTATTTATAAAAAAATGTTTGAGGGAAAATCTTTTGGTGATGCTGTGAGAGATGCCAGGGAAGCCACTTACAACCAGTATGGACAAACTAATACCTGGGGTGCCTATCAATGTTATGGCGATCCGTTTTACACTTTTAAAACAGCAAAAACTTCTGCTAAAAAACAGAAATTTAATTTTTCAGATGCTGAAGAAGTAATTTACCATCTGGATAATTTTATCAGCGAACTTACGAGCAACGCCAAAAGAAAAACTTATGAAGAAGCTAAGCCAACGATTGAAGCAATAATAAACGCTTTGCTGCCTGAATGGAAAGCAGATGGACGAATAGTTGAAAGACTGGCTGAATTATATAAAACACTCAACGTGTTAGACAAGGCTTTGGAGTATTACGAACAGTTATTTATGTTGGAAAATGCCTGCTACACCATTAAAACAGTGGAACAGTATCACAACATTAGTGTAAGGTATGCTGTAGCACAGTTTAATGCAAAAAAAATAACTGCAAAAGAAGCAAAGGAAAAAATACAGAACGCCGCAAAAGGGTTAATAGCATTAAAAGGTGAAACCCTTGAAAGGAGCAGTTTGATTGCCGCATGTTACAGGAGGTTATTTGATGTGGATAGAAAAAATGAAACTGCACTCATCAACGCAGCCGAATATTACAGAAATGCTTTTGAATCTGGCAACAGGCTTTTTAATACCATTGATTATTATCCTTATTTTAACTGGCTGCATTTTGCTTTGTTACTTTCGCACAAAAAAAGCGTGCATATAAATATACCTGCAGACATTGATCAACTAAGTGCAAAGGCACTTGACAATGCAAGGCAGCAAAATGCAACCAGTCCGGGTTTTTATCATAAAACAGCAGGCTCCTCTTTTTATATTGCCGGTTTGCTTGCTGCAACAACAATCGCTGATGTTGAAACACACAGGAAAGCAGTTCTTAAAAATTTTAAAGATGCATGGAGCCGGGAAGGCCGCATAAATGACAAGGATTCATTTATAAGCTATATGCAATTTATTGTTTCCTTACTGGGATCAAAAAATCCAAAAATGAAAATCTCCGCCGAAAAAATAAAAGCTTTAAATAAAATTGTGGAGGATATCGAAAAAAATAAATAAAGGGGTGATGATTGGTAAGTATAGTATTTTTTTGAGTAACACTATTACTCATCCATCCCATCCCCTCCATCTGCTGTCTTACTCGAATTTTTAAGCATGTGGTTGATGGTATCCATCTCTGTCGGTGTAAAATAGCGCCACTTGCCGGGTGGCAGGTTGGTTAAGGTAATGTTCATAATTCGTGTACGTTTCAGGCTTTCTACATTATATCCAAGTGCTTCGCACATGCGCCGTATCTGGCGGTTAAGGCCCTGTACCAGGATTATTTTAAAACGGTTTGGACCCTCTTGTTTTACAAAACACTTTTGGGTTACAGTACCTAAAATGCGTACCCCGTTCCGCATCTTTTGTATAAAATCAAGTGTAATTGGTTTATCAACTGTAACCATGTATTCTTTTTCGTGTTGGTTTCCGGCACGCAGAATTTTGTTTACAATATCACCATCGTTGGTTAAAAAAATAAGTCCTTCACTTCTTTTATCAAGCCTGCCAATTGGAAATATCCTTGTTTTATAATTTACAAAATCGATGATGTTTGTTTTGTCTTTCAGATCAGTTGTGCAGGTTACTCCTTTGGGTTTGTTTAGAGCCAGGTAAACAGCTGTCTTCTTTTTCTTGCCAATTGATTCTCCATCAACCAAAACTACATCGCCTTCCTTTACACGATTACCTTTCATAGCTTCAACGCCATTGATAGTAACACGGAGTTGCTCAATATATTTATCTGCTTCCCTGCGGCTACAGAAGCCTGTTTCGCTGATGTATTTATTTAAACTGGTATCCATGTTTTTGTAAAAATAAAAAAAGGGAAGCAAGAACTTCCCTTAAATTTTTATTGTAGCAATTCTTATAATCGGTCTGCTTCCTGTTGTTTTCTTTTTGATAGTTTGGCTTTGGGCGCAAACATCACCAGCATTCTTTTACCTTCCATTTTTGGTAAGCCTTCCAATGCCCCAACATCTTTTAAACGATCGGCAAATTTTAATAAAAGTAATTCACCTCTTTCTTTAAACATGATGGCACGGCCTTTAAACTGAACGTGGGCCTTCACTTTATCACCATCACTCAAAAACTTTTCGGCGTGCTTTACTTTAAACTCAAAATCATGGTCATCTGTATTGGGTGTAAAGCGTATCTCTTTAACCTCGCTGGTTTTCGATTTTGCTTTCATCTCCTTCTTCTTCTTCTTCTCTTCGTACAAAAATTTATTGTAATCAATAATCTTACAAACAGGAGGTTTGGCACCGGGAGAAATCTCTACCAGATCCAGTTCCTGTTCTTTGGAAATTTTGATTGCATCGGCTAGGGAATAAACACCGGGTTCTAGATTTTCGCCAACCAAACGCACTTCAAGTGCTCTTATCATGTGGTTGGTTCGGTGTTCCTGTTGTTGTTCTTTTTTAAATCGGGGGTTAAAAGTGCCCCGGGGTCTTGGTGGAAATGCCATTTATTGTTTTTAGTTTATAATGTTGTTTGTGCTTATCAAAATTATCATTTTATTGCTGATAAGCTATTAGCAATTTATTTATTTATTGTTACTAATCCAAATTTTACAGGTAATCAATTTCAATTCTATCCTTACTCTGATACCCTGTCTTTTATTTCTGCAGCAATTTCCTGCACAAATTCATCAATTAATTTAACACCGATATCTCCTTTTCCCTGTCTGCGAATAGCAACTTTTCCTTCATTCATTTCCTTCTCTCCTATCACCAGCATATAAGGCACTTTAGCTATCTCTGTGTCACGTATCTTCCTGCCAATCTTTTCACTCCTGTCATCTATTTCAGCACGAATATCAGCTTTTTTGAGCGTTTCCAGAATTGTATTTGCATAATCCATAAACTTATCGCTGATAGGCAATATTTTTACTTGCAATGGCGCCAGCCAGGTTGGAAATTTACCGGCATAATGTTCCAGCAAAAATCCAATAAATCTCTCATGGGTTCCCAAAGGCGCCCTGTGAATAATTAACGGCACTTCCGGACTGTTATCTTTATTGGTAAAGCTTAATTTAAAACTGCGGCCCTGGGCAAAATCTACCTGGTTTGTTGCCAAAGTAAATTCACGGCCAATAGCACTCCATATCTGCACATCAATTTTGGGTCCGTAAAAAGCACCCTCGCCTTTTACTTCCACATAAGGAATATTGCTTTCAATCAATACATTTCTTACCAACTCTTCAGTCTCTAACCAAAGCTCAGGTTCATTAATATATTTCTGGCCCAATTTCTCCGGATCATGCAAACTCAGGCGCATTACGTATTTCTCAATACCAAATATTTTAAAATACTTCTGGTACATGTCATTTACTGCCCTGAATTCCTGAGCAAAATCTTCCTTACTGCAATAAATATGAGCATCGTTCATGTGCAGACAACGCACCCGCATCAAACCAAATAATTCACCGCTTTGCTCGTACCGGTAACAGGTTCCATACTCTGCAATGCGAAATGGCAGGTCTTTATAACTCTTGGGTTCGGCATCAAAAATTTTATGATGATGCGGACAGTTCATTGGTTTTAAATAGTATTTTTCACCATCCATTTCCATTGGCGGAAACATACTATCGGCATAGTAAGGTAAATGCCCGCTGGTTAAATACATATTCTCTTTGGCAAGATGTGGCGTAACCACACGCTTGTAACCAGCTTCCTTTTCAGTTTCTTTGGCAAGTGCTTCTAATTCTTCAATAATGATGGTACCATTTGGCAACCACAAAGCAAGCCCAGGCCCTACATCATCATTAAAAGTAAAAATACCCAGTTCTTTACCCAGTTTACGGTGATCTCTTTTTTTAGCTTCTTCCAGCATCAATACATATTCTTCCAGTTCTTTCTGCTCTGGAAAAGTAACACCGTAAATACGGGTAAGCTGTTTATTTTTTTCATCACCTTTCCAATATGCACCGGCAATACTGGTAAGCTTAATAGCTTTTATAAAACCTGTATTGGGAATATGTGGGCCACGACATAAATCGGTAAAACCTCCCTGTGCGTAAAAAGTAATTTCGCCATCGGTTAAATTACTCAACAAGTCCAGTTTGTATTCGTCGCCTTTTTCGGTAAAATATTGCAAAGCTTCAGCCTTGGGCATTGGCTTACGGATAAAAAGATTTTTTTGCTTTGCCAGTTCATTCATTTTTTTCTCCAGCGAAAGCAAATCCTCTTCAGTAATTTTTCTATCCCCCAGATCCATATCGTAATAAAAACCTTTTTCAATTGCAGGGCCAACCCAAAATTTTACACCGGGGAAAGCCCCTTCCACCGCTTCTGCCATTAGGTGAGCAGATGAATGCCAGAACGTTGCTTTACCATCAGCATCATCCCAGGTAAGTAATTTTAAAGAGGCATCTGTATAAATTGGCCTGTGGGCATCCCACACTTCGCCATTAATACTGGCGGCCAATACTTTTCTTGCTAATCCTTCGCTGATGGATTTGGCAACTTCAAATGCTGAAGAACCTGCTTCATATTCTCTTACTGCTCCATCGGGTAATGTTATCTTTATCATATCTTTAATTGAAAAGTCATTAATCATTAGTTACTGGTCATTGCCGATCCATCAAAAACAAATGCTAAGTAAAATATTTAGAAATGACTTAATGACCAATGACTAATTTCCAGGTTGCAAATTTAACGAAGTATTAGCTATGGAAAAATTTATCTAAAATATCTTTGTGCTGATGAAAAGAATTGTACAACTTATTTTATTTGTTTTTATTGGCTCATTAGTTTCCGCCCAAAATTTTACCGGGCAATGGAAAGGTGAATTTATAGATAAAAGCACTTCTTTTACCGGATGGGGCGGCGATAGATGTGAATATGTGCTGGAACTGGAATGCAGCGGTACTAAAGTTTCGGGCTATTCATACACTTATTTCAGCGATGGCGGAAAACGCTATTACACTATTTGCAAATTAAACGGCACCATTAATAAAGCCAGCAAATCAATTGAAGTAAAAGAAACAGCACGTACCAAAACCAATGTACCGGTAACCATCCGCAATTGTTTTCAAATTCATCGCTTAAATTATTTTCAAAAAGGAGACGACCTATCGCTGGAAGGAAGCTGGGTACCCGTTCCCGACCAGGAAGGCGATTGTGGGTTTGGTACAACTGTTTTATCACGCAGGCTTTTAAAAAATAATCCGGCATATTTAAAGAATGCTGTAACCAAATCAAACTCTGTAATTAAGCCCAAAACTTTACCACCAATAGCTCCACCGATTGTAAAAAATACACCTAAACAAACCTCTACGCCGGTTCTAAAAGTGCAGCCTAAAAAAACAAGTCCACCCGTAGTAAAAAAAGACATCAAAAAAATTACTGCACCTCCGGTTGTAAAGATGGAGCCAATAAAAAAGCCCGATACCCCAACAAAAGAAGTAATTACCAATAATTTGCCAATCCCACCTGTTGTAAAAACAGAACCGGTAATAAATAAAACTTCGGACGCTGTTTATAAAAAACGCAACAGCGAGCTTTTAAAAACCATTGAAATAGATAATGCCAGTTTTACTGTTGACCTGTACGATAATGGAGAAATTGATGGCGACAGTATTTCGCTTTTTTTTAATGGAAACCTGCTCCTATCTCACAAGCGCCTCAGCGATAAAGCCCTCAGACTTAGGCTTGAAGTTGATAAGGACAAAGAATTAAATGAACTTATCATGTATGCCGAAAATTTAGGAACCATTGCCCCTAATACAGCTTTAATGGTTGTAAATGATGGTGATAACCGCTATGAAGTTCGTATTTCATCCGACCTGCAAAAGAGCGGGGTAATACGTTTTATGCATAAGCCAAAAACAAAGCAATAAAATAACTGGTTGTACGTTATTAATCCAACCAATATTTTATTTCAGATGAAAACTACTTATACCTCCCTTATTTTTATTGCAGGTTTATTATGTGTCACTGTTTTTATCGGCTCCTGTGCCAAGCCAGATACCAGTACTGATTTACCAAAAGAACAACAGGTTGTGGGCGAATGGGTTATAAACCGTGTTCAGCTCAAACTCTATCAGAATGGTGTATTTATAAGAGACACCATCATAAAATCGACCCCTAAACCTAAAAATTTTGTACGATTTGGTGCCGACGGAAGTTTTGAATATAAACTCAACAGCACTACTTCTGATATTGGAACCTATGAATTTGGAAGTGCCGCAACATTGATTACCAATTCATCTCCTAAAACTTACAATTGGACAATGCTTACTTTGACCAATGTATTGTTTACAGTTGTTTCAAAAGGTGCCGACCCCGCTTTCCCCGGTTACTTTGTAGAACGGTACCAGACATTTACACGCTAACCCTCAATTTTTAATATTATCCAAAGCATCAGTTTATAGCTGGTGCTTTTTCGTTATCAGAACTTTACATTCCAGGTAATTGAAGGTATTACCGGAAACAGAGAAACCTGCTTTGCCTGTATTTGTAGGGTGCCATTAAAAGGGCTGCCGCTTTGATCGAAATAAACGAAATATGGATTTTTACGGTTGTATGCATTGTACACGCTGAAGACCCACTCACTTTTCCATTTGCGTTTTATATTTTTCTTAGGTGTAAGTATGGCTGCAAAATCGAGCCGGTGATAAGATGGAAGGCGGTATTCATTAATGCGGCTGTACTCCTGCGTAAGTATTCCGCCTACAATATAAAAACGCTGCGGTAAGGTTGCTGAATTTCCCGTACCAAAAACAAATGATGCCGATAATTTCCATTTTTTATTTAGCTCATAGATGGCTACTACACTCATATCATTTCTGCGGTCGTATTTTGCCGGATACTTTTCGCCAAAGTTTAATGTAGGAAATTTGCGCCAGGTCCAGCTTAATGTATAACCAATCCAACCGGTTAAACGGCCCTTGGTTTTATTAATAAAAAACTCGGCACCATAACTCCACCCTTTACCAAAAGCAAAAGAGTTTTCTGTATCATCCAGGCTGTTGGGTGTGTAGCCTTCTTTATATTCAATCTGGTTCTGCATTTGTTTATAATACAGCTCAACAGATGTTTCGTACATATTGTCCTTAAAGTTTTTAAACAAGCCCAATGCATACAACCAACTAATCTGTGGTTTTACCTTGTAGGTACTTGGTACCCAAATATCGGTAGGTAAAGTTGTGCCTGCATTGCTTACCAGGTGTATGTATTGCAGGTTGCGGGTTACCGATCCTTTAAGAGAAGTTTCATCATTCAATGCATACCGGATGGTAAATCTTGGTTCCAGTCCACCATAATTTTTTACAGCTTTGCCTCTTCCAAAAACAGTACTGTCAGTACGGTTTCCATTATCATCGGTCTGGTAAATTTTATAAGGGCCTGTCTGCTGAAAAAAACTATAACGTATCCCAGCATGAATTTTTATTTTTTCATTTATCTCCCAATCGTCCTGCAAATACACAGCTGCTTCATGAGCATATTTTATTTGTGCGTTGTTTGGTTTAAAAACAGTAGAATCCTGTTTACCGCTGATAACAGAAGGGGTGAATTTATGATACGTATAAATACCGCCGAATTTCAATTTATGCCCGGTATAAGGATAGAAGTCAAAATCTTGTTTTAAACTTAAATCCCTGATGCCTGAAGCAAGTTTTAATTCAAAGTCACTTTGAACAGCGTTAAAAGTAAAATTATAATCGTTATAAACGGCTGTAGTATTTCCAAAAAGTTTGTTATTAAAAACATGGTTCCAGCGTAAGGTACCGGTACTATTGCCCCAGGGGATATTAAACTTTAAACTTTGTTTGCCATTCACATAATCAAAAACATCACGGCCAAAATAACCACTCAGGTAAAGCCTGTCTTTATCTGAAAAAATGTAATTGACCTTGGCATTCAAATCATAAAAATAATAACCGCTTCCTTTGAACTGGCTAGTTGATTTTATAAATGGTTTTGCAAGGGCATCAATGTAGGTACGGCGCCCCGAAACTATAAAAGATGATTTATTTTTTTTAAGCGGCCCTTGTATAGAAAGTCGTGATGCAATAATTCCAATGCCGGCATCTACCTGCAATTTTTGGTTGTTGCCTTCTTTCATTGATACATCCAACACACTTGATAAGCGCCCGCCATACTGTGCAGGCATGCCTCCTTTTATAAGCGTTACATTTTTTATAGCATCAGCATTAAAAATGGAGAAGAAACCAAACAGGTGGCCCGTGTTATAGACCGGTGCATCATCAAGCAATATTAAATTCTGATCGGGCCCGCCACCTCGTACATAAATACCCGCACTTCCCTCGCCGGCATTGCGTACACCGGGCAAAAACTGAATGGTTTTCAGCAGGTCAACTTCGCCCAAAAATGCAGGGATAGATCTTATCTGCTCCATGGGCAAGGTAAATTTTCCCATCTGTGCATTCTTCACATTGGCATCACGCTTTTTTGTTGATACCACCACTTCTTCTGCCAGGTATGATTTTGGTAAAACATCAAAATTTATTTTTGTATCGGCTCTCAAATCTATTGAAACCGCTTTTATACGATAGCCAATAAAAGTACAGATGAGAATATACTTTCCTTCATCCAGTGTAATAGAATAAAAGCCATACAGGTTACTGCTTATACCTTTTGTTTGCCCCTGTACTGCAATGGTTGCACCAATCAGGGTTTCGCCATTTAGTGAATCTTTAATGTAACCACTAATGGTGTATTTGTTTTGTGCCAATCCGCTACTTGCACTTAAAACAAACAGAAAAACGAAGAAGAATATTTTCATAGTTACTTAATTACAGTAAATACCGGTATTTAAAACGGCATTATACTATTGCGCTTTTATGGTATCTTTTACCATACCGCAGTGCAGCATAGTTGCTTTAAATTCAGGATGATTTTTACCCAAATATGGGTTTACAACTTCTTTGGTTTTACTTACCCAGTTGGCTTCTTTATCATCGCCAAAAGCCATGGGGCAGTTTTGCCAGTACATATTTTCGCCTTCGAAATTTATTATTTTAAAAAACGGGTACAGGTTTTCTGATACCATGCTGAAATCTTTGCGCATTTCCTGTAAGTCGGTCATTGCTAGTATAGATTGTGCATTGCTTTTTATGCCCTCAAAAGTACCCATGGCAATTGCATAAATATTGGCAGTATCTTTTTGTAATTCATCCATCGGAATAGTGTCTAGCAGTTGTATAAATTTACCGGCACTAGCTTTAACTTTTGCTGTATCAGCATCTACAAAAGCAGCCGACATTTCAAAATAAGCATCCATAGCCGCTGAAACAGCAAGATTGAAAGTATCGGAATGCTTTTTTAAGGTAAGGGCTACCTGCTTAGTACCTCCGGTTCCTCCACCTGCATTGCTGAATTTATACCAGACATATCCGGCAACTGCCAGTACCACAATCAATAAGCCTAAAAGGATTTTTTTCATATTACTCAATTTTTCACAAAGCTAACTACTCGTTAAATACATTGATGTGATA
>JAYUZB010000098.1:0-2273 GCA_043752185.1 Chitinophagaceae bacterium
TGGTGGTGGGATTGGAGTTGTTGTATCTTTTACATCTTTTTCTTTCATACCCTCCTCTATTTCATTTTTTAGATTTCCTTTTGCATCTTTAAATTCCCGTATACCCTTGCCGATGCCTCTCATTAGTTCGGGTATTTTTTTACCGCCAAACATCAGCAGCACAACAATAACAATCAGTATCCATTCCGACCCACCAGGCATAGAAAAAAGAAGTGTAAAAAACGAAGTGTTGGGTTGCATGATTTTGTTTTTAATAGTTATTCTAAGCTGTGTTTGAGAAACAGGGTAATACAACCTTAAGTGTATAACCTTTGCCCGGTTTTGAGTTAACCAAAACATTACCGCCATACAACTCGGCTCTACTCATAATATTTATAATACCAACTCCTTTTTTTTCGGGAAGGTTGTTGCAACCTCTTCCATTGTCTGCAACTGTAAGTATTAAATTATCAGCCTTCCTGTATAGTGTAATCTTTGCAATGGAAGCATGGGCATGTTTAATTATATTATTCATCAGTTCCTGCACCATCCGTAAAATATCGAGTTGAATATTTTTATCAAGATCTTCCTCTTCATCAATTCCCGATTCTTTAAACTTAAATTTTACTGCATGTTCATTGTTCATGTCCGCCACTAAATTTTTTATATTGTTAAACAGGCCTGTAAATTGAATGTCGGGTAATGCCAGCGTTTTATAAATTCTTTTAACCTCGCCAATTGCATGGTTTAAATATTCAGCAGAATTCTCCAGGCAATGGTCTCTTTTATCACAATTTGTTTTTGCCAGTTGTATATTCCATTTAGTGGCAACCAGAATCTGGTTCAAATTTTCATTCAGCATAACTGCTATGGTTTCCCTTTCATTTTCCTGTGCTTTAAATACAGCGTCGGTTATTTCTTTTTGCCTTGCCAGCCGCTCGTTTGCCAATTTAATTTCCAATATTTTTTTTTCGGTAATGTTTTGTGTGGCTCCAATTATCCTGATAGCCTTGCCATCTTCATCACGAATAATATGGCCCCGGTCGTGTACATACAAAAAGTTGCCATTGGCAGCTTTAAACCGGTATGTTGCTTCAAAGGAAGTGGAAGATTTTTTTGCAACTGTATTCTTTAATGACAGCAAAACCTGCTCTTTATCTTCGGGATGAATGCATTGCTCCCAAAAGCTTTGCGGAATAAGGGCATTCTCAACCTGGTAACCAAAAACCCGTTTATGTCCGCCATCTATCCAAAATATTTCCTGGGTAAGCAGGTGCCATTCCCACAGGCAGTCATTTGTAATTTGTGTTACAAAGCGATATAACTGAGTTAATGTTTTTAACCGCTCAACCGGGCTTTCGGTATATTCAGCATTTGGCTGTTTACTGCTTTTAAAGGAAACAGACAGGGTATTGTCGCAATGGTAAGTAACTACATCAAACCATGCACCCATTTCGCCCCAGTATTCATGAAAATGTACTGGGGTATCTTTTAGAAATGCCCGTTGGTCTATGTTCAACAATTCTATTGGAATAATTCCTGCAAATTTTTGCCATAAATTTTTGCCAATAATGTCGGTTGCGGGTACTTTCATAATTTTTTCTGCTGCTTTGTTCCAGTATTTTACGGTCCATGTATTATCTACCGTAAAAAAACCATTGGTTAAAGTTTCGGCAATGGTTTGTGCCGGATAATTATGGTTATCATTTTTTTTATGAAGATGTTCTGCTATCTGTTTTTGTACACCGGGCATTTGCGCTAAGTTTAAAAGTTACCTGGTTTTTAATGGGATATTTATATTGTAAAAAGTATTTACAAAGTTTAAATACTCCTGAGTTAAAAATGTTGTATCAGCGTTATTTATATTTGTAACATTCACACATTTTAGCTAAGCGCTGTTAAATAATTATTCAGCAAAAAAAATGGTTCGTAAAAAACGAACCATTAGTCAGGGGAATTCAAATCGGGAAATCTCATGTTGCTTTATCTTTTGTATTTCTTATCAGGCCAATGCCTGCAAAAAAGAATATGCCTCCCAGCACACCAGTAAAAATAATTGCTTTAATGTTTCTGGTACCTTCTCCGCCATTCATAAAACTTACGCCTGCATAAATAAGGCCGGCAATGCCCAGCAGCGATAAAATAATACCAAGAATTCTTTTTTCCATAAACAGTTTTTGTACAAGGTAGGGGTAAAATACTATTAACGATATTGAATGTGTGAATGATGTAACATTTGCCCGGAATAGTGTAATGCTTCAACCCTGTATACAAAATACTTTTGCATTTGAAAT
>JAYUZB010000099.1:0-6001 GCA_043752185.1 Chitinophagaceae bacterium
GTTTTAATGATCTTGTTGGCATAAAATTTTGCCGCTGTAAAATCAGCATCGTATTTATAATCCAGCAAAGAAAATCCAATGCTGGGAATACTTTCAATAGAAGCTTCCATGGCAGCACTCATGGTGCCACTGTAAATTACATTTATGGAATGGTTGGCACCATGGTTAATGCCGCTGATGCAGAGATCGGGCTTGCGATGCAGTATTTTATCAACAGCCAGTTTAACACAGTCAACCGGAGTGCCCGAAGTTTGCCAGGCTTCTATACCGTCAAACATATCTACTTTATCCATCCGTAAAGATGTGCCGATGGTAATGGCATGTCCCATGCCGCTTTGTGCTTTATCGGGTGCTACTACAACTACTTTACCTAAAGTTCTTGCTGCTTCAACTAAATTTTTTATACCCGGTGCTGTAATACCGTCATCATTGGTAATAAGGATAATGGGTTGTTCTTTTTTTGTTGCCATGTATGTTTAAATCAATTTAAAAGGGTGGGAATAATTGTCGTGCTATGCCTGGTTGTTTAAATGGCCAGGGTATCATTAATAAAATTATAATTAACGCTATGCCAAAATAAATCAGTGTGCGTTTGTGTTTTTGTGCATCGGTACCACCACGTTTTACCATACTACGTCCAACGTGTACCAGCAACCAGGCAATGATCATCATCAAAGCATGTTCAACTGCAAAATAACGTTCTATAGGGTCTTTCATAACAGCCCCCATGCCGCTTTTTACTTTTTCGAACCACATGCCGGTAAAATATAAAACAAGGCCCAGCAGCAACTGAATATCGCAGCTGATCATAAAAAAAAGGCTCACTTTGTTATCGCTGCTTTTATAATCTCTTTTGGATACTACTGCACCCAAAGCTGCAAAAACTGCCCATACGCCAAAAAGCAAAACTGCCCAGCGAAGTATGCTATGTATTGCCAGTGTATAATTCATATAGATAAGTTTGATGCAAAAATAAGGTGTTGCCTCGGATTGCACGGATTTTCAAAGATTGTTTTTCATCCGTGTCAATCTGTGCAATCCGTGGCTAAATTTCTTCCGTGTTTCCGTGTCTCGATTGCTATCGGGATGGCAAACCAAAAATAAATTTTGTCAAACTAAATTAATTAGTATATTTGTGCTAATCAAATTAGTTGTACCATGTCAATAGCAGGACAAAACCTAAAATACTTACGCAAACTCCGTGGATGGACACAGGAAGAATTTGCAAATAAACTCGGTATCAAACGTTCTTCAATCGGAGCTTATGAAGAGGGGCGTGCAGATCCTCAGTTGAATGTACTGGAAGTACTGGCAGATATTTTCAAACTATCGCTGGATGAGCTTTTGCTTAAAGACTTAAGCAATCATGCCGATAATTACCTTGCTAAACGTCGCCAGCAAAAAATGATGAGTGCCGACAGGAATGTTATTCACTTTGTTCCGGTAAAAGCAGCAGCAGGTTATTTAGCCAGTTATGCCGATACTGAGTTTATTGATGAATTGAATACATTCACTTTACCCATGCTCACTGGTGGTAATTACCGTGCCTTTGAAATTATTGGCGATAGTATGTTACCTACGCCCAGTGGCAGTATTATAGTTGGTGAAAAAATAGAAGATACAAGCGATATAAAAAATAGTCAGGCATATATTGTAGTTAGCCGCAACGAGGGTATCGTTTATAAAAGAGTTGAAAAAAACGGGCGTAGTAAAAATAAATTAACCCTGGTAAGTGATAATCCACAATACCAGCCATACCAGGTAAATGCCGAAGATGTGGTGGAACTGTGGCAGGCACAAATGGTGATCAGCAAAGTAACTACCCAGCAGCGCTGGGATATGAATTCGCTGGCCAGTATGGTAAATAATTTGCAAAATCAGGTGAGTACTTTAAAGAAGAAAATGAATTAAGGGTTAGCAACGAACCTGCCTGCCGGCAGGCAAGTTACATGAATTTATATGAATTATGATGCACTAATCATTAGTGTAAATTCGTGACACTCGTGGCAAAAAACTCACAAGCAAATAATAAGCAAAAGAAAGGCAGCAGATGAACGCAAAGGAATTATTGATATTGAATTTTGAAGAGGTAAGGCGCAGGAGCATTAAAGTTTGGAAAAATATTTCGGAAGAAAATTTATACTGGAAACCCGATCCCGGGGCAATGAGCTGCTTTGAAATGATACGCCATGTGCTGGAGTCGGAAAATGTGTTTCATCATATTGTATTACACAGGGGCGTTGTTGGTGATTATGTAAGTCCCTTAACCGGCAACCCCTATACAACAGTTGATGATGAATTAAGAAATGCACAGCCTTACCGGGAGAAATTTTTAAAAATGGTACACGGTATTACACAAAAGGAACTGGATGAAGTATACATAACCCGAAAAGAAAAAAAACAGCACCGCAAACTAGGTGATTATTTATTGCGTATTGCCTATCACGAAGCAGTGCACACCGGTCAATTGCTGGATTATTTACGCACATTGAATGCACCCCGGGTAGCCATATGGGATTAGCTTTTATCTTTACCACATAACTAAAACAGCAACCAGATACATCGATTAATAATTTAAAAACACAGTTATGATTAAACTTCAGATCATCGGCAATCTTGGTAAAGATTGCATTGTAAAAGAGATCAACGGTAAACACGTTATCAACTTCAGCGTAGCACACACAGAACGCTTTAAAGATGCCCAGGGCAACCAGAAAGAAAGAACCACCTGGGTAGAATGTGCTTATTGGACAGACCGAACAGCCATTGCTCCTTATTTGGTAAAAGGAACTTCGGTGTATGCAGAAGGCACGCCCGAAGCAGATCCATACACCAATAAGGAAGGACAGGCAGCAGCAACCTTACGCATGCGGGTTCAGAATATTCAGTTATTAGGAGGCAACAAGGAAGGCCAGAGCACACAAGGTGCAGCTTCCAATTCAGGTAATGTTACTAATGCTGGTATGGGTACGGCTCCGATTGTAAAAACTGAGCCAGTCAATACATCAGCCCCGGTTGATGATCTACCATTCTAAAAAGATTTGTCAGAAAAAAGTAAAGCTCCCTTGTGGAGCTTTTTTTATTGGGCTACTTTTTTTATAAAGTTTTATCTTGTGCAAAACGTTCTGCATGAAAAATAAAGCACTGTTTCTCTTTTCTCTTTTTCTCTTTTTTCTGGTTAGCTTGTCGAACCACACTCTCTTTGCTCAAAAAAACTTAGTACAGTATGTTGATCCATTCATAGGTACAGGTGGCCATGGCCACACTTATCCGGGTGCAACATTGCCGCACGGTATGGTGCAGTTAAGTCCAGATACCCGGTTGGATGGCTGGGATGGCTGCGGAGGTTATCACTATTCCGACAGTTATATTTACGGCTTTACGCATACACATCTAAGCGGCACCGGCGTAAGCGACTATGGCGATATTTTGTTGATGCCCATGAGTGGCAAACCATCTCCTGACAACAAAAAATACGGCTCCGCATTTTCTCATGCCAATGAAAAAGCATCAGCAGGTTTTTATTCAGTAAAGCTGGAGGATGAAAATATACTGGCAGAACTGACCGCAACAACAAGGGTAGGTTTTCACCGGTATACATTTGCCGGTTCTCAAAGCAATAATATAATTGTTGATCTGAAACATCGTGATGAAGTAATTGAATCGTCCTTAAAAATAATTAACCTGCATACCATTGCCGGCCTTAGGCGTAGCAAGGCATGGGCCAATAATCAGTATGTTTATTTTGTAATTGAATTCTCCAAACCATTCAGCAAAACCGGCTTTTGGAAAAATGATACGCTGTTATCATCGGGTACGTCTGAATTAAAAAACTCAAAAAATATTAAAGCATTTTTTCAGTTTGATGAAGCTGAAGTGATGGCTAAAGTAGCTTTGTCGGCAGTAAGTGTTGAAGGTGCACAAAATAATCTTACCAAAGAATTACCTGGTTGGGATTTTGAAAAAACAAAAGTTGCTGCTGAAAAAATATGGAACGAAGAATTAAGCAGGATTGAAGTAACCAGCAATGACACCAAACAACTGCGTACTTTTTATACAGCGCTGTATCATACCGCCATTGTGCCCAATATTAACCAGGATGTTGACGGGCAATACCGGGGCAGAGATAACCAGGTGCATACCGCAACAGGGTTTACAAACTATTCTGTTTTTTCTTTGTGGGATACTTATCGCGGTGCACATCCTTTGTACACCATCATTGATAAAAAGCGCACGCTGGACTATATAAAAACTTTTTTAACACAGTATCAGCAGGGAGGGCGCTTGCCGGTTTGGGAGCTTAGTGGTTGTGAAACAGATTGTATGATTGGGTACCACAGCGTGCCAGTAATGGTGGATGCATATATGAAAGGCATTAACCAGTTTGATACCCGGCTGGCATTGGAAGCTATGAAAAAAAGTGCAACCTGGAATCACCTGGGATTGCCTGCATTAATGGATCATGGATTTTTAGAGATAGATGATGAGCATGAAAACGTAAGTAAAACACTGGAGTATGCTTACGACGATTGGTGCATTGTACAGTTTGCAAAAAAACTGGGTAGTGCAGCCGATTACGAAAACTATATAAAAAGAGCACAGGCCTATAAAAATATACTTGACCTGCAAACCGGTTTTATGCGGCCACGTAAAAACGGAAGCTGGCTTACACCTTTTGACCCACGTGAAGTGAATAATAATTTTACAGAAGCCAACAGCTGGCAATATTCTTTTTATACACCGCAGGATATCAGCGGTTACCAGGAAATGATTGGTGGCCGAAAAAAAATGGAAGATAAACTAGATAAATTATTTGCAGAAAATTCTAAAACTACGGGCAGAGACCAAAGCGATATTACCGGCCTCATTGGTCAGTACGCTCATGGTAACGAGCCCAGCCATCATATTGCATACCTGTACAATTTTACTGGTACTGCACATAAAACGCAGGCCATGATACACCGCATTATGAAGGATATGTATCACGATACACCAGACGGGCTGGAAGGTAATGAAGACTGCGGACAGATGAGCGCCTGGTATGTGTTAAGTGCATTGGGTTTTTATCCGGTTACACCGGGCACTACAGATTATATTATTGGTACTCCTTTGTTTTCTTCTGCAACAATTAAGCTTGAGAATGGTAAGACTTTTAATGTAAAAGCGAATGGAGTAAACAATGAAAATTTTTATATTCAGTCGGCAAAGCTGAACGATGTGCTGCAGACCAAATCATACATTTCGCATTTCGATATTGAGCAGGGAGGCATTTTGCAATTTACCATGGGAGCTACACCATCATCATTTGGTGCAACCGATTTTCCATCAACTGCCATTACAGATAGTAAAATTATTTTAAACCCTGTAATTGATGGAGGTGCCATTTCTTTTAAAGATACAAAGACAGTAAAAATAAGTTCGGCGCAAAAAGGCGTGGGTTATTTTTATACTATGGATGGGAGTACTCCAACAAAAGCTTCAAAGAAATATAGCGCTCCCATCAAAGTAAACAAATCAGTAACTATAAAAGCCATTGCAATAAATGCTAAAGAAGAAACCAGTTTTATAACAACAGCATCATATAAAAAATCTTTGCAAAACTGGAGCATTAAATTAAATTCAGCATACGAGCAGCAGTACGATGGTGGTGGTGTTAACGGTTTGATTGATGATATACGTGGCGAAGCAGACTGGCGCAAAGGCAACTGGCAGGGTTATCAAAAAACAGATGTGGATGTAGTTATTGATTTGCAGAAACCTACATTAGTGTCGGTTGTAAACATTGGACTACTGCAGGATACGAGATCGTGGATTGTAATGCCCAGGCAGATCATTATTGAAGTATCAGACGATAATAAAGTTTTTAAACAGGTGTATGTTGGCGAAATTTTTTTACCCATTGAAGACCTGAAGGCACAGGTAAAAAATGTAGAAGCTAGCTTTACTGCTGTTACTGCAAGATATGTTCGGGTGAAAGCTTTGCAGTATGGTAAAATGCCTG
>JAYUZB010000100.1:0-14393 GCA_043752185.1 Chitinophagaceae bacterium
AGACCAGTTTCCTTTTTCCAGTATTGAAAATTTTAAAGAACCCTGTTTTCCTTTTTTTTCCACCCACGACAGGTAAACAGATCCTTTACTGTCTGTAAATAAAAATGGTTCTGCGCATGAATCACCAGCAGGAGAAGAAAGCATTATTACACTTAAGTCCTTGCTCTTATCCGTTTCATTACTATTATTTGTACATGATACCAATGTAGCAATTAGTACAAAAGCAGTTATCAGTTTTTTCATTTTGCTTTTATGATGTTTAGGAGTAAATCAATATTCTGTTTATTGTCCCATTTTCTGTAACCCATTTCTGAGAAAACAAGTTTTCCTTTTGGACTGATAATATAGGTTGTTGGCAAAGTTGTTATACTTAATTCTTCAGGGTTTTCCACTTTCACATAATTAAAATTATAGTTATGGTTAGTTTCAAAATTTTTAATTTGATCAGGCTCTTCATCTGAGGCGAATAAAAAAACAATATTTTCATTTTTAAGTTTGTTTATGGCTGCCTGTATCGAAGGCATTTCTTCCAGGCAGGGCTTACACCAGGTGGCCCAAAAATTGATAAAGATTGCTTTTCCCTGATACTGCCCCGGATCAATTGGGGTATTGTCCAGGTTTTTCAAGTGTATGCTATCCATTTCAGATTCAAACGAATTTGATATATCAGGTTTATCCTTTCCTTTACAGCCTGCTATTCCTATTAAAAGCATTACAGCTATTTTATAAATCAGGTTCATATACTTTTCAAATTACTTATCCCATTGTATGAAATTATTTTTTCACTTTTAATAAACCCGCATTTAACGCTACAATTACTGTGCTATAAGTCATTAATACTCCCCCTGAGGCTGGATGGGTTCCATTTCCAGTCACGGATTTCTGGCAAGTCTTCACCATGAATCTCAATATAAGATTTATGGTCGAGTAATTTATTTTGCAGGTATTATTTAGTATAAGCACCCCGTGAACCTAAATCGGGTAAACGATCTATCACATCACTCACAAGGTGAAACCTGTCCAGGTCATTCAATACCACCATGTCGAAAGGTGTGGTAGTAGTACCTTCTCCTTTATAGCCATGTACATGCAGGTTGCCATGATTTGTTCTGCGATAAGTGAGGCGGTGAATTAATAAAGGATAACCATGAAAAGCAAAGATGATGGGTTTATCCTTTGTGAAAAGTATATCAAAATCTTTATCAGTTAATCCGTGAGGATGTTCACTGTCAGACTGAAGTGCCAATAGATCTACCACATTAATTACCCGAACTTTTATTTCAGGCAACTGTTCCCTGAGAATTTGTACAGCCGCAATTGTTTCCAGTGTTGGCACATCGCCAGCACAAGCCATTACCACATCCGGTTCGCTACCTTCATCATTACTTGCCCATTTCCATATACCCAATCCGGCGGTACAATGTTTAACAGCAGCATCCATATCTAACCACTGCATTTCCGGTTGTTTCCCGGCTACAATAACATTTATATAATTTTTGCTGCGCAGACAATGGTCTGTTACAGACAAGAGAGTATTAGCATCCGGCGGAAGATAAATGCGAACAACATCTGCTTTTTTATTGGCAACAAGATCAAGAAATCCGGGATCCTGGTGACTATCTCCATTATGATCCTGCCGCCATACATGTGATGTAAGCAGGTAATTTAAAGAAGCAATAGGACTACGCCACGGTATTCTACCGGATACTTTTAACCATTTTGCATGTTGATTAAACATGGAATCTACAATATGAATAAATGCTTCATAACAGGAAAATAATCCATGCCTTCCCGTCAGTAAATAACCTTCCAGCCACCCCTGGCATAAATGCTCACTCAGCACTTCCATAACCCGGCCATCTGATGAAATGTGTTCATCACTTTCTAAAATTTCGGCAGTAGAAGTGCGTTCAGTTATATCGAATAATTTAGATAGGCGGTTAGAACTTGTTTCGTCAGGCCCGAAAATTCTAAAATTTCTGTTCTCCCAGTTAAGTTTCATCACCTCCCGTAAAAAAATTCCCATTACTACCGTTCCTTCTGCTGTAGTGGTACCCGGCTTTGCTACTTCAATAGATTGTTTTTTAAACTCAGGCATTTTTAAATCATGTAAAAGGAGCCCTCCATTTGCATGGGGATTAGCCCCCATTCGTTTTATGCCTTGTGGTACAAGTTCCGCCAATTCAGCAACGAGTTTGCCGGTTTCATCAAAGAGTTCTTCAGGTTTATAACTTTTCATCCAATCTTCCAGCAATTGTACATGGTCTGGTTTTTCTGCCAATGCTGATAGCGGCACCTGGTGAGAACGCCATGTACCTTCTATTTTTATACCATCCACCTCTTTAGGTCCTGTCCATCCTTTTGGCGTATCCAAAATTATCATCGGCCATTTCGGTCGTATTGTAAATCCATTCGTCCGGGCTTCGTTTTGAATATGTTTAATTTCATCAACGATAGTATCCAGCGTTGTTGCAAACAATTCATGAACTTCTTCCGGATTCTCTCCTTCAACAAAATATGGTTTGTAGCCATACCCTTTAAAAAGCTGTTCCAATTCTTCTTTAGGAATTCGGGCAAGTATAGTCGGATTGGCGATTTTATAACCATTCAAATGTAAGATGGGAAGAACAGCACCATCATGCACAGGGTTTAAAAATTTATTGGAATGCCAACTGGTAGCAAGTGCCCCCGTTTCTGCTTCACCATCACCCACTACACAAGCAACAATCAAGTCAGGATTATCAAATACAGCACCGAAAGCATGTACCAATGAATAACCCAGTTCACCACCTTCATTAATAGAGCCTGGTGTTTCGGGTGCCACATGGCTGGGTATGCCTCCGGGAAAAGAAAACTGTTTGAATAATTTTTTTATCCCTTCCCCGTCCTGCGTAATGTGAGGATATACTTCGCTATAAGTTCCTTCTAAATAAGTGTTGGCTACCAGGCCCGGACCTCCATGTCCCGGACCAGTAACATAAATCATATTGAGATCATATTTTTTTATGATGCGATTAAGGTGTACATAAATAAAGTTGAGGCCCGGTGTAGTACCCCAATGCCCCAATAGCCGGGGTTTTATATGTTCAAGTGTTAATGGTTGTTTTAACAGTGGATTATCATACAGATATATTTGACCAACAGATAAATAATTAGCTGCCCGCCAGTAAGCATTCATATTTTGAAGTAATTCAGCAGATAAGGTTTTAATTGCTGTATTGATAATTTCTGATTCCATACTAATTAATTTTTGATTGAGTATTTTAAAACCTGACAAACTAATCTTACTATTATTAATTCTTCATTGGTCTTGATGACACGAACACATACTTTGCTTGTGTCTTTAGAAATAATTGTTTCATTCTTTAAATTTCTGCCACCATCCAATTCAATTCCCAGAAATTGAAGGCCCTGGCATATACGGTCACGGACTACCGGCACATTTTCCCCAATGCCACCTGAAAATACCAATGTATTTAACCCTCCAAGAACAGCAGCATACGAGCCGATCCATTTTTTAGTTTGATAACAAAACAGTTCAATAGCTTCAGCAGCACGGCTATCAGTATCTTTATTTTTAACTAATTCTCTCATATCGGAACTTGTTTCAGATATACCGAGGAGACCAGATTCATGATTGATAAGAGTATTAAACTGATCCGGGCTAAGCTTTTCAGTCTGCATTAAATAGGATACAATACCAGGATCAAGATCACCAGTTCTTGTACCCATTAGCAAGCCTGATGTTGGTGTAAAACCCATACTTGTATCCATACTTATACCATCTTTTACGGCAGCAAGACTTGCGCCATTACCAAGATGTGCTAATATTATTTTACCCTTTACTGTTTCACTCCCTGTTACACGATTGAGTTCTTCAATAAGATAAGCATAAGAAAGTCCATGAAAACCGTATCGTTGGATTCCGTTTTCGTAAAACCGGCGTGGAATGGGTAACAACTTTGCAACAGTTGGCATTGATGAATGAAATGAAGTATCGAAACAAGCTATTTGTGGTAACAAAGGGTATCGTTTCTGAAAGATTTCAATCAGGTTAATTTCTCCGGGTAAATGCTCAGGATCATAAGCACTGATTTCTTTCAATTCATCCAATAATTCTGATGTGATTATTTCAGGCTCCGCATGTTTCATTCCGTGAACTATTCTGTGTCCTATAGCTTTTACTGAAGCAAACAAGTCCTGCTTATCAAGCCAGTCAATCAATAGATTTCCTGCATTAGTATGATTGGCTGCTTTAATATCGAAGCTATTTTCATCATGGGTGTCAGCGTTTGTGAAACTGAGTTTTGTATTTTTTGTACTAATATTTTCCATCTTACCATAAAACAATAGCTTGAGATATCCGTCAATTTCATATAAAGCAAACTTAATGCTGGATGAACCGCCATTGATGGTAAGTACACAATTCTTATTTGACTTTACAATTGCCACAATCAGGTATTTTTAATCATACTTTTTAAGAAGTATAAGCTCAAAAAATAAATCAGTAAAGGCAGTATCATAAATTGTAACACGGGAGCTATACCAACATTAACAAAAGGAATGATGGGCATCGAATCATCGTATTCCCAACTTCCTAATGATAAATGCCGCCTTTCAGATAAAACAGCGCCTGCTCCACCAAATAAAACCACAATGGCCATGCGGTGTAATTTCAAACGCTGTATCCAAAAAGGATTTTTAAAAATTACCGCAAGGCCAAAGTAGAGCAGCAGCACCATCAAAATATCTGCAAGGGAGGCTAAGGCACAAAATGCAATGTGTTTAATATCGTAAGCAGGATTTTTATACAATGGAATTTGAATTAATTCCCATGAAAAATTCAGGAGGAAAGCAAGAATAATCATAATGAAAACAAATTTGTTAAAAGCTTTCCTGTCCGTTGTTTTTTTTAACAGATAAAAATATAATACGCTAACCAATATCAAAACGATAGCGGGAATCAAAAAAATTATCGGCTTTATGTCGTTCAATTGCTTAGTTGTTACGGGCTTTTTTAGCCTCACCGCTATGAGCTGGGGCAAAATTTATTATTTGATTTTTGCCAACCATTCCTGGAATTGTTTTATTTCCATATTCTGATCCTTGATTATTTTTTGTGCCATCTTTTTGAGATCGAAGTTTTTCCCATGAGAAATTTCATTTTCAGCCATCATTACAGCGCTTTCATGATGAGGTATCATCATCGTTACAAAATCCTTATCTGGATCACCTGACTTTTGTATCCCCTTCATTTTATCCATCATGATATCCATTGCCTGCATTAATTCATCATGTTCACCATTTCCCTGACTTTTATCTGCATGTTCATCCTTTTTTCCTGAGGTTTTATGATTTGCTATCATGTTCCTTAAATCTTCCATTTCTTTCTTTTGAGAAGTGATGATATTTTGAGCCAATGACTTTATTTTTTCGTCTTTCCCTTTAGGCAAATACATTTCTGCCATTTCAACGGCGCTTTGGTGATGTTGTATCATCATAGTAGCAAAGTCAAGATCAAAATCTCCTGTCATCGTCATTGTATTCATCTCCTCCAACATCTGGCTGTTTTCTGTCATTGTATCACCGTTATAAGTATTTGTCATCGCATCATTGTGAGTGGCTGTGTCAATAGTTGTTTTTTTCGAACTGCCTGAATCTTTACAAGCCTGGAAACAGACTATGGAAACAGCCAAAACTGTTATTACTAAAATGTTTTTTTTCATAATACTTATTTTTTATTTTAAAAGATTGCTTCCGGATAATGTAGTTCACGGAAGAATCCTTTTTTTTACTTTCAACATACTTGCATTAATCGCTACAACAACGGTGCTGATGGTCATTAATACTGCACCAGCTGCTGGACTTAATAAAATACCCTGTTTATACAAAACGCCTGCTGCCAATGGTAATGCCACCACATTATAACCAGTTGCCCAAATTAAATTCTGTATCATTTTCCGGTAAGTGGCCTTGCCAAACAAAACAAGGTTCACAATATCTGTAGGATTACTATTTACTAAAACGATGCCAGCCGTTTCAGCTGCTATATCACTACCACTGCCTACTGCAATGCCAATATCGGCCTGTGCCAGTGCAGGTGCATCATTTACTCCATCGCCTGTCATAGCAACAAACTCTCCTTTGCTTTGCAGTTCTTTTATTTTTTCCAATTTCTGATGAGGTAATACTTCGGCAAAAAAACTTTCCATGCCCAATGTTTTGCTTACACTGGCTGCTACTTTATTATTATCCCCGGTAAGCAATATTGATTTGATATTGTTTTGTTTCAGGGTTTGAATGGCTTCTGCTGATTCAGGTCTTATCTCATCTGATAAAGCAATATATCCTGCCAGTTCATTCTTGATGATTATAAACACTACTGTTTCTGTATCATTAGCGGTGAAGCCATCAGGAACATTAATATTTTTTTCTTTTAAGTAGCCAGGACTTACAACTAATATTTTCTTTCCTTCTACGGTAGCTTCAACTCCTTTGCCGGTGATGGCATTAAAATTTTCTGTTGCCGGGATAGTAATAGATAAGTCTTTTACTTTTTGCAAAATGCCTGTGGCGATAGGATGTTCAGACTTCTGTTCCAATGCAGATGCAAGGCGGATGATTTCATTTTCATTCACCTCTTTTTTCAAAGAAACAATTTTTGATACTTCAAATTTCCCAACTGTAAGTGTTCCTGTTTTATCAAAAACAATGGTGGTAATTTTTCTTGCATTTTCGAAGGCTGTTCTGTTCTTTATCAGCAATCCATGCTTAGCTGATAAAGCTGTTGATTTTGCCACTACTAAAGGAACTGCCAAACCCAAAGCATGAGGACAACAAATCACAATTACAGTTACCATTCTTTCCATAGCAAAGGCTAATGACTGGCCTGTTATATACCAATACAAAAATGTGCTGATTCCTGCCAGCAATGCAATAATGGTTAACCATTTTGCAGCTTTATCAGCCAGCAGTTGTGTAGTTGATTTAGAATTTTGTGCATCCTGAACCAGCTTTATTACCTGTGATAGATAAGAATCTTTTGCCCCATGTGATACGGTAATTTTTATTGCCCCATTCCCATTTATAGAACCAGCAATTACTTTATCGCCTTTTATCTTTTGTACAGGTTTGCTTTCACCGGTAAGCATACTTTCATTCAAATAAGTTTCACCATCTGAAATTATACCATCTGCAGCAACTTTTTCACCGGGTTTAATAAGTATCCTGTCATTCTCTTTCAGTGTTGCTGTTTTTACATCGTTTACTTTTTCTCCATCCAGCAGATGAGCATCATCCGGCATTAACTGCACCAGCAATTCGAGTTCCCTTGAAGCACCGGCAACCGATTTCATTTCTATCCAATGCCCTAAGAGCATAATGAGAATAAGTGTTGCCAGTTCCCAAAAGAAATCCATGCCCTGTAAGCCAAATACGATTGCCACACTATAGATATAAGCAACTGAAATAGCAAAACCAATCAGGAACATCATACCCGGATTTTTTGCTCTTGCTTCATTTACAAGCCCTTTCAGAAAAGGCCAGCCACCATAAAAGAAAACAACAGATGATAATGCCAGCAATACATATTTTGAGCCGGGAAAGCTGATATGAATATTCAGCCAGTGCTGTATCATTTCTGATAAGAGCATGATAGGTATAGTAAGAATCAGGACTACATAAAACCGTTTTTTAAAATCGGCAATCATACCTGTATGATTAACCTTTTTACCATGACCATCTGAATGACCTGCATTTGCCATTGGCTCTAATGTCATACCACACAAAGGGCATTTGCCAGGCATATCCTGCACTATTTGCGGGTGCATGGGGCAGGTGTATTTTTGCTGAAGCTGATGTTCCATTTTATTTTTAATTAGAAAGCCAGTAAACAATCTCTGGTTTTATATATATTGTTATTTTAATTCGAGTTTAAATACAAAATTGCTAAAACACCTATTTTTTCTGTTACAGAATTATGGGAATAATTTATATTTTTTTACATCTTCATTCCTTCCATCGGATTAATACCTTTCTTGAAAACATATTCACTATTAAGTAAATAGGCGCCAGTAATGACCACCAAATCACCCGGCTGCAATCCACTTCTTATTTCTATTATACTGCCTTCTTCTGCACCCACCTCAACCATTATGTTTTTGAAAGTATTTTTTCCTGTTTGTATCCAAACGGTTGCTCCTTTAGCATCACGGATCACTGCGTCAACAGGTAATGTAAGTGAGGAACGCTTTGAGCCACTGAGGTAAACATAAGCGGACATCCCGGGCTTTAATTTGTTGTTTTTATTTGGAATGGAAACCCGTATTAAGTTAATCCTTGATTCGGGTACAATCTCGGGATTAACAAAACTGATTCGGCCATTGATGGCTTCATCTCCCAATTCGGGAATACGAACGATGGCCGTAGCACTTTGCTGCAACTGTGAAAACTGCGAAGTATATACCTGTGCTTCTGCCCATAATGTAGAAAGGTCTGCTAATTCTACAATGGTGCCACCTTCCATAACATAGTCGCCCTGCTGAACATTTAAAACAGTGATATAGCCACTGCCGGTACTGTAGAATGTTGTGGTGGGATCTGCTTTTCCAGCCTGCTCAAGCTGCGTTATTTGAGCAGGGCTCATTCCCCATAATAAAAGTTTATTTCTTGCACCTTGCAGCAAAGAATTAAAATCAATAACCTCATTGCCGTTAAATGTTTTTCGTCTTTCCAGTGCCAGCAAATATTCCTGTTTGGCATTGTTCAATTCTTCGCTGTAAATATCATAGAGCTTGTCTCCTTTGTTTATATAATCACCAACATTTCTAAAATACAATAGCTCCACTCTTCCCATTACTCTTGAACTAATGGCCGACATTTTTGTCTGGTCAAAATTTAAGACGGCTGTTAATACAGATTGGCTACCAATATTGCCAGAACGAATGGTATCAACAGAAATATTTCCTAATTGAATTTGCTGATCGCTGAGTTGTAATTCATCTGCATTTTGTACGATTGATTTTTTTACGGCTGTCAGTGGCATTTTACAAATAGGACATTTACCGGGTTTGCTTTCCACTACCTGCGGGTCCATGGAGCAGGTATAATACACATCGCTATTTTCAAAATGGCCATCATGCTTTTTATTTGAGCATGCCATTAGAAAACAAAGAAAAAATATTTGTACATACCGCATAACTACTCCTTTACTTTTATGAAGCTTTCGCTATCAATTAAAAACTGTGCTTTTATAGCTACAGAATCTGTTTCCGATAATCCACTTACAATTTGAATACTCTTCTCAGTTGTTGAACCGGTAATAACTTTCTTCGGTTTAAAGCCATCAGTCACTTTCAAAAAAACAATTTTATCTATACCCAGTGATGTTACTGATTCTTTTGGCAACCAATAACCCATTGCAGGATGTGCAATAATTACTCCCTGCACCTGGCTTCCCACCGGTAAGCGAAGGGTGGAATTATCAAAATAAACCCTTGCCGAAGTAGTCCTGCTTCCCTCTCTGTAAAAAGGTTCTATAAAATCAATACGACCCTGGAAAGATTTTCCGGGTGCAGTCTCAGGTGTGATGACTACCAACTGTCCCTTTTGAATCAAAGCCTGACCATCGGTGTATATATTTAATAAAGCCCATGCCTTTGAAGGGTTGTAAACACTAAAAATATTTTGTCCCTTTTGCACATACATACCTTCTTTTAAATTTAATAATCCGGTACTTGGGTTGATAGCAGGCATATTTGATGAAGATATCTGCGGACTCATAGCAGCAGATCCATCGCCGGCATTATGCAAATGACCACTTATGTTGCTATAAACACTTACAGAAAAAATAGGCTTACTTGTTTGAACTATTTTTTGCACCTGGTCTGCACTCATGCCCAGCAATAATAATTTTTGTTTGGCTGCTGATATCAATGAAGTATTGCCGGCATCATTTTTTAAAATAAGCAGCAAGTTTTGTTGTGCTGTAAGCAATTCAGGACTGTAGAGGTCCATTATTTTTTGTCCCTTTTTTATGTATTGGTATTTATAACGGACATACAATTTTTCGACCCTTCCATTTATTCTTGCTGAAATAGTTCCTATCATGCGGGTATCATATTCAATCCTTCCAAGTGCATTTATTTCCGACACTAATTGTTGTTTTTTAATAGCGGTAACGGGAATAGAGGATATAACATATTGGTTGGTGGGTTTTAATAATGATTCTAATTGTACACCGGTAATTGTGGCGGCATCCATTTCTTTTTTTACCAGATCCATTCCACAAATCGGGCATTGTCCTGGCTGATCTTTTAAAATCTGCGGATGCATAGGACAGGTATATAACTCTTTCTTATTATCTGCACTCGTATGTTGAGTATGATCCACCTTTTTATCGTTATTACATGCTGATGAAAACAGTAATAAAAAAATTATAAGTTGTATAATAAGAAATCTCATGTTTAGTTAATTTGTAAAATTCTTTCTAATTCAACCTGGATGGATAATAGCTGCTGCAATTGATCCAGGTATTCCAACTGAGCCATATTCAAACTCTCCCAGGCATCAAATAATTCAAATAACTCTTCTGTATTTTGCTCGTACCCTGATTGCATGGTTCTGTAATTATTTCGCAACGCCGGTATTATGTTCTCCTCATATAGTTTTATTTGTTTTCTTTTCGTGTTAAACTCTGTACGCATATTGGAAGCCATACCCGATAATTCATTTATCACCATCTGGCGTTCATAGCCGAGGCTTTCTCTGCGCCATCTTAAACTTTCAATATTTGCCTTACTCATTTTAGATGACCATGATGCAAAAGGTATCTTCACCATAGCCATAGCTGTATATTGCAACGGTTGCCCGCCAAACCCAAACATGTGCTCATAGCGAAAACCAAATTCAGGTTTTAGTTTTGCCCTCTCTAATTGTTGTTGCAAGCCCGTCAATTGAATTTCTCTTTCTATAACTTTCAGGTCGCTTCTTGAATTGATGAAAGCTGTACTGTCCAGTTGAAAATTGCTGTAATCTTTTATAATAAACGTGGTATCAATATCGAACAAGGTTTCTTTATCCCTGTTCATCAAAGTGTTTAAATTAATTCGCCGCAGGTGTATATCATTTTCTAACATCAGCCGCATGTTTTGAATAGTACCAAGTGCCGCTTTTGCTTTATAATAAGCATTTAATTTACCGAGGCCGTTCTTATACCGTATCTCCGAATTCTTTATCATAAAGTCCAGCAGCTTTTCATTTTGCTCTAATACGCTGAATTTCTTTTTAATGACTATCCACTCATAATAATTTTTCTTCGCATCGGCAATCAACTCGTTCAATGCGGCTTGTTTTTTTTCTTTTACCACTGATGACATGGTACTCATATAATCGTATTCTGCTGCTTGTTTTTTTCTATTGGGAAACATTTGCTGTGCAGCAATTACATATTGACCCATGCCTTCTTCACCCATATCATTTTTACGAGTGTACTTCGGATTGTAGGGCATCATGAAAAAACCTGTTCCTGCTTCTGGTGGCATCCAGCTCCAGGCACCTTTAGCAGCAGCATCCATAGATTGCCCTTCTGCATCATACATTTTTAAGGAAGGATGTGATTGCTGAATAGAATCTATAATAGCAGCAAGTTGCATTACCTGCTGCCCAAAATTTATTTTGGCCGAAAGTGTAATGAGCAACAGGAGAATTATTTTTTTCATTAGCGTAATTTTTAAGTGCAATAATTTTCACCGTTCTGAACCGGCGGACAAGGCACAGTACCATAAGAACAAAAAACACAACAGTCGCCGGCTTTTGGTTTTAGCATTGTTTTACATTGGGCACATTCATAAAAATATTGGCAGGCATCTACAGGCATTAGTTCTTCTTTTTTGTGTCCGCATTGCGGACAGGTAATTGTTGATTTTATTATTGCATCGGTTACTAATCCACTATTGTGTTTTAATATTTTCATTTTTTAATCTTTTAATTCTTCAATTATTACTTTGCCCCTTTTCTTCAATTCCCTTTCCCGTACCAACGCATACATCGCTGGTAAAACAATCAATACAAAGAAAGTAGAGGTAACCAGTCCAAATACAAACGGGATGGCAATGGGCTTCATAACATCGCTGCCTGTGCCAGTTGCGAGTAAAAGAGGTAATAATCCAAATATGTCCACCAATACAGTCATTAATTTTGGTCGCAGCCGTAGAGCTGCACCTTCATATACGGCTTCTTCAATATCACTGTTTTTTAAAGGTTCGCCTGATTCCTTTTTTTTACGCACCTTATTATATAGGGAATTATTTAAATACACTAACATAAGTACACCCGTTTCTACTGCTATACCAAACAAGGCAATAAAACCTACCGCTACTGCTACCGAAAAGTTTACATCAAAAAAGAAAAGGGAATAAGCACCGCCTACCAAGGCTACAGGAATACTGGACAATACAATCAATACTTCACGATAAGTATGGAAGGTGAAATACAGAATGACCATAATGATGAGCAGTACAATGGGAATCAAAATTTTTAAACGCTTCTCTGCCCGTACCTGGTTTTCGTATTGTCCGCTCCATTCTATAAAATATCCTTTTGGTAATTTTTGGACGAGGCTGTCCAATTTCTTTTTAGCATCTTTTACTGTGCTACCCATATCTCTTTCCCTGACATTAAATAATAAGGTGCCACGCAGCATGGCATTTTCTGAAGTAATCATGGGTGGGCCTTCGGCTATATACACATCAGCAACAGCAGAAAGTGGAATAGGGCCACTGGGGCTGGTAACCAGCAGATTCTTTAACTGTTCAATATTGTTACGAAAATCCTGTGCAAAACGGGCATTCACTGAAAAGCGTTGCCGCCCTTCAATAGTAGTGGTAATGTTCATTCCACCAATGGATGATTCAACTACCATATTAATATCATCAACACTTAAACCGTAACGACCAATTTCTTCCCTTTTAATTTTTATCTCCACATATTTACCGCCAACAATCGGCTCTACATATAAATCTTTCACACCTTCCACACCTGTTAATGCCACTTTAAATTGCTGTGCAAGAATATTGATGGAGTCAAGACTTTGACCATAAACCTTTACCCCTACATCTGTACGGATACCGGTTGACAGCATATTGATACGATTTATAATCGGCTGCGTCCATCCATTAATTACCCCGGGAATCTGAAGTTTGCTGTTCAATTCTTCAATGATCTTATCTTTCGTCATTCCCTTCCGCCATTCGGATTGAGGTTTTAGCAGAATAATTGTTTCAATCATGCTGATGGGAGAATTGTCGGTAGCCGTATTTGCTCTTCCTGCTTTTCCTAATACATTGTGCACTTCAGGTACAGTTTTAATCAATTTATCCTGCACCTGCATGATGCGTTTTATTTCGGTGTTGGAAACATCGGGAAGTGTTACCGGCATAAATAAAAGTGAACCTTCATCAAGCGGTGGCATAAATTCAGAACCCAACCGCATTACAAATGGAATACTTGCAGCAACTAAAACAAATGCAATAGCGATTGTCGTTTTCTTCCAACGAAGACACCAGCGGATTACAGGATTATACAGCCAAAGAAAAAATCTTGATACCGGATGCTTTTTTTCGGGCCGCATTTTTCCTTTTAATAGCATTGCCATCAACACAGGCACAAGGAAAATAGCCACAAACGCAGATCCGATCATGGCGAATGTCTTGGTGAGAACTAAGGGTGTAAATAATTTTTTTTCCTGACCTTCCAGGAATAATATCGGAGCAAACGATACCAACGTAATCAATATAGAACTGAAAACGGCCTTACCCACCAGGACAGAGGAGCTTTCAATTCTTTTTAATCTTTCTTCGTTTGAAATCATATCAATTTTTTGGGGTCTTCATCATTTTATCTATTACTGATTTTAAACTAATATCCCATTACTATAATCTTATCTTAACTCCTCCGTTTACTATAAACCCATCTAATGGCGCATAAATATCTTTGAAGACAGGATTAGTTACTGTTCCTGTATAAATATTTTCAAATCTTGTTTGTCTTACATCTCCAAAGTTTTCAAAGTTTATAAACAGTGAAAACTTCTTCCATAATCTTTCTGCTACTAAGCCAGAAAGCCAATAATCTTTACCTGTACTTCCATCAATTAATTTTTGTTTACTGAAATAATATAGCTCTGAACCAAACCTCCATTTGCCTTCTATTTCGTAAACCAAAGCAGCATTAAATCTATGTTTAGGAGTAAGTGGATTTTGTGTTGCAGAACTATTATTATAAACCTTGGCATCAGTGTAAGTATAACCGAGATACAATCCTAATTCATCATACCCTAACTTGATATTTGTTTCAGCACCTTTTGAAATAATATGTCCCGGAATGTTTTGAAGGCG
>JAYUZB010000101.1:0-5916 GCA_043752185.1 Chitinophagaceae bacterium
GCATTTGAAACATTTTTTTTACGTATCAGCCTCAGGTTGCCACCATTTTTTAGCTGTTGCATAGTTCTGTCCGATGGGAAGAATCGATAAATATCCCAAAAGGGAAGTTCGTAAAGTTCATATACTTTTCTTCCATTGTTTAAATATTCATCTGTGGCAATAAGATGAAACAAGGTATCCAGCTCCCTGATGCGTGACTTTCTTAACCTGATTAATCTGTTTAATGCCGCCGAATCGGATTTTAAATCTTCAGCCATTGTTTGCATGAATTGTTTCTCCCTGTCTCTTTCAATCTTATGCTCCAACTGATACTCTGCCAAAAATCCACAGAACACAGCAAGGAATAACATTAAAAATTCCCAGAAATAACTTTTCCAGTTTTTCTTATGATGAGGTGCAGCAGGGTCGTGGGCATGATGATGTACTTCCATATCTTTTATTTCTGATGTAGGATTTATGATGCCTGCCTGTCCGGTAGGCAGGTCTGATGTTTCAGCAGCAGGTATAATGGGTTTATCAGTTAAAGAATTATTCAACTGTTGTTCATGTATAGCATCCTGCGGATTATTGTTGGGTTTGTTTTCTTCCATGATTTATTTGAGGTGATATTCTTTACGCAATAGTTTTAGCAACTCGGCATTTAGCTCAATATATTTTTGCATGTGTAATGTTCTTGTGCCACGCATTCCGCTGAAAGTATAGAAACTTAAATAATTGGCAAATTGCTTAGTGTTCATAGTTTCAGTATTGACAAACTGAAAGGGAATAATGGTGTCGCTTTTTTCATAGGCAAGTAAATTCTCAAAAACCGTTTTGGTTCTAAACTGGTTCAGTGCATTGTCGAAATCATAATTATAATGTTTTGCAATAAACGGGTTGATATATTCAGCACGCAAAGAAGTTTCAAGAGCCTGTCTATCATTTATATTATAAATAGTTACTGATATATCACCAATCAATTTCTGCAATTCATCGCTTTTGAAATATCGTAATGAGCCTGAATTTTTTAATTGCTCCAGTACTACTGTTCTGGCTTCAAAGAGATACGGGGAGCGGAACATAACACCATAATGTAAATTAATTACAAACTCTTTTGAAAGATTTTCGAGACTACTATCTTTAAAATAGCTAACTAAAAATCGTACAGCTGATTCTTGCTTATTACGGCTTTGAAATTTCTCTGCAATGTTTATTGAATCATTTTTCAGTTCCTCATAAAAGCTTTTTGCCAATTCTTTCGCTCTGTCTCTCTCAATCTTATGTTCCAACTGGTACTCTGCTAAAAAACCGCAAAACACAGCGAGGAACAACATTAAAAACTCCCAGAAATACGATTTCCAGTTTTTCTTTCCGTGGCTGGAGTGAGTGTGGTGATGTACTTCCATATCTTGAGTTTCAGGTTTGTAGTTTGTGGTTTGTGGTTGTTCAACTTCGGAAGTTGTTTCAATAACTGGTACAATGGGTTCATCAGTTGAAGGGTTGTTCAACTGTTCCATTTCTTTGTCAATGTTGTTATCTGTTTTGTTTTCTTCCATAAATTATTGCAGGTGATATTCTTGGTTGAGGGCGTTTATCAGTTCCATGGCCAATTCCCTGGCCTGTTGAAGCCTTAGATTATTGAACTGTAGGTTCCTTTGCTGTACAATCGTCATATTCAGTAGTTCTGTTATTGCTATTCTTTTAGTTTCCAATGATGCTGTTTCAATAGTAAAATAACTTTCCCTGGTTGCAATAGACATGGTATCTAAATTCAATAACTGATATTTTGATAAATCATGATGAAGCTGTGGGTCAATGATTTCGTTTATCAGCTTCAATAACATATTTCCCCTTGTTTGATGATTACTGAATTCCCCTTCAATGCCATTGACCATGGCTTCATATTTCATCAATTTTTCCAACAGCTGAAAATTGCTAAAATACCGGAGGCTTCCCGAATTTTTAACTTGTTCGAAAGTGGTACGGTTCCACAAAAGAGGAGCCGTCCAATACATAAAGCGGGTACAAAAAGAAAATTCAGCAGCATTGCGCCCTTCTAACGGGTTTTTACTAAGACGCAGCAGGCTATCTGTAATGGCAATATATATTCCGGCCCTTTTTCGCTGCAATTTTATTTCAGTGGTATCGTTTTGCAAATCCTGTACTAATGACTTTGCAAATGCTTTTGCCCGCAGGTGTTCTATATAATGCTCTCGTTGATTTTCTACAAGAAACCCAAGTGTAATGGCCAGGAACAACATGAGGAATTCCCAGAAATAACTTTTCCAGTTTTTCTTTCCGTGTGCAGCGTTGGTGTGGTGGTGTACTTCCATATCGGTTTCTTTTTCTGTGTTTGTAGTTTCAATTATTTCTGGCAAAATATTTTCTTCAGAAGAAATTGTTTCTTCGTTTGAAGTTGAGATTTCGTTTTGTTCCACTTCCCCACCAGGGACTGCGGCAGAAATATTTTCTATAGGTTGTTCAGGTTCTATATTTTTATTGTCTTCCATTTATTATTCAAGATTGTATTCTTTTTAGAAGTCGTTTGTCATATTCTTTCAAATGCTGTTTTCACTCCATAATTAATTACCCATGCTTTTGTAATTTTTTTATTAGCATCCATTTCAAATTCTATCTGATTGTCCGTGCCATTGGTTACAAAAAACCTTGTGGCTGATTCGGGTTTCAGTTCAATCTTTCGTCCGGTTGAACTAACCACGAAAAGTTTGTTACCGCTGCGTTCAATACTTATTTCATTGGTGGCTTTATACTTTCCAACAAACTGCTGCATGATTACAGTATCCATGGTTATTTCTTTGTGTTGATAGGGCATTACTATTGGCTTACCGTTCAATATATGTTGCAGTGCTGTGCTTATTGCCGGCGAAGGAGATGAATTGTTTGAGAGTACAATAAAGGTTTGGTCTTTATCAACATTCCTTGCCAGGTATGTTGTATAACCCGGCCATCCGCCAGAGTGCGAAATAACATAACCCAAATCAGTTTTTTCCATAAACACGCCAAAACCGTAATGCGATTTCTTTGCAGTATCAACCATGGCCTGCTCTTTCAGCATTTCATTTTGTGTGGCTTCGCTTAACAGCGTATGATTATTTACCGACCTGTCCCACTTCAGTAAATCTGCTGTGGTTGAATTTACTACGCCATCACCCTGTATACCATCTAAATAAATTACAAACTTTAAATCGGTTACACTATCGGGCATCAGGTGTTTTTTCAAACTATCGTTGTACACAAATCCATACCCATAATTGGCAATGGTATCTTTTAAAGACCGGCGGGTATTGTAAATCCGGGTATGATTCATTTGTAATGGTTGAAAAATATTTTGTACCGTAAACTCACTAAAGGATTGTCCCGAAACTTTTTCTACAATGGATGCAAGCAGGGCATAAGCAGTATTGCTGTAGGTCCATTTGGTACCGGGTGCAAATAAAACCGGTAGCTTTTCTTTGGCAAGAAAGGCAATCATATCATTATTGAAAGCAACTTTGTTACGATCCCATTTTTCATTCATGGCTTCTTCATAATCGG
The DNA here is from genome assembly GCA_043752185.1 of Chitinophagaceae bacterium. Lineage (GTDB taxonomy): Bacteria > Bacteroidota > Bacteroidia > Chitinophagales > Chitinophagaceae > Ferruginibacter. Next base: position 3,535 of record JAYUZB010000101.1, read on the forward strand.
GCAGGCCCGATGTATGGGTAAGCATTTGGTAAATGCTGATGCCGTTGTAAGGCAGCTCAGGAAAATAATGTCGCAACGAATCGGTGAGGTTTAATTTGCCTTTATCTTTTAATAATAAAATAGCAGTAGCTGTAAATTGTTTGCTTACCGATGCCAATTCAAATACCGATGAATCATTCAGCATTCGCTTTGTATCAAAATCGGCATAGCCATACGATTTTTGAAAAACTATTTTTCCATTTTCGGCCACCAATACATTGCCGTTAAACCGGTAATGGGTTGACAGGGCAGTAAGATATTCATCTAACTGTGCGGCTGTTTTATTATTTTCATTTTTTGAATTGCAGGCAAATAGCAAGAGTGTAGCCAATGCCAGGAAGTTATTTTTTTTCATGTTTTTATTTACAGTTGTGTTTGGTAAGCTAATTTAATCTTTATTCTTTATCAATAAGTTGAGCCTTTAGTAATTCAATTTCTTTTATTAATTAAAACCAACCTTTCCTTTCACAGAGTCAAAAAGTTTTTTTGAATTATAACCAACACCGCTTTTAAACACATACTGCACTTTGCGAATCTCACTGATATTTTTTGACGGGTCTCCATCTATAATCAGCAGGTCAGCAGTTTTGCCGGTTTCAATGGTTCCAATAGTTTTATCAAATCCCAATGCAATACTACCATTCAGTGTTGCAATCTTTATTGCTTCCAGCGGAGTAAAGCCATCAGCCTCCACTAATAGTTCTATTGCCCGCCAGTTGCCATAGCCAGCTATTGTTCCACCATTACCTGTAGGGTCGGTGCCAACGGAAAGTAATCCGCCCATATTGTAAAACATTTTTTCCATTTTAGTAGCATTGGCGTATCCTTTATCATAAACAGTTGGGCCTTTGGCCGATTTGGTCGTAGTAAGTCTTTGTAAATAAAAATCCCTTGTATCAGGCGACATAGCATTGAGTGCTTCCTGGTTTGGCTGCGGTTGAGTGGTGGTAACGCCTTCAAACACGGCTAATGATGAAGTGATACTCATTTTTTTATCAATTAAAAACTGAATGAATTGTTTTACACTATCACTCAGAATATCAAGATTACTCAATGCTTTATACGCACTTCCCGGCGCAGGCGGTTCATTTTCTTTTTTACCGGCAGCAAAATCTGTACTGGCCATAAATCCGTGTTCTAAATTATCCATACCTAATGAAGCGGCTTCTTTGTATGTAACAATATCCAAATGGCCTGTAATTTTTAAATTTCTTTTATGCGCTGCATCAATGGCGGCTTTCAATGTTGGTTTATCTACACCCATGTATGCTTTAAAAGAAGTAAAGCCCTGATCGGCCCAATAGTTTACAAATGCTGCCGCATCAGCCGGCGTTTTATTTTCATTCATTTGCGGAAACCGGGTTGACTTTCCTTCAATGTACGGAGCAGTCAATTCCATGTTGGGACCGGGAAATACACCGAGGTCAATATCTTTTTTTATTCGTAAATCTGAGTAGGGTTCAATGCTGCCGCAGGTTCTGATAGTAGTTGCACCTGCCGCAAGGTAAAGCCGGGGAAAGGTAAATGGCAATTGTTTTAAATGCAGATACCGGGTAGGTATTTCGTGGGCAGAGATGTACATGTGCTCATGTAGCATCACCAAACCGGGCATAATAGCTTTGCCATTTAAATCAATAATGTTGGCACCATTTGGTATAACAGCTTTTGCATCATCGCCAACCCAATTAATTTTACCATTGCTGATGATGACTGTTTGATGGGGTTTGGCGACATTGCCTTTACCATCAATCAACAAAGCATTTTTAAAAGCAATAACCGGGTCGTTGTATTCAATATACTTTTTTGTTTCATCGCTGAATTTTATTTGCGAAAAAGCAGGAGCTGCTAAAAAGTATGCGGCTATAAAAAGAAGTACTATTTTTTTCATGATGATTAGTTGAATGGATTACTGAAATGTATGACTATGCGTTTTTAACTTATTTTGGTACGAGTTGAATGCAGATGCTTTACTTTCCATTGCTTTTTTACTTTAACTAAAACTACAGTTTCCAGCCATTGTACCGTTGCCTGCTTGCCATCTTTTATTATTACTGATTGAAGACGATAAGTAACCCAGGCAGTTGTTTTATCTACTGAGGTATTGATAAACTCAAAACTATTGGTACGCTTAAAGTCTGCTGACTTATTCTGTGTAATTGCCTTCAGGATAAGTGTATCAATATTCCATACCTGGCCATATTCGTATAAGGTAATATCTGCTGTGCTATGGGTTTTCAGGCTGACTGAATCCCGGTTTGATAAAGCATCAAATAGTTTTACAACGACTTGCTGCACTGCATGCTGCTTATTGGTTAATGATGACTGCGCCTGTAATAATGTGAT
>JAYUZB010000102.1:0-5901 GCA_043752185.1 Chitinophagaceae bacterium
CTTACAGACAAGCCTTATTTCATTTTCCGTTATTTTATAAATGATATAGGCTTGCATCAAATCATTTTTTGGAATACACAAACCGTTTTACCAACTGAAGAAATTATTGGAGCTAAGGATAGCAGTGGTTTTATAAAGCTGGTCAATGGTTATTATGTATGGCGTAAGCAGCATACCGCCAACAGTATTACCCTGGCGTTAATACCTGTTAAGTGGAATTATTTTGTAACCAATACCAATTTGGAAAATAGTTTTATTGCCGGTAAAAATTTTGAAAGGAACTGTGATATTTCAACAGCTGCATCAACAGCTTCGGTAAAATCAATAAGTGGTAATAATTTATTTTACCTGGCCGAAAAAACAGCCAATATTATATCGGAAAATAACCGGCTTTCAGTATGGTTCAGAATTTTTGCAGGCTTCTTCATACTGCTATTTATTCACTTGCTGGCAACTAATATTGCAGCAAAGCGGGGACTTGTGAAGGCTTTGTTTTTTTTAATTCCGGTTGTGTTAGCGCTTCGGTTGCTCAGTTATTATCTTCCGCTTCCTTTAAATTTCCGCCAATTCGAATTATTTGATCCTTCAATTTATGGCTCCAGTTTTGTTTTGCGTTCATTGGGCGATCTGCTCATTAATGCGCTCTTATTTACCTGGCTGGTACTATTCATTCATAACCAGGTGCATGCAAAGAATATTAAATTGGCCAGCCAGAAACCATGGTTCAGATGGGTAATGCTTTCAGTGGTTTGTGTTGCATTACTGGCTGTAACTTTTACCACGGGGCAAATCATCCGCAGTATGGTGGCCGATTCGAACATTTCATTTGATGTAATCAACTTCTTCACTTTAAATATTTATAGTGTAATCGGCTTTATTGTTTTGTGTTGTATAGCCATTGGTTATTTTTTACTAAGTCAGATACTTTTGTACCTGGTAAAACCTTTGTTCCCCGATTTATTTTGGGCCTTGTATCTGGCCATTGCTGTTGGCGGACTGGCATACCTCAGTTTTAAATTGAGTATTGCAAATGCCGGGTTCGAATTATTTACACTTGCCTGGCTTGTATTATATCTTCTTTTATTAAACAGGGATAATATTTCAATAGCTGTTCAAAAAATAAGTTCTTCCAAACTGATTTTCTGGTTGTTTTTTTTCTCTTTATCTATTACCGCAGTCATCGTTTTAGAAAATAGCGAAAAAGAATTAAGCAAAAGAAAGCATTATGCCGAAACACTTTCTACCAAAGCAGATCCACGCAGTGAAACTTTGCTCAATACTTTTCTAACCGATTTTCGCAACGATTATCTTTCTGCCAATTTTTACCGTTTTAAAAATGACAGCAGTAACAAATTTTTCAAAGACAGCCTGGTAAGCGGTAATTTTTCGGGCTATACCAATAATTACGATACCAGGATATTTACATTTGATGCAAGTGAAAATCCGCTTTTTAATAAAGAAGTTGCAGGGTTTAATGAGCTGAGCACGGTTTTAAAAACGCAGGCAAAACCAACCAATATACCCGAACTGTTTTATTATGATGAATCCTACGATCGCTTCAGTTATATAAGCCGCAAAACAGTTACCAATCAGGATGGCGATACTTTAGGTTATGTATTTGTGCTGGCCAATCCCAAAAAAAATAAAACCAATGCTTTAAACCTCGAGCTGTTTTCAAGAGGTAAAAGCAATGCCATTGAAAACTCATCGTTGTATGCATTCGCTGTTTACAACAATCTGCAGTTGATAGACAGTCACAATGATTACGCTTTTGCAACACGTTTAAGAATTGAACAAGTACCCAAAGAAGAATTTGAAACCGTTAAGAAAAACGGGTACGATGAATTATGGTACAGGGCAGGGCCGCAAAAGGTTGTCATCATTGCCAAACCCAGTAACTTGTTTATAGAAACAATCACCCTGTTCTCTTACTTGTTTTGTGCTTTCTTGCTGGTTGCCGGTATTTTTTGGTTGTTGAATATCAGTATACGTTCAAGGTTTAACCGTGAAAGAATCAGGTATTACTGGCAGCTCAGTATCCGCAACCAGATTCATGGCACCGTTATTTTTGTAAGCGTGGTTTCCTTTTTGGTAATAGGTATTACTACCATTTTATTTTTTATAAACCGGTACGAAAATACTAACCGTGAAAAACTAAGTCGTGTTATTCATGTAATGGAAAATGAAGTGCGTAGTTCTTTATCTGAAATGCTGGTAGCAGATACGGCTATTAAAATGAATGATGATAATTTTCGTGAAAAATTACAAACTGTTATTTACCGGGTATCAGAAATACATGCAGTTGATGCCAATCTTTACGACCTGGATGGAAACCTGTTGGTATCATCATTGCCGCTACCTTATACAAAGGGTATCATCAGTAAAAAGATGGACCCTGCTGCTTTCTATCATCTTAACAAAAAAAATGAGGTACAATTTTTTAAAGAAGAACAAATAGGCAAACTGAATTTTGTGAGTAATTATGTTCCGGTAATTGATGCGTCCGGCAGGGAGTATGCTTACCTCAACATACCCTACTTTACCAGCCAAAGTAAACTACAGGAAGAGATCGCTAATTTCCTGGTAACCATCATCAACCTCAATGCATTTATTTTTTTAATTGCAGGTATAATCGCCTTGTTTATCACTAACCGCATTACCCGTTCCTTTTCTTTTATCAGCGAAAAAATGAAAGCCGTTAACCTGGGTCGCCTCAACGAAGCCATTGACTGGAAACGCAATGATGAGATTGGTGACCTGGTAAAAGAATACAACAAAATGGTGAGCAAGCTGGATGACAGTGCCTTAGCACTTGCCAAAAGCGAGCGTGAAGGCGCCTGGCGTGAAATGGCCCGGCAGGTTGCGCATGAAATTAAAAATCCGCTTACGCCTATGAAGCTGAGTTTGCAATACCTGCAAAAATCAATTGCATCTAAATCTCCTAATGTAGAAGAGCTTACAGCTAATGTTGCCAAAACACTCGTTGAGCAGATAGAACACCTGAATCATATTGCAGGCGAGTTCAGCCAGTTTGCAAACATCGGCAACCCTAAAAATGAAATATTTGAGCTGAACGAAGTGATAAAACAGGTAACCTTGTTACATGCTGTTGACGACCGTACACAAATAGACTTGCAGGTTAATGATAAACCGGTAATGATAAATGCTGATCGCACACATATCAACCGCCTTTTTACCAACCTTATTTTAAATGCCATGCAGGCCATACCTGCAGAACGAAATGTGCAGATAAATATTGATGAAGTAATAACCGGTAATACCGTTTTAATAAAAGTAAAAGACAATGGCCATGGAATTAACGAAGCCCTGCAATCAAAAATATTTACACCAAACTTTACAACAAAAACATCGGGCACTGGTCTGGGATTGGCTATGAGCAAGGGTATTGTAGAACAGGCAAAAGGAAAGATTTGGTTTGAAACCGAAGCAGGAGTGGGAACTACGTTTTTTGTGGAGCTGCCTGTTTATAGTTAAGCGGTACTATTTTTTACGAGTACTTTACGAATGCAAACCAGATGGGCTAACAAAACCAGCGGCACAACACAACATGGCAGCCAAACAAACGGAAAATAAAGTATGGCTATATTGGGTTGCTCAAATGCAAATTGCTGAAAATTAGATGGAGCGGATAATATAGCATTTACAACAATGTTTAATAATAAACCAAGACAAACAAAGTTCCACAGCAGCAATACTGTTTTACCAAGTTTGTTCTTTACGTAACCAAAATAAAAAATAATTGGAGCAGTAAAGCCAGCCAGTATATCAAAATTCCTTCCTTCAAAAGTCATCAGTTGTGGTATGCTCTTATTCATAAAAAGCCAGTACAGGCAGATTTCTACCGGTACACGTACAATATGCAACAGGGTTAATGTTTTAACATCAAGGTTGTTTATAAAAGTCCTGCCTTTTGCAGTAGTAAATAAAAAGATGATGAGTAAAACTGCCGGCAAAGCCAGTAATATAAACCTGGGAGGAGTTGTATTGGTAACTGTATAAAAGCCAACATAGCTTAATACGGCCTGCAACAATAACCATAAAGCCAAAATGCCCAAACTGATTTTTGATCTGCTAGCAGCTTTGTAAAAAAGAAAAACAGTTAATAGCGTAGTTAGTATGAAGACGATGTTTACATACATGGGTAAGTTGGCGATCATAACTTTTTATTTAGCGTAAACCTTTTAATGCTTTCCTCTTCACCATAAAACTTTCAAATTCAACCAATCCCATACTACTTAAATTTTGTTCTTTGGTAACCATAGCTTTTTGCGCAGCCAAAACTCCGTAACGGGTATCTTTAAATCCTTCAATAATATGTGCATCGGGGTCAATAGAGATGAGTACATTTTTTTCAAGCGCATAATTAATATGACGCCAATCAATATCCAGGCGGCTAGGGTGGGCGTTCAGTTCAATCACAACATTATTGGCAGCGCAGGCATCAATAATTTTTTTATGATCCACAGGGTAGCCTTTGCGGCTTAGTAATAAACGGCCGGTCATGTGGCCAAGTATAGTTGTGTAAGGATTTTCAATTGCAGTGATCAGGCGTTGCATGGCTTTCTCTTCCGTCATTTTTAAAATGCTGTGTACCGATGCAATCACAATGTCGAAGGTTGCCAGCACTGCATTGGAATAATCAAGGCTGCCATCATATAATATATCACTCTCAATACTTTTAAAGATCTTAAAGTCTTTCAGTTTACTATTAAGAGTATTGATCTGCTCATGTTGCGCCCGTATTCTTTCTTCAGTAAGTCCGTTGGCATAAAACGCACTTTTGCTGTGGTCGCTAATCACTAAATATTCATAGCCTTGTTCTTTAGCAGCTTTAGCCATTTCTTCAAGGGTATTGCTGCCATCGCTCCAGTTACTATGACTGTGTATAATACCTTTTATATCTCCGGGCTGTATCAGCTGGGGCAGGGGAGCAACTTTTGCCCGTTCAATAATTTCGGGTGATTCTCTGAGGCAATAAGGTATATAATGAATGCCGGCCTGCTTAAAAACAGGCGAATCATCCGGTACTGAGCTGCCGGAAAAATCAATATCAGGATGCTGGAATATAAAATCATTGATAAATTCGGGGCTGCCGGCGGTATAAAAGCATTTTTTTTCAAAGGTTTCGGTAGCAGCGTATAATCTCAGTTTGAGACCGTTCAATAGTTTATAGAGCAGGCTGTCGGCATTTTCTTCCAGTAATTCCGGTGGATTGGCTGTTTGAAAAATAGGTTTTATGTTTTCGATGGAGCTGTTAACCACATATTCCAGTTCATCAATGATCTCCAGCTGCCTTTTAAAACTGCCGGTTAGATATACATTTTCGGGTGAAAAAAGCTTTTGTAAATAGGCAGTTATTTGTGGTTCTACTGCTTCTACCTGCGGGTATAAATTACTGTCCTGGCTGCTTAAATAAAATTCGATGGTATCAATTACGCTCTGCTGTGTTTTTTCTCCAAATCCTTTATAAAGTTTAAGGCGGTTTTCTTTGCAAGCGTATAAAAGTTCGCCAATACTTTCTATATTCATCTCTTTCCAAATGGTTGAAATTTTTTTAGGCCCGATGCCTTTTATGTTCAGCATTTCTATCACACCAATCGGTGTTTTTTCAATCAACTCCTGCAATACTTTTAAAGACCCTGTTTCTAAAATTTCAATTATTTTTTTTGCAGATGATTCACCAATGCCTTTTATTGATGCAATTTTTTCTTTGGGAGTTTCGCTTAATTGCTCGGGTAATTTTTCAATATGGAAAGCGGCAATTGCATACGATTTTGCCTTAAAATTATTTTCTGCATGGATGTCTGTTAATTTGCTTAAAAGGCTGAAATTTTCGGCAATATGATAATTATCCATTTTTTTAGATTGTTACAGTAAATG
>JAYUZB010000103.1:0-2213 GCA_043752185.1 Chitinophagaceae bacterium
CTGCACGGGTAAATCCATCGCCGGAACCACCCCAAAAAATAGCATTAGACAATGAAACGTTTGCCAATTTGTTAAACCCATCTCCGGTACTTCCAAAAAAGATGGCATTGTTTGGCGGTTGTGCTTTTAGTAGAACTGTCCACAGCAAAACAATTGTAAACAATAATATTTTACTTTTCATTTTTAATAATTTTTAAGATGAAAAGAATTATTATTCTGCTGTACGTACTCCCCGGCCACCATTAGTTACTGATGCGGTATTGTAATCAAGGGCCCCAATAGTTCTGTCGCAAATTTGCAGTTGTGGCGAAACATCTGCAAAATATCCTCCTCTTGTTGTTATGCTGCTATTATTACTGTTAGAGGGCCAATTAGCGGTATTCGCTTCAGCTAAAGCACTAAGGGTACCGTCGCCGTGAAGGCCTGTAAAAGTTCTTCCTGCCGCATTGCCAGCGAAGATGGTAAACTCTCTTTCATTGCCGCTCATTTCCATAATACCATAAAAAGTTGCACCGCTTGTTGTACGGGTACTGCTGGCTGTTGCCAATGCTCCGCAACGCATAGGTACACCGGGCCCGCCCAAGTAGTTTGCATTTCCTGTTGCCCAGGTTTCATTGGCTGCGCCCTGATTAGTGGCAGTAGCGATGGGACTTAATGTTGTATTGCCCCAGGCATATTCTAATGGCGAAGGCGTGTTGTTACCTCCCCTGCAGGCTTTTTCATATTCCAACTCTGTTATAGGGCGCATAGCAGCCCAATCTAACCAAGCCAGCATATTTATAGGACTAAAATTGTTTGCCGCCCTTTCAGGTTGCGTTACCACCATATTGGGTACAGTGCCTGTTGCACCGATATTATTTCGGGTTGTGGCACTAGTCTGATCTAATGTATTTAAAAAATCGAGGTATTGCTGTTTGCTGAATTCATATTTCATTGTCCAAAAAGCATTATATCCTTTTGGAAAAGCAGCAGGTATGGTGCCACTGTTTAAAAAAGATCCTGCTGCATATAAATTACCTGCGCTGGTTCCGCATGTTATAGCTGCTTCTGAGCTAATGGGAAACCAGGTATCAACCGCACCATCTCTGAATTTATTAACCTCGGCTGATGAATTACCCAGGTTGAAAGCCATTTGTGGTACATACACCATTTCTACAGCATAAACCTGTATCTCTACATTTTCATTGTCCAGAACGCCATCTGCACCATAGTTCCAGCGTAACTGGGCAGCAGCATAAGCTACATCTCCAATACCGTTGGCAGTTCTGTAAATCCAGGCACCTTTGCCATCGGTAGTTGGTTGTAAAGTGCTGCCAACCGGAGCTGTTTGCCCGGTAATATTAAGCGTAGCATGTAACCAAACTGAAGTGCTTTGTTTACGGTATTTTACAAAGATCCAGCACCCATCATAATTGCTTTCGTTGGTACTGGTACGCCAACTGTTTTTCCAATTAATATCAAACTGCACACCAACATAATGGGTATTCAGTGGCCCACCGGTAGTTTGGCCAGTTAAAGAAACAGCATTTACCTGTACATCATTTGCAAAAGATGACATGAACAACAAGGCTGCTGTGAAAGAGATTAGAATTTTCTTCATTTTATAAATGTTTAGGATTAAATATGAAGGGGCAAATATGAGGGATAATTGTAAGGCCTCCTCTACCCACTGGAGGGTATTTAATTATAGTTTTGTTGAAGCGAATTCGGCATAAAAAATACCCGGCATTAAACCGGGTATTTTTTATCTAAAAAGAATTGAGTTAATAATTAGCCTAAGTAAGCTTTTAATGCTCCACTGTATCTTGCTTTTTGCAAACGTTTGATAGCTCTTTCCTTTATCTGGCGGATACGTTCTTTGGTCAAATCATATTTCTGTCCAATTTGCTCAATGGTAACACCATTTTCTCCATCTAAACCAAAGTAAGCATTCACAATCTCTGCTTCACGTGGACTTAATGATTTTAATACCCTGCGAATTTCATTTTTCAATGAATCGTGCATTACATCTTCATCGGTTTCATCACCACCTTTCAGCAAATCGCCCATGGCTACATCTTCTGCTTCATGCACGGGTGCATCAAGTGAAGTATGACGGGTATTGCTTTGAAAAATGTTGTTAATCTCCGTTTCGCTCATCTCCAGTAATTCGGCTAATTCTTCGGTACTTGGCTCACGCTCATGTTCCTGTTCAAAAGCCATGTAGGCTTTGT
>JAYUZB010000104.1:0-5875 GCA_043752185.1 Chitinophagaceae bacterium
AAATTTAAACCACCCACCAACCAGGAAATAACTTTATTTTTTGTAGCAAAGTTCGCTGTTGTTTCTACCTGGTGAATGGCCCATTCGTTTTCAATGGTATTGATATCTGCATCCGGAACCGGGAATGTAGTTTCTTCCACTGTGTGTGCCAGTTGAAAAACAATACTTAAAACAAAGCCGGCAAACATGGCAATGGTTAAAAACCCTAGTAGCCAGGGAACAAATCCTACCAGCATAATTGGTAATACAATCATCATAAAAGCATAGCCAGCTTTGGCAATCCAAAAAGCAAAATGCTCAAAAGCACTCATTTTTTTAATGGGTACCGAACCTACTTTTTTCTTGAAATATTTTGTATAATCGGTTAAAAAAACCCAAACTATTAACAGTAAGGTATATAGAAACCAAACATAAATATGTTGAAAACGGTGTATGAAATATTTCTTTTGCGAAGTACACATTCTCAACAATGGCTTAATCTCAATATCGTCATCTATGCCATCAATGTTGGTGTAAGTATGATGAATAATATTGTGTTTATTGTTCCACATAATGCCGCTTGCACCCAATGCATTTACTGAGAATGCCGCAATCTTATTCCATATTTTGCTGTTGCTGAAACTACCGTGGCCGCCATCATGCATAACATTAAAACCAATAGCAGCTGTTAAGCCACCCATTGCAAGGCATTCCAATATGGCAATCCAGTTTTGGGGAGTAAAAAATACTACGTGTACATACAGGGCTACATACAAAGTCCATAATAAAACAGCTTTAAAATATAAACTGAAATCCCCATGGGCAGGGGTCTTCGATTCAGCAAAATAATTGCTTACCCTTCTTTTAAGCTCTTGGTGAAAGTTGGAGCCATTAACATTAGAAAATTTAGGAGTTGCCATGTTGAATAATTGAATTTTATTTTTAAGTATTTTCTTTTATGATGGCATCAAAATTTTTGAGGCCGATTATTTTTTCTGATATAAATCCTTCTGCATATTTTACACCAATCATTTTTCCAAACCACTTATGCCTGTAAATAACACTGTCTAAGAAATCGGGTGTTGATATATATGTTTGCGGTTCATCAAGATTGCTGTTATCCGCAGGATGTCCGCCGGATCCTGTGGGCTGCGCATGAAACTGTGTTTTATAAGCTCTGATGGCCTCAATTTTTTGTTCAAACACATCCGTAATATCAATCACAAAATCGGGTTGCAACATTCTGTCCTGTATATACCTGAAAACATATTTAGGTCGCCAGGCCTGTTGAACCAAACCATTGAGGTCAGTCTTAATTTTCATCAGCCCCGAAAGAAAAGCGGCATCTGCAACCATCTTTGATGAACGTCCATGATCGGGATGCCTGTCTTGCGGCGCATTACACAAAATTACTTCGGGTTGAAAAGCCCTGATGGTAGTTATAATCTTTCGTTGATGAGCTTCATCGTTTTGAAAAAAGCCATCAGCCATTTCCAGGTTTTCCCTTAGTTCAACACCTAATATTTTTGCAGCTTCAGCTGCTTCAATTTTCCTTATTTCTCCCGAACCTCTGGTTCCTAATTCTCCTGCCGTTAAATCTATTATTCCAGTCTTTTTGCCGTTCTTTTGTTCAACCAAAAGTGTACCTGAACAACTCAATTCCACATCATCCGGATGAACACCAAACGCCAATATATCTAACTTCATTTTGATCTGATAAATTTCTGGTTGCAATTTAAATCATTTTAGGCAATTAGCCTGTAGAATTGCTACGACAAAAGCACTATTTACGCACTTGTTAACACAAAAGGAAGTGAAATGTAGAATTATAACATTCCGGTGACGGAAAAGTTAAACACATAGCCGGATTTAATTAACTGTAGCAAAATTATTGTAGTAATAACTGAATCCATAAGTGCGGCAAACTTCTTTCAATATCATTTCAATTTCATAATCATCTCCACGGGGATTGTAAGATTGTTTGAGATTGGTGCTGAAAAAGAAAGCAACTGTTTGATAAAATCCTGCAGTAAAGCCGCCTTTATATTCTTTAATGATATCGTAACAGTTGTTACCGGTTTGCCTGTTAATGAGTTTCATTAAAACTTTTCCCTGGTAAATGGATAAATTAGTCAGCGGATCGGTAAATTCTTTTTTGAGTTCTTTTTCTCTTGTCTTGATGTATTCTTTCCTTACCGATTTATCTTTTACATTAGCCAACCTTGCATTTATATCATTCAGTATGATACCTGAGCGCATGGCATACGGATAGGTAACAATGATGGCGTTGCGCAACCGGGTCATTTTTGCACGGGTTTCCATGTTGGCATTTCTAATGCGGGTGTATACTGCAAAATTATACAGGGTCTTCGCTTCAATAGTATCGCCATTATAAACTACAGCATAAGTTGTAAGTGTATCAAGTTTACCAGTTTGGGCATGGGTATTGTTGATACCTATGGTAAATAATACCAGGATCAGGATTAATTTTGTTTGATAATATTTATGGCAATTCAGCCTTTGCATACTGTAAATTTACAACTCAGACCTATATTTATATCAATATGTTGCTTAAGGTAACCTTAAAATTTAGTATTTATTATGTTATTATTTTGTTTGGCGGGTGCACCGCAGGTGAAAAGCCGCAAGCCGACCTGGAAATACAGCATTTTAAAGACTCTGTTTCAGAAGCAAGAATAGATTCCGCTTATGCAATTATTAAAAGCCAGTGCGATACCCTGCTGGTTTATCAGGTGCCTAAAATGGTTGATTCATTTTTAAAAGATTCTGCTTTACTCTATACATTTTTCGACAGTACTCAATTGTACAGCGATGCTGATAAAAAAGTAGAAAAAGTAATACGCCAGTTACAGGCCGATTGCGATTCTAATTTGCAAAAAGAAACATATAGAAGAGCCCGGCTGCTCCTAAAAGCAAAGCCAGTGCGGCGTAAAAAGTAGATAGCTTTGCCCTTTTAACAGCACTCATAATAATGCCAAGTGCCATAATAATTAACCCCAGCCATACTAAGTTGATATAAGGAAACACATAAGCCTTAAGTGTTACATATTGAATCAGTTTATCAGATTCCTTGATGCCTATTTTTACTTTACGGCCATCTGTAACGCCGGCAAATTTTACATACATATTTTGTGCGTAAACGGTGTCATCTACCTGGTTAACACCTATGCCATCTACCTGTATAAGCGGCATTGCTTTATAATGTAAACTGTCTTTGCTGATAAGAGTTATATCAGCCATCAGGGCTGCATCGGTTGGTTTAAAATTATACTTTTCATTTACCGGATTTTTTACCACACGGTTTAAAATAATAATACCATTGCTGTAAAAAGCAGTATCTCCTTCGGCCATTTCTTTTATGGCAAACTGTGCGGTATCTTCTTCTTTATTATTGTTGATGGCATAAGAAATAAATGTGAAAACGTCTTTGCTCAAATAAGTTTTTGTGTCGGGATTACTGCTCATGTTGTTATCCTTCATAATGTACACATCGGGCCACAATGTAAATTGCTCAACCACTTTTTTTGTAGCGGTATCTTTGCGTTGAAACAACAGTTCGTAAAAACGTCTTCCTTTTTCGTTGCCAAAAGAATCACGCAGGTAAGTAACTTCATAAGGCCCCATGGTGGCTGGTACCTGGCGTATGAGTGTAAGATTTTCCAACGGGTTATCCGTTTGTTTGGTCAACGGATCTTTACCACTTATTGGTAAATTAATACCGTTTGCACTGCTGCTGCTGATTATTTTTTTATTGCTCGATGAAATTAAAATACCTGCAATCATCAATGCAAAACCAAGGTGTGCTATGGAACCGCCGGCTGCTTTCAATTTTCCATTCAATCCGCTCCATATATACATGCCATTGGCTATTACAGAATAGATGGTAGCGAATAAAGCAACATAAGCAGCACCTAAAAAACCTGCGCCCATTTTGTAATAGGTAAGCGGATAAAAAACAGCCAGTAAAGCAGTAATGATGGCTGCAATAACAGTTGGTACAGCAATCTTCTTTAAAATATAACCCGGCTCTGTTTTTTTGTATTTAAAGTATTGCGTAACGGCACTTAATAAACCAATGATGATAGCAACCAGTACAATTACTTTGTTGTATGAAAACTCCACATCTTCGGGCTGTGCGATATTTGTTCCAAAAATTTTATTATAAACCGGTACCGATGTTTTTGCAATGATGAATATGGCTGCTAAAAAGAAAACCAATGAGCCGATGAACATCCAGAACTCACGGGAGTTGGTGCTTTCTTCCTTTTGTATGGTTGGGATATTTTTTAAGTTACCTATTAACAAACCAATTGACGGTAAAGTAAATGCAGCAACAAATAGCAGTATCATTACATTGATGGCTTTACCGGCATCTGTAAATGCATGTACTGATGTATCGCCCAATACACCTGTACGGGTTAAAAAAGTTGAGTACAGAATAAATATAAAAGTGAGAAAGGCAAACAGGTAACTGGCTTTTAAAGAATGCCCTGTTGCTTTAAAAATTACCATGGTATGTAACCCGGCAATTAATATTAACCAGGGAACCAATGAAGCATTCTCTACCGGATCCCATGCCCAATAGCCACCAAAGGATAAAGATTCGTAAGCCCATTTTCCTCCCATCATAATACCCACACCCAACACACAGGCACTTAACAAAGCCCAGGGCAGTGCAGGGGTTACCCAATCGCCAAAGCGTTTGGTTTGTATACCTGCATAAGCATAGGCAAACGGAATAATAGTTGATGCAAATCCTAAAAATAAAACCGGCGGATGAATCACCATCCAGTAATTACGTAGTAAAACATTTAAACCAATACCATCTTTAATAAAAGTTAAATAGTTAGGCTGACTGAAGATGGGGCCTGCAATTTCGTTTCTCGTTAATGTGAAGGGGCTGCTGCCTAATCTTACATCACCCACATAAAAACCAAGCAGCATCATTAATAAAAAGAATTGTGCCAGGCTAATCACCGTCATTACCGGCGCTTCCCATTCTTTTGATTTAAATATGATGAAGATACCCAGTATGCTGTGCCAGATGGTCCACAATAAAAAACTTCCTTCCTGTCCTTCCCAAATGCAGGCCAGCAGGTACTTTGGTTCCAATTCTTTAGATGCATGCTTGTAAGCATACATGTATTCAAAATAATGGTTGGCGCAGATGTAAAATATGAAAACGAAAATAATAACTGCAGAAATGAGTTGTGCTGAAAAAGCAATTCTGGCAAAATTCAGCCACGATTTTTTTTCAACAAGGTCAGTTTTTTTGGCGGCAATAAAATAGGCAATGGTTGAAATAATGGATGCGACAAATGCAAGTATTACAAAAAAATGTCCGATACGCCCCGGTAGTAAGTGTTCGCCTTCAAACTGCATTAGGTGTAATTATTAGTTAGTAGTATTCTGTTGATTGGTAACTGTTTTTTCCAATTCTTTTTTATCGTCCTTGTACTTACTCGGACATTTTAAAAGTATATCCTTGCATTCAAAATGATCACCTTTCATGGCTCCTTTCATAACAATGCGCTCACTTTTTTCCAGGTCGGTTGGCTTGCTGTTATGAAAAACAACTTTTGTTTTTCCACCCAGGCTGTCAACTGCATAAAAGCTCAGGTAATTGGGGTTATTCACAGCATCGTATTCAATCGGCATTGTTTTATCCAGTTTGGCAATCAAGTGTACATATTTTCCCGGCTTTTTTTGGGCAGAGCCGATGGTTTCATACGTTGAAAAATCGCCTGCCGAAAAAACGATCAGCGTAACAATTAAGGCAGCAATGGAAACCAGAATTATGATATGTGTTCTTTTCATGGTAGTAATTTCTTTGCAAAGGTAATTCAATTGAAGTTTTTCTTTTCATTTTGTGTAA